>NZ_JAMGBC010000001.1:1204000-1505000 GCF_023516495.1 Sphingomonas anseongensis
GAAGCGTAGGCAAAGGCAGCCAGGAAAGCGCTTCCCATCGCCGCTTTGTCCGGCCGATAATCATAGACGCGCATCGACTGCCTCCCCCAGCAATGCGGGGGGAAACTACGCGATCAGGAATAGCAAATTCTTAAAGAAGCCAGCGGCTTCCCCCGGAAATCACCGCGACCCAGCGCTCACTCTGTCGTTTCGCCTTCCCACTCCTCGTGGGGATGGCGCCGGTCGGCCTCTTCCTTGGTGGCCTGAACGACCTGATCCTTGTGCTCCGGCGGGCCGTAGATGGTGTAGAGCCTCAAGGGCCGCGAACCGATGTTGCGGACGTTGTGCCGGGCGCCCGCGGGGACGATCACCGCGAAATCGCCTTCGACCCGATTCTCGCGGCCATCGATGTCGATGGCGCCCTCGCCTTCCTCGATCCGGAAGAACTGGTCGCGGTCTTCGTGGACCTCCTCGCCGATCTCGTCGCCGGGCTGGAGCGTCATCACCACCAGCTGAAGGTGATGGCCCGTATAGAGGACCCGACGAAAATCTTCGTTCTTGAGCGTGACGCTCTCGATGTCGTCGCAATAGCCCTGTTTCATGGCCGCTCCTCCTCGTTGCTCTTGTTCGTCGGCTCGGTCGAATTTTGCTCAGTCGAGTTGTCCGTGCTGTTGAGGTCGCTGGCGTCGATGGTCGCCTCGTTGCCGGTCGTCTCCGGGCCAAGCGCCAGGTTGACTGCGGCCGGGTCGAGCGCATTGGCTTCCGGCGACATGACATTGTCCCCGGCCGACGACCCGCATGCACCAAGGGCGAGCGCCATTCCGGCGATCACGCAAAGCTTCTTCAACGCCACGATCCGCCTCCGTTCAGCATGGTTCGGATTCCCATTTCGAGCCGAGCAAAGATCCCTTGCGCGGGCGAATGTACAGCCTGCGCACCTGCGGCCAGTGCTTGTGCGCCTCCTCCTCGATCGTGCAGACGATATGCTCGACGTCCCCCGCGGAAATGGAATCGTCGAAGTCGACGCTGATCATTGCGGTGACCTGGTCGGGCGAGGAATGGACGGTCAGCACCTCCCCGGCGGCAACCACGCCCTTCTGGCTGCTTACGAGCTGTGCGAGCCCTGACACCAGCTCGGGCTCGGCAGCCTCGCCGATCAGCAGGCCTTTCGATTCATACGCAAGCAGGAACGCCGTGAGGCCGAGAATGAGGCCGATGACGATCGATGCCGCTCCGTCGTAGAACGGGTTCCCGGTGATCTGCGCGAGGAAGAGACCGGCCGCCGCAGCAACGATCCCGGCCATTGCGGCACCGTTCTCGAGGAGCACGATGAAGCTCGGCGGGTCCTTCGACAGCCGGATCGCTTCGAACCAGCCGGTGCCGCCCTTGGCCGCCTTGAATTCCTGAAACGCCTCCAGCGTCGACCAGCCTTCCAGGAGGAAGGCGACCAGCAGGACTCCATAGGCGATGACAGGCGAGACCGCGTGTTCGGGATGAGCGATGTGGATGATGCCTTCGTAGATCGACACGCCTGCGCCGAGCGCGAACACCAGCACGGCGACGACGAAGCTCCAGAAATAGAGCTCCCGCCCGTATCCGAACGGGTGATAGCGGTCCGGCGCGCGCTTGGCAGCGTGACGCCCCCACATCAGGAGCAGCTGGTTGGTCGAATCGACGACGCTGTGGACGCCCTCCGTCAGCATCGCCGAAGATCCGGTGATCGCCGCAGCGACGAACTTCGAGACCGCTATCCCGAGGTTCGCGACGAGCGCGATCACGAGAGTCCGGGTGCTTGCGGTCGGAGAGCTCATTGCGTTGCGCCAGGCCCCTTCACCAGCACGCCGCCCTTGATAACCGCATCGACATGCTCGAGCGTCGTCACGTCGCGCAGAGGATCGCCACGGACCGCGACCATGTCGCCATAACGGCCAGGCTCGATCACGCCGACATCATTCCTTCCGAGCGCTTCGGAAGCATTCAGCGTCGCCGCCTGGATCGCCTGGAGCGGAGTCATGCCCCACTGCACCATTTTCGCGAACTGCTTCCCATTGTCGCCGTGCGGGTAAACGCCCGCGTCGGTGCCGAAGATCATTTTCACTCCAGCCCTGACCGCGCGCTGGAAGGTCTGGCGCTGCTTCAGGCCGATCATCCGCTCCTTGTCGAGGCTCTGCTGCTCAGTGCCGTTGGCCGTGCCGGTCGCGAGGATATAGTCATCATTATAGATATCCATGTCGAACCAAGTGCCGTGCTGCTTCGCCAGCTGGATGGTCGCATCGGACGCGAGGCTGGCGTGCTCGATCGTGTCGATGCCGGCCAGGATCGCGTCGTGGATTCCCTCGTCGCCATGGGCGTGGGCCGCCACCTTCATGCCGAGCATGTGCGCCTCGTCGGCGATAGCCTTCATTTCCTCGAGGCTCAGCTGCTGGGCGCCAACCGAATCGCCGAGCGAGAATACCCCGCCGGTCGCGCAGATCTTGATCACCTCGGCGCCATATTTGCGCACCCAGCGCACCTTCTCGCGCGCCTGCTCCGGGCTGCTGACGATGCCCGGCGCAGTCTTGTCCGCGCCGAGCGACGGCGGAAGCCCGTTGGTGTCATCGCAATGGCCACCGGTCGCGCCGAGCAAATAAGTCGCGGGCACGATGCGCGGACCGACGATCCAGCCGCCGTCGATCGCCTGCTTCAGCCCGACGTCGTCGAAATCGCCCGAGCCCACGTTGCGAACCGTGGTGAAGCCCGCATCGATGTCCTTGCGCGCATTGAACGGACCGATCGCCGCCCAGAAACTGTCGGTATATTTCAACCCTTCATAACCGCCGATCTCAGCCAGGCTGTTCATGTGAACGTGCATGTCGATCAAGCCCGGAACCAAGGTCTGGCCTGGGAGATCGATATGCTTGATCCCGGCGGGGAGCTGCATCGAAGCGAGATTACCGATCTGCTGCACCCGGCCGTTGTCGCCGATCACGATCGCCGGGTTGTCGATGTACCGGCCGGTCTTCACGTCGAGCAGCCGGTCGGCGGTGACGACCGTCGCCGCGCTTACCGGCGCGGCCAGCGAAACGGCCGCAACAGCGGCCAGCAAGAAATGCTTCATTGGGGTCCCCTCCCGTCAGATATGGATCACCCGTCCGAACGCGGCGAGGACGCTCTCGTGCATCATCTCGCTCAACGTCGGATGCGGGAAAACAGTGTTGATGAAATCCTGCTCGACCAGCTCCGCAGTCTTGCCGATCGTATAACCCTGGATCAGCTCGGTCACTTCGGCACCGATCATGTGCGCACCAAGCAACTCGCCGGTCTTGGCGTCGAACACGGTCTTCACGAAACCTTCGGTCTCGCCGAGCGCGATCGCCTTGCCGTTACCGGGGAAGGGGAAGCGGCCGACCTTGACCTCGTACCCGGCTTCCTTCGCCTTCGCCTCGGTCAGCCCGACGCTTCCGATCTGCGGCCGGCAATAGGTGCAGCCGGGGATGTTCTTCGGGTCCATCGCGTGCGGATGGGCATCCTTGTTGCCGAGCTCCTGAGCGATCGCTTCGGCAGCGATGACGCCTTCATGGCTCGCCTTGTGCGCCAGCCACGGAGGAGCGGTCACGTCGCCGATTGCCCACACGCCCTTTGCGCTGGTGCGACAGTAGGCATCCGCGTCGATGTGGCCCTTGGTGGTTTTCACTCCCAACGCTTCAAGGCCGATGTTCTCGGTGTTCGGAGCGATTCCGACGGCAACGATAACGTGGCTGAAGCGGCGCTCCGCGGTCTTGCCGTCCTTGCCCTTGATCGCGGCAGCGACACCCTTGGAATCCGCCTTCAGGCTTTCGACCCCCGCCGAGGTGAGGATCTCGACCCCTTGCCCCGTCAGCGACTTCGTAAGGGCGCGGCTTACTTCGGCGTCCTCGACCGGCACGATCCGGTCCAGCATTTCGACGACGGTCACCTTGGCGCCGAGGTCGTTGTAGAAGCTGGCGAACTCGATCCCGATCGCGCCCGAGCCGATGACCAGCAACTCCGTGGGCATCTCCGGCGGCGTCATTGCGTGGCGGTAGGTCCAGATTCGCTTCCCGTCGCTCTTCGCGAACGGAAGCTCGCGGGCGCGGGCGCCCGTCGCGACGATGATGTGCTTGGCTGCAAGCTCGGTCGTCTTGCCGGTCGCGGCCACGTTGAGCTTGCCGGGGCCGGTGAGCTTCCCTTCCCCCATGTGCACGTCGATCTTGTTGCGCTTCATCAGGCCGGTGACGCCGCGGTTCATCTGCGCTGCAACGTCTCGGCTGCGTTCGACCACTTTCTTCAGGTCGAAATCCACTTTGCCGGCGCTGAGCCCGAAACTCTCGGCATGCCTCATGTGGTGAAGGATTTCGGCGGAGCGGAGCAGCGCCTTGGTCGGGATGCAGCCCCAGTTGAGGCAGATTCCGCCGAGCAGCTCGCGCTCGACGATGGCGGTCTTCAGGCCGAGCTGAGCAGCCCTGATCGCCGCTACATAGCCGCCCGGCCCCGAACCGAGGACGACGAGATCATATTGCTCGGCCATTCAGATGCTCCGGTTGGTCAGCCGCAGGCGCGTGCCGCCCCCTTATTGCATCGATGTGGAATCGCAACCGGTTCAGCCACGCTCTTCTGGGAGGAAGCCCTCGTCCACGCGGTCGCTGAACTTGGTGATCCGGCTGTCGAACTTCACCCGGACCTTGCCCGTTGCGCCGTGGCGCTGCTTCGACACCAGGATTTCCGCGAGGCCGTAGACCCGCCCCATCTCCTCCTGCCACGAAGCGAAATCGGGGTGGTCGTCGGCCGGCTGGCGGGCGGCGAGATAATAGTCCTCGCGATAGATGAAGAGGACGATGTCGGCGTCCTGCTCGATCGAGCCCGACTCACGAAGGTCGGACAGCTGCGGGCGCTTGTCCTCGCGCTGCTCCACGGCTCGGCTCAGCTGCGAAAGGCCGATGACCGGGACGTTCAATTCCTTTGCCAACGTCTTCAGCCCGCGGCTGATCTCGGAAATTTCGTTGACGCGGTTCTCGTTGCTGTTGCGGCCGGTCCCCTGGAGCAGCTGAAGGTAATCGACGATGACCATCCCGATGCCCTTCTGCCGCTTGAGGCGACGAGCGCGGGCGCGCAGCGCGGCGATGGTCAGGCCGGGCGTATCGTCAATGTAGAAAGGCAGGCTCTCCAGCTCGGCTGCGGCGCGGGCAAGCTGGCGAAACTCCTGCTTGCTGATCTTGCCCATGCGCAGGTTCTCGGAGCTGATGCCCGACTGCTCCGCAAGGATACGCGTGGCCAGCTGGTCCGCCGACATTTCGAGGCTGAACATGGCGACGGGAGCGCCAGCGGATTTCTCCGGCTCGATCCCGTCCTCGACGTCGCGGAGGAACCGTTGTGCTGCGGCGAAGGCGATGTTGGTGCCGAGCGCCGACTTGCCCATGCCCGGGCGTCCGGCGACGATGATCAGGTCGGAATTGTGAAGGCCGCCGATCTTGCCGTTGAGGCTTTCGAGGCCCGTCGTCACGCCTGACAAATGGCCGCCGCTATTGAGCGCCCGCTCGGCGGTCTGGAGCGCATCGCGGGTAGCCTCGGCGAAGCTCTTCGCCTTGCCTTCGGCGCCGCCCTCCTCCGCGACTTTGTAGAGCTCGCTTTCCGCACGCTCGATCTGCTGAAGCGGAGCGACTTCCTCGCTCGTGTCGAGAGCGCTGTCGACCAGGTCGCGGCCGACTCCGATCAGCGCCCGAAGCAGCGCTAGGTCGTAAATCTGCTGGGCGAAGTCGCGAGCTGCGATCAGGGTCGCGCCCGAGCCCGTCAGAGTCGCAAGATAGCCCGCGCCGCCGACCTGCTTCATCGCCTCGTCGGCCTCGAACATCGGCCGCAGGGTCACCGGATTTGCGACCATGTTCTTGTCGGTGAGCTTGAGGATCGAGTCGTAGATCCGGCCGTGGAGTTCTTCGTGGAAATGGTGCGGCTTGAGCTTGAGGCCGACGTCTTCGACCAGGCGGTTGTCGAGCATCAGCGCGCCAAGGAGCGCGGCTTCGGCCTCGACGTTAGCCGGGAGGCTCGGGGTAGCGGCGGGCTGCGCCGGGTCGGATAGTCTTACGATCTCTGCCATGCGCACGTCCTACGCGGATCGGCGGCCGCGCCAATTGAGAACAAAAGTAGCACGCCTGTGGATAGGATGTGAATCCCGCAGTTTTCAGCCGCGCCCCTCATCCACAGAAATAATGTCCGCCGATTGAAGGGCTCGAAGTCCACGGTTAGGCAGCGGCCATGCCCATTCTCTCCGACCGCTGGATTCGCGAGCAGGCCCAGAACCACGGGATGATCGAGCCGTTCGTCGAGGCGCAGCGTCGCGAAGGCTGCATCAGCTATGGCCTTTCCTCCTACGGCTACGACGCGCGCGTCTCCAACCATTTCAAGATCTTCACCAACGTCGATTCGGCCACTGTCGACCCGAAGGACTTCGCCGCGAACAGCTTCGTCGACCGCGAGGTCGACGTCTGCATCATCCCGCCCAACAGCTTCGCGCTGGCCCACACGGTCGAATATTTCCGCGTGCCGCGCGACGTGATGGTGATTTGTCTCGGCAAATCCACCTACGCCCGCTGCGGGATCATCGTGAACGTTACTCCGCTGGAGCCGGGCTGGGAGGGGCATGTGACGCTGGAATTTTCGAACACGACGCCGCTTCCGGCCAAGGTCTACGCGAACGAAGGCGCCTGCCAGTTCCTGTTCCTTCAGGGCAACGAGCCATGCGAGGTCAGCTACGCCGACCGAGCGGGCAAATATATGGGCCAGCAGGGCGTCACTCTTCCGAAGCTGTGACGCTCGAGGACGCCCAACAGCTCGACGAAGCCGACCCGCTAGCCTTCGCTCGCGAGCGGTTCCAGCTTCCCGAAAGCCTGATCTACCTCGACGGCAATTCGCTCGGCGCTCTTCCCGCGGCTACGCAGAGCCGCGTCGACAGACTGATCGCCGGAGAGTGGAGGGTCGACCTCATCTCCAGCTGGACCAAGCACGACTGGATCGACGCGCCGCTGCGGATAGCCTCCAAGCTGGCGCCCATCGTCGGCGCGAAGCCAAACGAGCTCGCGATTGCCGATTCAACCTCGGTCTGCCTGTTCAAGCTGCTGTCGGCGGCGGTCCGCGCCCGCCCCGGCCGGCGCGTCATCCTTGCCCAGCAAGGCAATTTCCCGACCGACACCTATGTCGCCCAAGGCCTGGCGGAGATGCTCCGATTGGAGCTTCGGCTGGTGCCCGCGGACCACATCGGCAACGCGATCGACGAGCAGACGGCCACCGTCACGCTGAGCCACGTCGATTATCGAAGCGGCGCCCGCGCCGATATGCGGGCCGTGAACGATGCGGCACGCGCAGCGGGAGCGCTCGTGGTCTGGGACCTGTCGCACAGCGCCGGGGCAATCGAGCTTCGCCTCGACGAAGCCGGCTGCGATCTGGCCGTCGGCTGCGGCTACAAATATCTGAACGGCGGCCCGGGCTCGCCCGCCTTCATGTTCGTCGCCGAGCGCCTCCAGGACGAGCTTCGACCGCCGCTGCAGGGCTGGTTCGGCCACTCCGAGCCGTTCGCGTTCGAGGAAAGCTACCGCCCGACGAGCGGGATTTCGCGTTTCCTGACCGGAACGCCCTCCATCATTGCGCTGGCGGCGCTCGAAGCTGGGATCGACACGTTCGAAGGCGTGGCGATGGCGGACGTCGAGGCCAAGTCGCGTGCGCTGCTCGCTCTGTTCATCGAGCAGGTGGAGAGGCGATGCGGCGGCGAAGTGTCGCTGTTCGGGCCACGCGATCTTGAGGCACGCGGAAGCCACGTCTGCTTTGCGCATCCGGACGGCTATGCGGTGATTCAGGCGCTGATCGCTCGGGGCGTCGTCGGAGATTTCCGGGCGCCCGACCTCATGCGCTTCGGCTTCACGCCGCTCTACACGCGCTTTGAGGAAGCGTGCCGCGCGGGGGATATCCTCGCCGACATCCTTGCCAACCGTGAATGGGACCAGCCGCGCTTCCGCGAACGCAAGAAGGTAACCTAGGCCGGCTGCTTCTGCTTTGCGGCGTGGGCAGAGTCTTCCGCGAGAGCGGCGCGTGAGCGGTGAATCATGTCGACCCAGTCGTGGAAGCTGTGGGCGAGCGTGGTGACCAGGTCCTTCAGCGGCCCGTCCTTGAGGCACCCGCTTTCATCGAAGCTGCCGTCGCTCACGTGGCCGAGATAGGCCTCCGGCTGCTGCATCACCGGCATGTTGAGGAACACGCAGGACTGGCGGATCTGGTGGTTCGACCCGAATCCGCCGATCGATCCCGGGGAAGCCGTGACGATCGCGGCGGGCTTCTTGTCCCACACGCTCTGCCCGTAAGGGCGCGACCCCACGTCGATGGCGTTTTTGAGGACGCCCGGCATCCCGCGATTATACTCAGGCGAGACGAACAGGACGCCGTCCGCCGAGCGGACTTGATCGCGGAAACGGGCATATTGCTCCGGCTCACCGGGCGAGCCGTCATAGTCCTGGTTGTAGAGCGGCAGGTCGCCGATCTCGACCATCGAGCAATCGAGATTGTCGTTTCGGATCGCGCAGATCGACCGCGCGATCTTCCGGTTGATGCTGTCCTTGCGAAGGCTGCCGACGATGATCGCGATCTTGTAGGCCATGTCCGGTTCTCCTTGCCCGCTCAATGACGGGGGGCGGTAATGGTTGCGGTTCAGCGCAAGACCAGGACCAGCAACAGGCCTGCCAGTAGCGCGAAGGCGAGGACCAGCAGGACTACCCGTACTCTCTGGAATCGGGCGATCCGGTCGCGGTCGTACGCAACCACGTCAATCCAATACTGACCCGGTTTTGCTTCGCGGATTATGCCGCGCTCGCTCATCCGTTCGAACATTCGCCGTTGCAGGCGGCTGCCCGGCTCGAACGACACCGCGTTGTCGGGCCGGACCGCATCCTGGCTGAAGAAGTGATGGCGGACGTCCCGCCGTGCCCTTGCTACTGCGGCTGCCGCTGCTGCCGTTGCCATCGTCTCTCGCTCCCCAAAGGCTTGCCGAGATAGCTTAGCGCCTTCTGTTGTTATGGCGAATGTTCTTGGGCCGGCCCCGCCTCGGCGCCGGGCGGTGCACCCGGTCGCGCCGATCCTCGGGCCTGGCGGGCTCATGATCCGGAATTGCGAAGCGCAGCCCGCCGGTGATCGGATTGGACTCGACGATTCGAAGCTTGAGCTTCTGGCCCATCCGATAGCTGGTCCCAGTCTCCTCGCCGATCAGCTGCTGGGTCTTCTCATCGTAGCGGAAATATTCTGATCCAATGGTCGAGACGGGCACGATCCCGTCGCCGCCGAACTCGGCCACGGTCGCGAAGAACCCAAACGGCTGGACGCCGGTAATCCGGCACATCACGACCTGCCCGACCTGGTCCGCCAGATAGGCCGCGACATAGCGGTCGACCGTCTCGCGCTCGGCCTCCATCGCGCGCCGCTCGAGCCGGGAAATCTGCTCCCCCACCTCGTCAAAGCGCTCGGCGTCCGCCTGCGGAAGGCCGCCCTCGCCCAACCTATACGCGCTGACCAGCGCGCGATGGACAAGCAGGTCGGCATAGCGGCGGATCGGCGAGGTGAAATGCGCGTATGTTCCCAGAGCCAGCCCGAAATGCCCCAGCCGCTCCGGCCCGTAGCGCGCCTGCATCTGCGTGCGCAGCAATTGCTCCATGATCTCCGGCCGGAAATCCGCATCGCCGACTCGGCTGATGATGGCGTTGAACGACTCCGGCTTGATCACCTGGCCGAGCGTGAACGCTATGCCGAACGTGTCGAGATAATCCTTGAGTGCCGCCAGCTTCTCGCGGCTCGGAGGCTCGTGGATTCGGTACATGACCGGCGCCTTCTTCGCCTCAAGCGCCTTGGCCGCCGCGACGTTGGCGGCGATCATGAAGTCCTCGACCAGCCGATGGGCATCGAGCCGCTCGCGCGGAGCGACCGAGGTGATCCGGCCCTTTTCGTCGAGCACCACCTGCCGCTCGGGCAGGTCGAGCTCAAGCGGCTGCCGCCTCTCGCGCGCCGACAGGAGCGCCCGCCAGCAGCCCCACAGGGGCCTGAGCGCTTGCTCGACGAGAGCGGCCGGAACGGGACCTTCGATCTCCGGCATCGAGCAGGTCGGCGAGGAGACTTCGACCCTTTCTTCATTCGCGATGTCGATCGCGGCTTGAGCATCTTCGTACGCAATGTTTGCAGCGACACAAATCTTTGCTCGCGTAAATCTCCAGCTCTTCAGGGTGCCGTCCTTGGCAATCTTCAGGTGGCACGCCATCGCCGCGCGTGTCTTGCCCTGCTTGAGCGAACAGATGTCCGCGGACAGCTCCTCGGGAAGCATCGGCACCACGCGATCGGGGAAGTAAACGCTGTTGCCGCGCGAGCGCGCGGACTTGTCGAGCGCTGAATCGGGCCGGACGTAGAAGCTGACGTCGGCGATCGCGACGATCGCGTTCCAGCCGCCCTCCCCGTCGGCTTCCGCCCAGATCGCGTCGTCATGGTCCCGCGCGTCGGCCGGATCGATCGCGACGATGGGCAGATGTGTCAGGTCCTCGCGCTCGCCGAGCGGTTGCTTCGCTACTCGGCTGGCTTCGGCGATGACGGCTTCGCTGAATTCGTACGGAAGCTCATACTTGTGGATCGCGATCAGGCTGAAGCTCTTGGGCGCGAACGGGTCGCCGAGGACAGCATCCACCTTCGCCGTCACCCGCGGCCCGCGGCCGGTCACTTCGCACAGCACTAGGTCCCCGGACTCGCCGTCCTTGACGTCACTGACCGGAAGCTCGCGCCGCTCCTTTTTCTCGACCGGGGTCAGCCAGAAGCGCGTGCCTTCCTTGCGAAGGACTCCGAGAACCAGCTCCGCCTTGCGAGCGAGCTTCTTGAGAGGGTGGGCGACGTAGCCGTTGCCGCGCTCCTCGGTTCGGGCGAGGATCCGGTCGCCAATCCCCAGTGCTCCGCGCCGCTCGCGTTCGATGACTCGAAGCTTCGGCGGCGGAATGTCGGCCTCCCAATGCTCCGGCTTGGCCCAGATGCTTCCGTTATCGTCAGCCTCGACGACGTGGAGCACGGTCACCTTCGGAATTCCGCCTAGCTTGTTGAAAGCACGGCCGCGCGACGTTTCGATCAGCCCCTCGTCGCCCATGTCGTTGAGAAGCTTCTTGAGAGCGATCTTCTCATTACCCTTGAGCCCGAAAGCGCGAGCGATCTCGCGCTTTCCCGCCGGCTGGTCGGACGAGGCGATGAAGTCGAGGATCTGCTGACGGCTCGGGAGGCCGGGTGTGGGCTTGCGGGCCATGACAGCGCCCTAAACGTGCCTAGCGCAGCTGGCTATCCTTGCTTCCGCGCCGGTTGATCGTCGAATGGGTCACCGCCTTGTCGCGCTCCGACTGGCAGGCGATGCAGGTGCGCACACCCGGCAGCGCGTCGCGCCGCTTCTTCGGGATCGGCTCTCCGCAATCGTCGCATTCCTCGGCGCTCTCGCCCTTGGGCGTGAGCGCACGCGCGCGAAGCACGGCATCCTTCACCGTGTCCTCGATCTGGTCCTGAACCGCTCCGTCGCGGGTCCAACCGCCGGCCATAACCTGCTCCTTCGAACCCTAGGTGGGCGCTGCAGCTTCAGCGGACAATGCCGCGAGCCGGTGAAGCCGGTGCTCGCGCCAGACGATCACCAGCCCGCTGGCAATAATGATCGGTGCGCCGACCCAGATCCACGGAGTCGGAAGCTCGCCGAAGATCCACTCGCCAAGGAGCACCGCCCAGAGCAGGCTCGTGTAATCCATCGGCATGACGAGGGCGACGGGCGCAAGGCGGAGCGCGCCGGTCAGTGTCAGCTGCGCTAGGCCGCCGACGACAGCGAGGCCGGCAAGCAACGCCCAACTTGCGGCATCATGCGAGTTGGCAAACCACAGCATCAGCAGCCCCAGGGGGACGAGCGAGCTCACCGCGAACCAGAAGACGGTGGTCGCCGCCCGTTCGGTCGCGCCGAGCTTCCTGATCACGATGGTCACCGACGCCGTCAGCAGTGCAGCCGCGAGCGCTACGGAAGCACCGAGCAGGGGAACGCCGCCGCTCCCTGGCTGGACGATCAGCAGCACTCCGGCGAAGCCCGCCGCGACCGCGCCCCAACGCCATTTGCCCGTCGGCTCGCCGAGCATCAGCGCGGCGAGGACGACCGAGAAGATGGGGACCGAAAAGCCGATTGTCGTCGCTTCGGCCAGGGGCAGCAATATGAACGCGAGGAAGTTCAACGCCATCGCCGTGAGCCCTAGCGCCATCCGGCCGACATGCGCGCCCACGCGCTTCGTCCGCAGGGAACCGAAGCCGGGTCCGATCGCGACGAAGGCCGTCGCTGCAAGCGCCGAGCCGCACTGCCGGTAGAACAAGCTCTCGACGACGTTGACGCCGCGCGTCGAGCCGAGCTTCACCAGCGCGAACATGACCGCGAGGAGGACTGCCGTCAGGAGTCGAAGCGCGATCCCCGCAAGCGGCCGCTGCTCTGCTGGGCGGTCGGTGTCGCGCGGTCCCCCTGCCGCCATCTATTGCTGCGGTTTGGCGGGCGCCACGTAGGGCTTGAATGCGCCGCCCGGAACCGCCGAGGCGACGGGGCTTTCGAAGCCCTCCTTGCTTACCGAGGAGACCCCGAACACCCAGTCATCGACGCGGACGTGCGGCAGGATCGCCTTCGTCTCGCCTGCGGCGACGCGCAGGGTTTCTTGCCATTGGTTGGAATCGGTTCTGCGCCAGCGAACGACGTACCCGCCAGTTGCTGCCGGGACCGCTGCCCAACTGAGCGTCGTATCCGTGCTCACCGCGCCTTCCGCCTTGGGCTCGGGCGGCGGCGGAGCGCTGGCGATCGCGGCGAGCGCGGCGGCGTTCAGCTTCGTCACCTTCTCCAGATAATTGAAGTCCATATGGTCGATGGTGTCGCCATAGACCTTGCCGTTCTCGGTCCTCAGGTCCTGGTGCTGCCAGTCGTAATTTTCGACCGCGACACTGAGCCGCGCGGCCGGAAAGCCAAGCTCCAGGAACGGGATATGGTCGCCGCCGCGACCCCAGCGGTCGGTTCGCCAGATCTGCCGGACGTCGAGCCCGATGTTCAAATTGTCGGCCAGCCCGTCGAGGAAGCGCGAGATGTTGCGCGACGGAGCGTCATTCTCGCCACCGAGACTGTGCGTCTGCGCCGCCAACTCACCTTGGCCCTGGCTGCGCGGCCCTTCCGACAGCACGCGAACATGCGTGTCATCACAGACGCCGTCGGCGCCGCAGCTGTTCCCGATAATGTCGTTGTTGAGGACGGTGACGACGTTCCAGCCCTGCGCCTTGGCGTAATCGGCCAGCACCTTGCCGCCGAGCAGGCCCTGCTCTTCCCCCGACAGCGCGGCGAACACGATCGTCCCCGGGAACTTGTGCTTGGACAGAACTCGCGCGGCCTCGATGACCGCCGCGGTTCCGGAGCCGTCGTCGTTCGCGCCCGGCGCGTCGGAGGTGAAGTTCATCACGTCGGTCACCCGGCTGTCGATATGGCCCTGGATGATGACGACGTCGTTGGGACGCTCGGTCCCGCGATGGATCGCGACCATGTCGCAGACGCGCGTCGGGTTGGGCACACGCCGGCCGGTCACCGTGTCGCACGGCCGAACGGTCGGAAGGCCAAAGCTCTTGAATTGCCTCTCCGTCCAGTTGAGCGCCGCGCCGATCCCGCGCTTCGGGTCGGTTTGCGAGGAAAGCGTGTGCCGGGTTCCGAAGCTGACCAGCTTTTCCACCGTCTTTCTCATCTGCGCTCCGCTTACCGGGGCGACGATCTGGCGAAGCTGGGCATAGGGCTGGTTCGGCACCGGCGCCGGCGGCGGGGCGGCCCCAATCAGTGCAACGCCGCTCAACAGGAACGTGAAAGCCTTCATCATCCTCTCCTCCGCCGCGCCAACTGGCATTTGAAGCCGCCCGGGTCTAGGGGAGCGGCGCCCCCAAAGACTCGAAACACAGGACAGATTTGACCCATGTTGCGTGACATCGACCATTTCATCGCCGGCGAAGCCTTCTCCTCCAGCGGACGGACCTCTGACGTGTTCGATCCGAATGCCGGCGAGGTCCAGGCGAAGGTGAAGCTCGGAACAGCGGCCGACCTCCAGCGCGCGATCGACGCCGCCAAGGCCGCGCAGCCGGCATGGGCAGCGACCAACCCGCAGCGCCGGGCCCGGGTGATGTTCCGCTACAAGGAGCTGGTCGAGGCGCACATGGACGAGCTCGCCGAGCTGCTGTCGTCGGAGCACGGCAAGGTGCTCGCCGACTCGCGCGGCGACGTCCAGCGCGGGCTAGAGGTCATCGAATATTGCTGCGGAATCCCGCAGGCCCTGAAGGGCGAATATACGCAGGGCGCGGGGCCGGGAATCGACGTCTATTCGCTGCGCCAGCCCCTCGGCATCGGCGCGGGGATCACGCCGTTCAACTTCCCTGCGATGATCCCGATGTGGATGTTCGGGATGGCGATCGCCTGCGGCAACGCCTTCATCCTCAAGCCCAGCGAGCGCGACCCGTCGGTCCCCGTCCGGCTCGCAGAGCTGATGAAGGAAGCCGGCCTTCCCGACGGCCTCCTCAACGTCGTCCACGGCGACAAGGAGATGGTCGACGCGATCCTCGACCATGACGACATCAAGGCGGTGAGCTTCGTCGGATCGTCCGACATCGCTCAGTATATCTACTCGCGCGGCACCGCGAACAACAAGCGCGTGCAGGCGTTCGGCGGCGCCAAGAACCACGGCATCGTCATGCCCGACGCCGACCTCGACCAGGTGGTCAACGACCTCGCCGGAGCGGCCTTCGGCTCGGCCGGCGAGCGCTGCATGGCCCTGCCCGTCGTCGTCCCCGTCGGCGACGACACCGCCAATCGCCTTCGCCAGAAGCTCATCCCCGCGATCGAGAAGCTGCGCGTCGGAGTCTCGACCGATCCCGACGCCCACTATGGGCCGGTGGTCAGCAAGGCGCACAAGGAGCGGATCGAGCACTACATCCAGATGTGCATCGACGAAGGCGGCGAGCTGGTCGTCGACGGCCGCGGATTCACGCTTCAGGGCAACGAGAAGGGCTTCTTCATCGGCCCCACCTTCTTCGACCACGTGAAGCCGAGCTTCCAGAGCTACAAGGACGAGATCTTCGGTCCGGTCCTGCAGATGGTCCGAGCCAAGGATTTCGACGAGGCGGTCCGGCTTCCCTCCGAGCACGATTACGGCAACGGAGTCGCCATCTTCACCCGCAACGGCCACGCTGCCCGCGAGTTCGTCAACCGCGTCAACGTCGGAATGGTGGGCGTGAACGTGCCCATCCCGGTGCCAGTCAGCTACCACAGCTTCGGCGGCTGGAAGCGCTCCGGGTTCGGCGACATTGGCCAGTACGGGCAGGAAGGCCTTCGCTTCTGGACCAAGAACAAGGTCGTCACCCAGCGCTGGCCCGACGGGTCTGTCACCGGCGAGAATGCCTTCATAATTCCGACGATGGGTTGAAACCGCTTGTGCTGACGGCTGTTAAGCCGCCGATGAAACTCTTTCTCGCACTCATCCCTATCGCTGCGCTCGCGGCCTGCGGGAGCGGCGACCCCGTGGCTAACAATGCCGCGAACACGTCTGCGCTTCCCGAGATCGAGCAATCGTCGCCGAGCCCCAGCGGCGCAGCGCCCGGCCAGGGCGCGCCGACCGGCAATGTCGTCACTGCCGCGGTGACCGAGATTCCCGCAGACATACGGGGTCGATGGGGCCTAACTCCGCGCGACTGCACATCGCCGCTCGGCGATGCCAAGGGCCTGCTGGTGATCAACGCGACCGAGCTTCGATTCTACGAATCGCGAGCGGTGCCGGCCGGGGACGTGCAGACTTCCGCAAATTCGATCAGCGGCGATTTCGCCTTCACCGGCGAGGGCCAGAACTGGACCCGGCACGTGACTCTGGAGGTGCGCGACGGACAGCTCGTCCGGACCGAGCGCGACCCGATTGCAAGCTTCACCTACGTGCGATGTTGAGCACAAGCCGCGCGCGGGGGCTGGTGGACGAGAAACGGGCAAGCTAGAGGCCGCGCCCATGCACCAGTTCGAGTTTACCGACGACCAACTCCAGATCCAGGAGATGGCGCGCAAGTTCACCGCCGACGCGATCACTCCGAACGCGGCCGAGTGGGACGAGAAGCACATCTTCCCCAAGGACACGATCCGCGAAGCCGCGGAGCTCGGCTTCGGAGCAATCTACGTCAGCGAGGAAAGCGGCGGGATCGGCCTCGGCCGGCTCGAGGCCGCGCTGATCATGGAAGCCATGGCCTACGGCTGCCCGTCCACCAGCGCCTTCATCTCCATCCACAACATGGCCAGCTGGATGATCGACCGCTTCGGCTCCGATGAGGTGAAGCAGAAGTATCTTCCGTCGCTGATCACGATGGAGCGGATGAGCAGCTACTGCCTGACCGAGCCGTCGTCAGGCTCCGATGCTGCGGCGCTCAAGACCAAGGCGGTCCTCGATGGCGACCATTATGTGGTTTCAGGGAGCAAGGCGTTCACCTCCGGAGGCGGCGCCAACGACCTGATGGTCGCAATGGTCCGTACCGGCGAGGATGGGCCGAAGGGGATCACCTGCTTGGTCATCGAAAAAGAGATGAAAGGCGTCAGCTTCGGTGCGCAGGAGCGCAAGCTCGGCTGGCATTCGCAGCCCACCGCGCAGGTCAATTTCGACGAGGTCCGCGTTCCCGTCGCCAACCGCGTCGGCGCGGAGGGAGAGGGATTCCGGATCGCGATGATGGGCCTCGACGGAGGCCGGCTGAACATCGGCGCCTGCTCGCTTGGAGGCGCTCAGCGCTGCCTCGACGAGGCGATCAACTACACCAAGGAGCGCAAGCAGTTCGGCAAGGCGATCGCGGATTTCCAGAACACGCAGTTCACGCTCGCGGACATGGAAACCGAGCTCCAGGCGGCGCGCTATTTGCTCTACGTCGCCGCAGCCAAGGTCACCGCCAACGCGCCTGACAAAACCCGCTTCGCAGCGATGGCAAAGAGGCTCGCGACCGACACCGGGTCGTCGGTGGTCGACCGGGCGCTCCAGCTTCACGGCGGCTACGGCTACCTGATGGACTATCCGATCGAGCGGTTCTGGCGTGACCTCCGGGTCCATTCGATCCTGGAGGGCACCAACCAGATCATGCGGGTCATCGTCAGCCGCGACCTATTGCGCCAGTGACCGACGACGTCCTGATCTCTGCCGAGCGCGGTGTCGCGCGGCTCCGGCTCAACCGGCCCAAGGCGATCCACGCGCTCACCACCGAGATGTGCGAGGCGATGAGCGAGGCGCTGCTGCGGTGGCGGACGGATTCGAACATCCAGTGTGTCGTCATCGACCATGCCGAGGGTCGCGGCTTCTGCGCCGGCGGCGACGTGGTGATGCTTGCGAAAAGCGGCGCCGGGGATGCCCACAAGGCGAAGGAGTTCTTCTTCGCCGAGTACCGGCTCAACCACCTCCTCTTCACCTACGACAAGCCGACGATCGCGATCATGGACGGGATCACGATGGGAGGCGGCGTTGGTATCTCCCAGCCCTGCACGCTCCGCGTCGCGACGGAGAACACCCGGCTGGCGATGCCGGAAACGGGCATCGGCCTGTTCCCGGACGTCGGTGGAGGCTGGTACCTGTCGCGGCTTCCGGGCCGCGTCGGCCAGTTCATGGCTTTGAGCGGCGCTCGGCTCGACGGCGCCGAATGCGCCTATCTTGGCCTCGCCACTCACTACATTCCGAATGCGTCTCTCGGCGAGCTGGTGGAGCGAATCGTCAAGGCGCCCGACCGGGTGCAGGGAACGCTCGGCGCTGCTGCCGAAACGCCGCCCGAGCCCAAGATCGCCGGCAACCAAGCGCTCATCAACCGGCTGTTCGCTTCCGACCGGCTCGAGGAAATCCTCGCCGCGCTCGAGGCCGACGAGAGCGAATGGTCGGAAAAGGAGCTGCTCACGCTCCGGACCAAGAGCCCGCTTTCGTGCAAGGTTTCCCTTCGCCTGCTCGCTGAAGGGGCCGACCGGGCGAGCTTCGCCGACGAGATGCGCGCCGAATATGCGCTCGCCGGCCGCGTCGTCCGCACCCACGATTTCAAGGAGGGCGTCCATGCCCTCCTGATCGACAAGCACAACCAGCCGCAGTGGAACCCGCCGATCGCCGAAGGCGTAAGCGACGATATGCTCGACGAGCTGTTCGCCCCGCTGCCGAAGTCCGAGCAATGGACGCCGTTCCCGGAGACTGGAGAATGACCGAATATCGAACCGTCCTCGTCGAGAAGCGCGGCGCAGTCACGCTCGTCACGCTGAACCGGCCGGAAGCGCTCAACGCGCTCAACAGCGAGGTCCTCAAGGAGCTGACCGAGGTCTTCGGTGACTACGATTCCGACGCGTCGCAGCGCTGCCTTGTGCTGACGGGGAGCGGTGAGAAGGCGTTCGCGGCGGGCGCCGACATCAAGGAGATGCAGCCGCAGGGCTTCGCGGACATGTATTCGGCGGACTTCTTCGCCGGCTGGGAAAGGATCACCTCGACCCGCAAGCCGTGGATAGCGGCGGTCGCGGGCTATGCCTTGGGCGGCGGCTGCGAGGTCGCGATGATGGCGGACTTCATCATCGCCGCCGACACCGCGAAATTCGGCCAGCCGGAAATCAAGCTGGCAGTCACGCCCGGGATGGGCGGGTCGCAGCGGCTCGCTCACGCGATCGGCAAGGCCAAGGCGATGGAAATGTGCCTGACCGGACGGATGATGGATGCAGCCGAGGCGGAGCAGTCGGGCCTCGTGGCCAAGGTCGTTCCTGCGAACGAACTCGTTACCGAGGCGGTGAAGACGGCCGAAGCCATCGCTGCGATGCCGCCTCTGGCAGCGATTGCGGCCAAGGAAATGGTCAACGCCGCCTTCGAGCTTCCGCTCGCCCAGGGCATCCGCTTCGAGCGCCGGCTGTTCCACGGACTGTTCGGAACCGAGGACCAGAAGGAAGGCATGGCCGCTTTCGTCGAAAAGCGGCCCGGGAATTGGAAGGGACGGTAACATGGCGCGCATCGCATTCATCGGCCTGGGCCACATGGGCGGCGGAATGGCGCCGAACCTGGTCAAGGCGGGCCATGAGGTTCGCGCGTTCGACCTGAGCGAGGACGCGCTCTCCAAGGCCTGCGAGCAAGGCTGCGGCCGCGCCGGATCGACAGAGGAGGCGGTGAAAGACGCCGAGGTGGTCGTCACGATGCTTCCCGCCGCCAAGCATGTGCTCGACGTCTACCGAAGCAACGTGTTCGGCAATGCGCCGACCAGCGCGCTCCTGATCGACTGCTCGACGATAGACGTCGCAAGCGCGCGCACCGTCGAGGAGGAAGCCAAGGCCAAAGGCTACGAGATGGTCGACGCTCCGGTTTCGGGCGGGATTGCCGCCGCTGCGGGCGGCACCCTCGCCTTCATGGTCGGCGGGTCGGACGAGGCTTTTGCCCGCGCCAAGCCGTTCATCGAGCCGATGGCCAAGGCGGTGATCCACGCCGGCGGTCCCGGCGCTGGCCAGGCGGCGAAGATCTGCAACAACATGATCCTTGGCGCGACCATGGCGGCGACCTGCGAGGGCTTCGTGCTTGCGCAGAAGCTGGGGCTCGACCCGCAGGTTTTCTTCGACATCTCGTCGCAGGCGTCGGGCCAGAGCTGGTCGATGACCAGCTATTGCCCGGTCCCCGGCGTGGGCCCGAAGACTCCCGCCGATAACGGCTATGAAGGCGGCTTCGCCGCCGCGCTGATGCTCAAGGACCTCAAGCTGGCGATGGAAGCGGCCAAGCAGGCAGGCGTCGACGTCGAGATGGGCGAAGAAGCCGAGGAGCTCTACGAGGAGTTTGTCGGCAAGGGCGGCGGGAACAAGGACTTCTCCGGAATCATCAAAATGATCGACGGCACCTGGAACGCCTGAACAGCGCGAGGACAATCGAATGAACTCGAAGACCCTTATTCTTCTTTGCGGAGTCGCATTGCTCGCCGCCTGCAAGCAGCAGCCGCAGGCCGACCAGGCGAAGAGTGTAACTCCCTCGGCCGAGACCCGTATTGCGGCGGCCGCGGCGCCCCTGTCGCACGATCAGGCGGTGGCGGTGATGAAGGAGCGCCACGAGGGGATGGAGAAGATCGGCAAGGCGACCAAGGTTGCCGGCCAGCAACTCAAGCTTTCCTCGCCCGACATGAATGCGATCCGCAAGTCGGCGGCGACGATGGCGGAGCTCGCTTCGAAGGTGCAGTCCTGGTTCCCGGAAGGAACCGGCCCCGACGTCGGCAAGACCCGCGCGAAGGCCGAAATCTGGCAGAAGCCTGAAGACTTTGCGCTCAAGGCTCATGATTTCAAAACCGCGGCCCAGCAGTTCGACGCAGCCGCGAAGCGCGGCGATTTGACCGAGGTCAATGGCGCGTTCGCGGCGACCGGTAAGACCTGTAAGGCCTGCCATGACCTCTACCGCGCCCCCGAAAAGCACTGACGCCCTGATGAAACAGCGTGTCTGGGACCTGCCCACGCGGCTGTTCCACTGGACGCTGGTGGTCGTGGTCGCCCTTGCCTGGTGGAGTGCGGAAACCGATCAGCAGGACCTTCACCTCTACCTCGGCTATGGGGCTCTCTCGCTGCTGCTGTTCCGAATCGGGTGGGGCCTGTTCGGAAGCTCGACGGCGCGCTTTTCATCCTTCGTCAGGGGGCCCTCGTCGGTCGCGAAATATGTCCGCGCCCGCTTCAACTGGCCGCTGGCGGGCCACGCTCCGCTTGGCGCTCTTAGCGTCCTAGCGCTGCTTGCGATGCTCTTCATCATGGTCGGGACGGGACTGTTCGCTTCCGATGAGGACGGGCTGTTCAGCGGCCCTCTCGCCTATCTCGTGAGCGTCGATGTTGCGGACCTCCTGACCGAGCTTCACGAGGAATTGTTCAACGTCCTCCTAGTCCTCATCGGACTGCACGTCGCGGCGATCCTGCTCTACCGGCTGGCGCTGGGGAAAAACCTGCTCGGCCCGATGATCACCGGCAAGGCGGATCTGGCGCCCGGAGTCGAGCCGATGCGCCCGGGAAAATGGTGGGTCGCACTGATCTGCCTCGTCGTCGCGATCGCGATTACCCGCTGGATCATCGGCGGAGCGCCACCCTTCGGCACTTGATCGGCCCGCTGCCCGGGGCCACATCGCAACCATGCTGATCCGCACCGAGCACACGCCCAACCCGTCGACCCGCAAGTTTCTTCCCGGCCAGCCGGTGATGGACAGCGGTACCCGCGACTTCCCCGACGCCGAGAGCGCAGCCGCCTCCCCGCTCGCCGAGAACCTGTTCTCAACCGGCATGGTCGAAGGAGTCTTCTACGGCAGCGACTTCGTCTCGGTGACGGCTGCTCCGGGAGTCGCCTGGTCCGACCTCGAGCCGATCGTCGTCGAGGCGTTGCTCGACCATTTCGTCACCGGCGCGCCCTTGTTCAAAGCGGGAAGCGCGGCGGGAATCGAGGTTGACTCCGACTTCGAGGAAGATCCCGGCGATGCGGAGATCATCGACCAGATCAAGGAGCTGATCGAAACGCGCGTGCGTCCGGCGGTCGCCCAAGACGGCGGAGACATCGTCTACAAAGGCTATCGCGACGGGCACCTCTTCCTGTCGATGCACGGCGCCTGCCAAGGCTGCCCGTCCTCGTCCGTGACGCTCAAGCGCGGCATCGAGAGCCTGATCAAGCATTACGTGCCGGAAGTAGAGTCCGTTGAAGCCGTCTGAGGCTTCATAGGGACTCTCGGTCGAACCCGTTTAACCCAGTGGATTGCGGCAAAAGGTCATATGTGACCTATTCGGCGCGATGATCCTCGCGCTCGACACCTCTACCGCAGCGTGCACTGCCGCCCTGTTCGATGGGAACGGAAGCTGCGTTGCCAGGGCCGACGAGCTGATCGGCCGCGGCCATGCCGAGCGGCTCGTGCCCATGCTCGAAGAGCTGCTGGCCGGACGCAGGGCCGATACGATCCTCGTCGGCACTGGCCCCGGAAGCTTCACCGGAATCCGCGTCGGAATCGCCGCCGCTCAGGGATTGGCGATCGGCTGGAATGCCGAGCTGGCTGGAATGTCCTCGCTCGCGCTTCTCGCGGCATCGAGCGGCGTCGACGGCGAAATGGCCGTCGCCATCAACGGCGGCCACGGCGAGCTTTTCGTCCAGCAATTCGACGCTAGTCTGAAGCCGATGAGCGAGCTTTGGAACCTTCCGCCTCGCGAAGCCGCGGCAGCCGCTTCCGCAAGCACTGTGGTGGGCCCGGGAGCGCAGGCGCTGGTGGACGCCGGAGGCAGCGCGCGCGCCATCGAAGGCTGGCCCTCCGCGGCCAACGCGCTACGGCTTCCGGAAGAGCTTCGAAGCCTGACGCCCGCGCCGCTCTACGCCCGAGCGCCCGATGCCAAGGTCAGGACCGCAGCATGATCGCGCAACTTTCGCAGGGCTGTGCCGACGACCTCGACGCGGTGATGCGGGTCATGACGTCCGCCTTCCCCGATCGCTACGGGGAGGCCTGGACCCGTTCCCAATGTGCCGGAATCCTACCGATGGCAGGCGTGAAGCTGGTCCTTGCCGAGGACGGCGAAGCCAATGTCGTCGGATTTTCGCTGTACCGGACGATCGTCGACGATGCCGAGCTGCTGCTTCTTGCAGTCGAGCCGAATTCGCGCGGCAAGGGCATCGGCCGGCAGCTGCTTTCCAATTTCATCGCTGATGCAAAGTCGAGCGGCGCGACGCGAGTTCACCTTGAGGTGCGCGACGGAAATCCCGCGATCCAGGTCTATGAAACCGCGGGGTTCGAACAGGCAAACCGCCGCCGCAATTACTATCGCGGCCGCGACGGCGCTGCGTTCGATGCATTGACGTTCGTTTTGACGACGCAAGATTAACTGCAATCAATAGGCGAGCTCTATTGCCGCGCGCGGCATGATTAGCTAGTGCCGAGCAGCCGCAGCCAAATCTATCCGCGGCGAGATCAATGGAGATTGAGTAAAATGGCCGATAATGGAGCGGCAGAAGATACATTGCTCACGCTGACTGCCGATATCGTCGCAGCGCACGTAAGCAATAACAGCGTTGCAGTGAACGATCTTCCGAACTTGATCCAGAATGTGCACCAGGCTCTTACGGGAGTTTCGGCGAACGCTTTGGCTTCGGAAGAAAAGCAGGAACCGAAAGTTTCGATCCGTTCCTCAATCAAGCCCGATCACATCAGCTGTCTCGAATGTGGGAAGAAGCAGAAGATGCTCAAGCGTCATCTGATGACCAACCACGAGATGACCCCGGCCGATTATCGCCAGAAGTGGCGGCTCGCAGCCGATTATCCGATGGTCGCGCCCAATTACGCCGAGCAGCGGCGGACCCTCGCCAAGTCGATCGGTCTCGGCACCAAGCGCCGCCGGACCCGCAAGTCCAAGTAGGTCGGACGGAAGGGGCGCCATTGAGCGTCCCTTCTTTACCGGCGCGGCTGTCGCGCTTACCTTCCCAGGCATGAGCCACGCAGTCATCGACGTCGAAGCGCTTTGCGCCGACAAGGGTCTCCGGATCACAGAGCAGCGGCGGGTTATCGCCCGAATCCTGTCCGAATCCGAAGATCATCCCGACGTCGAGACTCTTCATGAGCGCGCGTCGGCGATCGACCCGAAGATTTCGATCGCGACGGTCTATCGAACGGTGCGGTTGTTCGAGGAGGCGGGAATCCTCGCCCGGCATGAGTTCGGGGACGGACGCGCTCGCTACGAGGCGGCGTCCGACGACCATCACGACCATCTGATCGACGTCGAGACAGGCAATGTCGTCGAGTTCGTCGACGAAGAGCTCGAGGCTCTCCAGAAACGGATCGCGGAAAAGCTCGGCTTCCGCCTCGTCGATCACCGGATGGAGCTGTACGGCGTCTCGCTCAATCGCAACCGGTAATCCGCCACCTTCCAAGCTTCTGGCGGCCATTCGAATCGCCGCGCTGCTGCTGCTGTTCCTCGGTTGCGTCCCTTTCCACGTTGCGACCAAGGCATTGTTCGGCCGCTCCGGATGGCCGCCGAGGTTCCTCGCTGCAGCCGCGTGGATATGCGGAGCGCGGGTTCGAGTGTCCGGAGCCCGGCTGAAGCCGCACACTTTGCTCGTCTGCAACCACACCAGCTGGCTCGACATCCCGGTGATCGGCGGCGCCACGGGCTGCGCGTTCGTGTCGAAGCATGAGCTCGGCCACTCGCTGATCCACTGGATGGCCGACCAGGGTGGCACCCTCTACGTGCGGCGGGACCACCGTCGCGGAGCGCCTCACCAGGCAGAAGCGATTGCCCGCAAGCTCCAGGAGCCCCAGCCGGTCGCTCTATTTCCCGAGGGGACTACGGGTCCCGGCACGCACATGCTGCCCTTCCGGTCGACATTGTTCGCGGCCGTCGCGCCCGTTCCGCCGGGGGCGAACGTGCGGCCGGTGGCCATCGATTATGGCGAGGCTGCGCAGGACATCGGATGGTACCAGGAGCCTGGAAAGGCGAACGTCTTTCGAACGCTCGGCCGACGACGATCGCTTCCCATCACCATCCGCATCCTGGACCCGCTTCCGCCGATGGACGACCGAAAGGCGCTCGCTCATTCGGCGCGCGAGGCGATCGAAGCCGCACTGGCTTCAAGTCGCGGCGGCGCTCGCGTATAGCCCGGCCGAATGACCCCCAAGACCTTCAAGATCAAATCCTTCGGCTGCCAGATGAACGTCTATGACGGCGAGCGCATCGCCGAGCTGCTCGCCGAGCAAGGCATGACCGCCTCCGCGGACGATGCCGACCTCGTCGTTCTCAACACCTGCCATATCCGCGAGAAGGCGGCCGAAAAGGCCTATTCCGATGTCGGGCGGCTTCGGCGCGATGACGGATCGAAGCCGTTGATCGCGCTGGCCGGCTGCGTCGCCCAGGCCGAAGGCAAGGAGGCCAAGGCCCGCTCTGCGATGATCGACATGGTCGTCGGCCCGCAGGCCTATCACCGCCTTCCGGAAATGATCGCCGAGGCAGCTCGCGGCGGGCGCCCGGTCGACACAGACCTGCCCGCGCTTTCGAAGTTCGACTCGCTTCCGAAGCGCCGCCGCGCCAATCCCAGCTCGTTCCTCACGGTTCAGGAAGGCTGCGACAAATTCTGCACCTATTGCGTCGTCCCCTACACTCGCGGAGCCGAGATATCGCGGCCGTGGGCCGATGTCGTGGCCGAGGCGCAGGCGCTGGTCGATGGCGGAGCGTTGGAAATCGTCCTGCTCGGCCAGAACGTGAATGCGTGGGCGCATGACGGTCGCGGCCTGCAGGAGCTGATCCGCGAAATCGCCAGGATCGATGGCCTGGAGCGGATCCGCTACACGACCAGCCACCCCGCGGACATGAGCGACGCGCTGATCGCCGCCCATGGTGAAGTCGAAAAGCTGATGCCTTACCTGCACCTGCCGGTGCAGTCAGGCAGCGACCGCGTTCTCAAGGCCATGAACCGGAGCCACACGACCGACACCTATTTGCGCACGATCGAAAAGGTACGTGCCGCGCGGCCAGACATCGCCATCTCGGGCGACTTCATCGTCGGCTTTCCCGGCGAGACCGAAGAGGAATTCGAGGCGACTCTGCAGATCGTGGATGCGGTTCGCTACGCGTCGGCCTATTCGTTCAAATACAGCGCGCGGCCGGGAACGCCCGCGGCGCAGATGGAGGGTCAGATCCCGATCGAAGTCATGGACGAACGCCTCCAGCGGCTGCAGGCGCGGATCACCGATAACCAGCTCGCCTTCAACCGCTCCACCGTCGGCCTCGGCACTCGGGTGTTGATCGAACGGCCGGGCAGGCGCGCCGGCCAGATGATCGGCCGGTCGCCCTGGCTTCAGTCGGTGCATGTGCATACGGACGCCAAGCCCGGCGACATCCTCGACGTGACGCTCGTCGAAGCGGGTCCGAACAGCATGGCCGGCGCGGTTCGCCAGCGGGAAGCCGCCTGATGGCGCGCCGCGACGTAGCAGCAGTCCCGGACCTCGCCCGGCTCGAGCTCGAGTTCGAGGAGCCCTATCTGCTCGGCCCGCTGTTCGGAGATTACGACCGGCACTTGATCACCATCGAAAGCCGGCTGGGCGTTCACATCGCCGCGCGCGGCAACCGGGTGCAGATAGAGGGACTGCCAGACGCGGCGGCGCGCGCCCGCGACGTGCTAGTCGGCCTCTACAAGAGGCTCGAGCAGGGCCACGACATCGATGCCGAAGCGGTCGACGCAGTCCTGGGGATGGCGGCTCAGCCAAGCCTCGACGGAATTATCGCGCCGGAGGTCACGTCGCCTCCTGGAGTGATGATCCGCACCCGCAAGAAGACGATCGTCCCGCGCTCACCCACGCAGACGGTCTACATGGAGGCGCTTTCCCGCGACGACATGATCTTCGCGCTGGGCCCGGCGGGCACCGGCAAGACCTACCTCGCCGTCGCGCAGGCCGTTTCGCAGCTGATTTCCGGGAGCGTCGACCGGCTGATCCTCTCGCGACCTGCAGTGGAAGCCGGCGAGCGGCTGGGTTTCCTTCCCGGCGACATGAAGGAGAAGGTCGATCCCTACCTCCGCCCGCTCTACGACGCGCTCTACGACATGCTTCCGACCGAGCAGGTGGAGCGGCGGATCGCCAGCGGCGAGATAGAAATCGCGCCCATCGCCTTCATGCGCGGCCGAACCCTGAACGACGCCTTCATCATCCTCGACGAGGCGCAGAACACCACGCCCGCGCAGATGAAGATGTTCCTGACGCGCTTCGGAATGCGGAGCCGGATGGTGATCTGCGGCGACCCCAAGCAGGTCGACCTTCCCGAGCCCGGCAAGTCCGGTCTCCACGACGCCGTCTCGCGCCTCACTGACGTGAAGGGGATCGCAGTGGTGCCGTTCACGACCGCCGACGTGGTCCGCCACCCGTTGGTCGGGCGTATCGTCGAAGCTTATGAAGGGCCGGGGGCCTGAGGATGATGCTCGACATCCAAATCGACGCCGATCCGGAGTGGGACAGTAGCACCGGCTGGGAATCGCTCGTCCGGAGCGCAGCCGAAGCAGCGATCGCCGAAAGCGCCTTCCCGCAACTCGCTCGATCGCAGCGGCCGGTCGAGTTGTCCGTTCGCCTGACCGGCAACGACGAAGTCCGGGCGCTGAACGCCCAATGGCGCGGCAAGGACAAGCCGACCAACGTCCTGTCCTTCCCGCAGCTCGAGCCCCGGCAGCTTCGCGATGTCGCGGGCGAAGGACCCGAGCTGATGCTCGGCGACCTGGTTCTCGCCCGCGAGACCTGCGAGCGCGAAGCCGAGGAGAAGCGGATCCCGTTCAAGGATCATGCTGCCCACCTCATCGTCCACGGCACGCTTCACCTGCTCGCCTACGATCACCAGGACGACGAATCGGCCGACGAGATGGAATCGCGCGAGGTGCGCGCCCTCGCCCGGCTCGGAATCGCCGATCCCTATCTCGCTGAGGAGCTGTGATGGCCACTCGCGACGACGACACCGGTTCCCGGCTGTGGCGCGGAATGCGGCTCCTGATCTTCGGCGACGAAGGCGAGCAGACGCTTCGCGAGGAGATAGAGGAAGCGATCGACGAGGCCGAGGAATCGCGGCCTGTCGCCGGCGACCTGACGCCCGTGGAGCGGCAGATGCTCCGCAACCTGCTGCACTTCGGCGACGAGACGGCGGGCGACATTTGTGTGACCCGCGGCGACATTATCGCGGTCCCCGCGACCATCTCGTTCGAGGATCTGGTGAAGGCGTTCGGCGAGGCCGAACACAGCCGCCTTCCCGTCTACGGCGACAGCCTCGATGAGATCATCGGAATGGTCCACATCAAGGACCTGTTCGCGGCGATGATCAACGAGGGCCGCGACCGCTCCATCCAGGCGCTTCTGAGGACGCCCTTGTTCGTCCCGGAATCGATGGGCGTGATCGACCTCCTCGCGCGGATGCGGTCGGAGCGGATCCACCTGGCGATCGTCGTCGACGAGTTCGGCGGCACCGAGGGATTGGTGACGATCGAGGACGTGGTGGAGGAGATCGTCGGCGAGATCGAGGACGAGCACGACATCGAGGAGGCAGGACTGCTCACCCGACTCGACGATGGCGTGTGGGAAGCCGACGCCCGGGTCGAGCTCGAGGAGCTTGCAGAGACCGTCGACGCGCGCCTTCGCTGGGACGAGGACGATGTCGATACGCTCGGCGGGCTGGTGTTCCTGCTTGCCGGCCATATCCCCGCCAAGGGCGAATCCGTCGTCCATCCGTCCGGCTGGCGGCTCGAGGCGATCGACTGCGACCAGCGCAAGATCCTGCGCGTCCGGCTCCACGCGCCCGAGCCGGAAGGCGGAGAGGCCGCCTAGCTCTTCGCGAACAGGTTTTCCGGTTTCGCCATCGCCTTGAACTCGAGCGCGTTCCCCGCAGGATCGAGCAGGAACATCGTCGCCTGCTCGCCGGGCTGCCCTTCGAAGCGGACCGTCGGCGGGATGATGAAGTCGATCTTCGCCTCGACCAGCCGCTCGGCGAGCGCCTTCCACTCGCTCACGCCCAGCACGATCCCGAAATGCGGGACAGGCACGTCCTCTCCATCCACGGGATTCGTCGCTCGGGCGCGAACCGCCTCTGGAGCGAGATGCGCGACTATCTGGTGTCCGTACAAGTTGAAGTCGATCCAATCGTCGGCGCTTCGGCCCTCCGGGCAGCCGAGAAGCTCGCCGTAGAAGCCGCGGGCGGCGGAAAGATCGTCGACGGGAAAGGCAAGATGGAAGGGCGGAAGGGTCATGCCCAGCCCCGTGGTCATGAAGCGCGGCTCTGTCCAGACTTTCGTTTGCCCGGCGACTTCGGCTACCGAGTGCATCACCACCCGCTGTTTTCCACCCGCTCGGGAGTTTGGCCGTTGAGACGTGTCGCCTCGCCAGCAATGGCGCTCCTTATCGCGGCGGGAACGGGCGCGGCCTCGGCCTGCGCCTTCGAGCCGCTCGGCTTGTGGCCGCTAATGCCCGTCGCCTTCGCGGTGGTGCTGTGGCTCCTGTCGGAAACCAGGAGCCTTCGGCGCTCGCTCCTGATCGGTTACCTGTTTGGCTTCGGCCAGTTCGTCATCGGGCTGAACTGGATCGTCACCGCCTTCACATTCCAGTCGGCGATGCCGCCCTGGCTGGGCTGGGTCGCGGTCGTCCTCTTGTCCCTCTACCTCGCCGTCTATCCGGCGCTTGCCACCGGCCTCGCCTGGAGGATCGGACGCGGCAACGAGGCCGGCCTCGCGCTCGCTCTCGCCGGAAGCTGGGCGATCACGGAATGGCTTCGGGCAGGCCTGTTCACGGGCTTTGCGTGGAACCCGGCCGCGGCAGCGATGGTGCCGACCGCGCTCATTTCGGTGACGCCGCTGATCGGCACTTACGGGTTATCGGCACTGACCGTGCTCCTGGGAGGCGTCGTCTTCCTCGAAATCCATCGCAAGTGGCTTCCAGGCGTACTCATCGTCCTTGGAACCGCGCTTCTTTGGGCTCTCCCCTCGTCTCCCGTCCCGGACGATCCCCTGACGGTCCGCCCGATCCGCATCGTCCAGCCCAATATCGGCCAGGACGTGAAGTGGCGACCGGAGTTTGCCGAGCGCGGAGCACGCGAACTTGCCGCTCTGTCAGCCAGGCCAGGAGGCGTACGCCCGCGGCTGCTGTTCTGGCCGGAGGCGGCGGTGACCGAGCCCTTGCAGGACGAGCGCAAGGGCCCGCCGAGCGACTTCGCGGGCTATGTCCGGGCGCGCGCAGCAGCCTCCGTCGCTCCGGGCGACTATTTGCTGACCGGCGGGATCACCCTCGCGTCGAAGGATGGCGAGACGATTTCGGGCGCGACCAACAGCATCTTCATCCTGGCGCCCGGCGGGCAGGTCGTCGGCCGCTACGACAAGGCGCACCTGGTCCCTTACGGCGAATATCTGCCGATGCGGCCGCTGATGTCCTCGCTCGGCCTGTCGCGGCTCGCGCCAGGCGAGGCGGACTTCAATTCCGGGCCGGGGCCGGTGACCATCGAAATTCCCGGGTGGGGAAGGGTCGGCCTCCAGCTGTGCTACGAAATCATCTTCTCGGGCCAGGTTGTGAATGAGGCCAAGCGCCCCGATTTCATCTTCAATCCCTCCAACGATGCATGGTTCGGAAGCTGGGGCCCGCCGCAGCATCTCGCGCAGGCCCGGCTCCGCGCCGCGGAGGAAGGCCTGCCCGTCATCCGCTCGACGCCCACGGGCATAAGCGCGATCATCGACGGCCGCGGCGAAGTCGTCAGGCAGCTCGGCTGGCATGAGGCGGGCGTAATCGACGGGTACATTCCGGCAGCTTCGCAGGCGCCGACATTGTTCGGCCGGATGGGCAACGCGCTCCCGCTCCTGCTTGCCGCCCTGCTCCTGCTCGGCGGCATTGCCCTCGCCGGGACGTGGCGCTATCGGCGCATATAACGAATCCTTTATATCACCATTCGCCGACCCCAGCGGCACCGCCGGAAGGACGCTTTCCAGCATATGCGCAGCAACTATCTCTTCACTTCAGAATCGGTTTCCGAAGGCCATCCGGACAAGGTTTCCGACCAGATTTCCGACGCGATCGTCGACCTGTTCCTGTCGAAGGATCCCGAGGCGCGAGTCGCCTGTGAAACGCTGACCACCACCCAGAAGGTGGTCCTCGCCGGCGAGATCCGCGGCAAGGGAATCATGGACGAAGCGGGCAATTGGGCGCCCGGAATCGAGCAGGAAATCGAAGACACCGTCCGCAACACGGTTCGCGAGATCGGCTACGAGCAGGACGGCTTCCACTGGCAGACGCTCGACTTCTCGAACAACCTTCATCCGCAGTCGGCGCACATCGCCCAGGGCGTCGACGCCAGCGGCAACAAGGACGAAGGCGCCGGCGACCAGGGCATCATGTTCGGCTTCGCCTGCGACGAAACTCCCGACCTGATGCCCGCCACTCTCGACTACAGCCACAAGATCCTGGAGCGCATGGCCGCGGACCGCCACTCGGGCGCCGCCCCGTTCCTCGAGCCCGACACCAAGAGCCAGGTCACACTTCGCTTCGAGAACGGCAAGCCGGTCGCGGCGACGGCGATCGTCGTCTCGACCCAGCACGGCAAGGGCTATGACGAGGGCGACAAGGAAGCCGAGCTCCACGCTTATGTGAAGAAGGTGATCGCCGACGTTCTTCCGGCAGAGCTGCTTTCCGACGAAACCGAATATCACATCAACCCGACGGGCAGCTTCGAGATCGGCGGACCCGACGGCGACGCCGGCCTGACCGGGCGCAAGATCATCGTCGACACCTATGGCGGCGCGGCGCCGCACGGCGGCGGCGCCTTCTCCGGCAAGGACCCGACCAAGGTCGACCGCTCGGCCGCCTACATCACCCGCTACCTTGCGAAGAACATCGTCGCGGCAGGCCTGGCCAAGCGCTGCACGATCCAGCTCGCCTATGCGATCGGCGTGTCGAAGCCGCTGTCGCTCTACGTGGACACGCACGGCACGGGCAGGATCGGCGACGACGCGATCGAAGCGGCGATCAAGAGCATCGACAAGCTGGGCGGGCTGACTCCGCGTGCCATCCGAACCCACCTCGGCCTCAACAAGCCGATCTACAAGAAGACCGCCGCCTACGGCCATTTCGGCCGCAAGGCGCAGGGCGACTTCTTCCCGTGGGAGCGCCTGGACCTGGTCGAGGACCTGAAGGCGGCCGTCGGCGCGAAGGCCGAGACCGCCGACGCCTGAGCTAGAGGTCGGCCCGGTCGTGGACGCCGACCCCGTGCTTGAAGACAAGGTCGCCTCCCTTCCAGCCGCTGTAGAGCAGGATCAGGACGACCACTCCGGAGATGTACACCCCGGTTGAATGGACGAAGTCGGGGTTGTTCACACGGAGCGCGAGGTTCACCACCTCCAGCACCACTGCTGTCACGTTGGCCAGCATGTGCTTGACCGCGTCGCCGAGCCTCCGGATTCGGTCGTCGCCGAGGAAATCGGTAAGGCCGGCGACCGCCGCGAGTGCCGCCATCAGGAGGCCTATTCCGAGGAGCCAGAAGGACGCCGTCGCCCAACCCTGGTCGTTGCTCGAATTGTAGACGATGTCGGTGACGAACGCCCCGATGAAGCAGACGATCGGGAACGGGATGAGCATCGGGTGGATCGGATGACCGCCGATTTGGGCGGTGCTCCGGGGATGGGCATGAGATCGATCGCTGTCTGACATTCCCCCTTCTCCTTGCTGTCGCCTGGCTCGAGTCAGGCCTCCGCATTGACGCGGCCACCTTCGTTAAGTTCCCGATTCGGTTGCCCTCGCCGCTCTCGCGAAGGTAAGCGCCCGCGGCGATGACAGCGCACAAACAGGGCGACCCGACGACGATCAACCGACTGTACGGCCGGTCGAGGGGACACAAGCTCCGAAAGAGCCAGCAGCAGCTTGTCGACGAGCTGTTGCCGCAGATCGCGGTTCCGTCGGAAGGCGAGATCACCTCGGAGCGCTTGTTCGGCGACGAGCGGCCTTTGCACCTGGAGATCGGCTTCGGCGGAGGCGAGCATCTTGCCTATCGCGCGGACCTGTTGCCCGACCACGGATTCATCGGCTGCGAGCCCTTCCTCAACGGGGTCGCGACCGCGCTTGCTCACGTGCGTGAGCAGCATCTCGCCAACATTCGCCTGTGGCGTGGTGATGCGCTCGATGTGCTTCGTCGAGTTCCGGACGGAAGCCTGGGCTTCGTTTACCTGCTTCATCCGGACCCGTGGCCGAAGGCCCGCCATTCCAAGCGGCGGATGGTCAACGACGGGCCGATCGACCTGATCGCGGCGAAGATGCGGCCGGGCGGCGAGCTTCGGATCGCGACCGACCATCCCGTCTACCTGGACTGGGCACTGATGGTGATGGCGCGCCATGCGGCCCAGTTTGCCTGGCTTGCGGAGAAACCTTCGGATTTCCTTGAGCGGCCCGGCGGCTGGCCCGCCACGCGTTACGAGGCGAAAGCCGTTCGGGAAGGCCGCCGCGCTTATTATTTGCGCTATCGCCGCGCCGACTGACCCTTTTGCGGCGGCGGTGGCGCTCCTACATGGCTGGCTCATGCAGGTAAGCGAAACCGTTCTCGACGCGATCGGCAACACGCCGCTGATCAAGCTCCGCCGCGCCTCGGAAGAGACCGGGTGCAATATTCTCGGCAAGGCCGAATTCATGAACCCGGGCCAGTCGGTAAAGGACCGTGCAGCGCTCGGGATCGTTACCGACGCGATCGGTGACGGCCGACTTCGCCCTGGCGGCATCATCGTCGACGGGACTGCGGGAAACACCGGCATCGGGCTGACCGTGGTCGGCAACGCGCTGGGGATGCGCACCGTGATCGTCATTCCCGACACGCAGACCCAGGAGAAGAAGGACGCTCTGAGGTCGCTCGGGGCAGCGCTCGTCGAGGTCCCGGCGGTCCCCTACAAGAACCCCAACAATTACGTGAAGGTCGCCGCGCGGCTGGCCGAGCGCCTCAATAACGAGGATGAGGACGGCGCGATCTTCGCGAACCAGTTCGACAATGTCGCCAACCGCGACGCGCATGTCCGGACCACCGGCCCGGAGATCTGGGAACAGACGGACGGCAAGGTCGACGCCTTCGTCAGCGCGGTCGGCACCGGCGGAACCTTGGCCGGCGTCGCAATGGCGCTCCGAGAGCGCAATCCGGACATCACCATCGCGCTGGCCGACGTTCCGGGAGCGGCGCTCTACAGCTATTACACGACCGGCGAGCTTGCCTCGGAAGGAAGCTCGATCACCGAGGGCATCGGCCAGGGGCGGATCACGGCAAATCTCGAAGGGCTGGAGGTGGACCACGCCTTCCGGATCCCGGACGACGAGATGCTCCAGACGCTTTACTCGCTCATCGCGGACGAAGGGCTGGCGCTCGGTACCTCGTCGGGTGTGAACGTCGCGGGAGCCATCCGACTCGCTCGTGAGCTGGGCCCCGGCAAGACCATCGTCACAATGCTCTGCGATCCCGCGACCCGGTACCAGTCGCGGCTGTTCAATCCCGAATTCCTGCGTTCGAAAGGCCTTCCGGTCGCCCCCTGGCTGGAGAAGCCCGTCCACATCCAACCCGATTTCATTTCACTCGAGGAGCAAACTCAATGACTCTTTCCATCGGCAGCACCGCCCCCGATTTCACGGCCGATACCACCCAGGGGAAGATCAACTTCCATGAGTGGATCGGCGACGGCTGGGCGATCCTCTTTTCGCACCCCAAAGCGTTCACTCCGGTGTGCACGACGGAGCTCGGCTACATGGCCGGCCTCAAGGACGAATTCGCCAGGCGCAACACCAAGATCCTCGGGCTGTCGGTCGACACCAGCGACGACAACAGGCGCTGGCTTCCCGACATCGAAGAAGTGAGCGGCAACAAGGTCGAATATCCGATCATCGGCGACACCGACCTGAATGTTGCCAAGCTGTACAACATGCTTCCGGCTGACGAGAGCGGCACGAGCGAGGGACGAACCGCCGCGAACAACGCGACCGTCCGGACCGTCTACATCATCGGTCCCGACAAGAAGATCCGAGCGATGCTTCTCTATCCGATGTCGAACGGCCGCAACTTCGACGAAATCCTTCGCCTCCTTGATAGCATCCAGCTGACCGAGACCAAGGGAGTCGCCACGCCGGTCAATTGGAAGCATGGCGAGGATGTCATCATCCCGCCGTCGGTGAACGACGAGGCCGCGAAGGAAAAATATCCGAGCGGCTGGAAGACTCTGAAGCCCTACCTGCGGACCATACCGCAGCCCGCCGACTAGCACTTACCGGGCGGGGTCGAGCCTCAACAGCCGGCCCCGCCCGGGCGCTTCCCCATCCTCGAGCAGGTAGACGCTTCCATCCGGCCCCTGGTCGACCGCGCGGATGCGCGCTTTCATGTCCCACTGGTCGGCCTTCCTGGCTTTGTCGCCGTCGATATCGACATGGATCAGCGCCTGTCCCGATAGGGCGGCGACAAGCGCGTCGCCCTTCCACTGAGGAAATCTGTCGCCGGTGTAGATGATGAAGCCGCCGGGCGAGATGGAGGGGTTCCAAAAGACCTTGGGAGCCTCGAACCCATCACCGGCTTTGTGGTCCGGGATCGGCACCCCGTTGTAATTGTCGCCGTTCGAGACGAGGGGATAGCCGTAGTTTTTGCCGCGAACGATCAGGTTCAGCTCGTCTCCGCCGCGCGGACCCATTTCAACCTGCCACAGCCGCCCGTCGGGCGCGAAGGCGAGGCCGAGCGGGTTGCGATGACCGTACGTCCAGGTCTCGGCCGGAGTCAGGTTCGTGCCCGGCCATTTCACCGTGCGTGACGGCGCCTTTTTCGCGGCTTCCGAATCCTCCGGCGGATCGGTGACCCGGACGCTCGCCGCGCCCGCCTTTCCTGTCCACGGATTGTCGGCCGCCGGCTTCCCGTCCAACGTGAGGTGAAGGATCTTGCCCATGGGCAGGCTCATGTCCTGCGCCGGAGAGAACCGCTGCCGCTCGCCCGCGCTCAAGAAAAGCGACCGGCCGTCGGGGGCAAAAGCGATCCGGGCTCCGTAATGGCCTCCCTTGCCTCCGGTCGGATTGCGCCAAATGACCTGCAAATTCTCCAGCTTCGGCTGTGCACCCATGACCAGCCTGGCCCGCGCCAGCGCAAGCTGGCTGCCGCCGTTCGAGGAGGCTTCGGAAAAGGTCAGGTAGATCATCCCGTCGCCGGCGAAGCTCGGCGCTGTGACGACGTCCAGCAGCCCGCCCTGCCCTTGAGCGACGACGGCCGGAGTCCCGGACACTTCCTTCCGATCGCCGGTGGCGACATTGACCAGCAACAGCCTGCCGTCTTTCTCCGTCACCAGAGCCGCATTGGTCAGCGGCAGGCCGCTTCCGGGAAGGAAGTCCATCGCCCACGGCGCATCGAACTTCATCACCTCGGTGACGGTGAAGGGGCGCTCTGCTTCGGAGAGGCCGCTGTCCGACTGCCCTGGCTGGGCCGAAGTCGGGGCAGGCGCACCGCAAGATGCGACCACTAACATTAGCGAGGCTTGTATTAAGCGCAGGGTCATACCAGTTGTTGCACTCCCGTAAGGGAACATGTGGGGCTGCCACACTGTCTAAGGATGCATAATGCAACCGTGCAGCCTTCTATCCCTCGCGACCGCAGTGCCTCCGCACGTCGTCGCTCAGAATCAGGCGAAAGAACTGGCTCGCGAAGCTTGGGGCGGAAGGCCAGCCCTTTTCGACCGGCTGTCGGGCGTGTTCGACAATGCAGGGATCGCAAAGCGCCACGTCGTCGCTCCGCTCGACTGGTATGACCGGCCGCATGGCTGGCGCGACCGCAACGCCCTCTATTTGGAGGCCGCGCAGGACCTTTTCGAGCGCGCAGCGACCGCTGCAATCGAAAAGGCGGGCCTCGACCCGTCCGAAATCGACGGCGTCGTCACCGTTTCCACTACCGGAATCGCGACACCCAGCCTCGAGGCTCGGGTCGGGCCGAAGATCGGCCTTCGCCCGGACGTCCGGCGAGTCCCGATCTTCGGGCTTGGCTGTGCGGGCGGGGTGAACGGCCTCGCTACAGCGGCGCGCCTCGCGGCCGCAGAGCCTGGATCCAACTGGCTGTTCGTCACCGTCGAGACCTGCTCCATTTCGATCAGGCTCGACAGCGACGATCCCGCCGCGATCGTCGCAACCGCCTTGTTCGGGGACGGGGCGGCGGCCGCGGTCTTGAGGAGCGGCACCCATTGCATCGGTCAAATCACGGGCGCTGCCGAAAAGCTGTGGCCGGACACGCAGCGGATCATGGGCTGGAACGTCGAGGACCCGGGCCTCGCCGTCGTCTTCGACCGGGCGATCCCGCCGTTCGTCGAGGAAAATATGGCTACGGCCGTCGACGAGATGCTTGCCTCCCTCGGCCGCACCCGCGACGACGTCGACCGCTTCTGCTGCCATCCCGGCGGGGTTAAGGTGGTCGACGCGATCGAGAGCGCGCTCGACCTTCCGCAGGGCGAGCTCAACCTCGAGCGCGAAGTACTCAACGACTACGGCAACATGAGTGCGCCGACCGTCCTCTTCGTGCTCGAACGCCTCATTGAGCGCGGGCTTCCAAAACGCGTTATGTTGACGGCTTTCGGCCCGGGCTTCACCGGCGCCGGCCTGATGCTGGAGTCCGCATGAACCTCTTCGCAGTCGCGATCCTCGGCTATGTGACTCTCGAGCGGCTCGCCGAGCTCATCTTCGCCGACAGGAACACCAAGAGGCTGAAAGCGCAGGGCGCTACCGAGCATGCCGCTGGCCATTACCCCCTCATCGTCGCCGTCCATGTGTTGTGGCTTGGCTCGCTTTGGCTCCTCGCAAATGACCGCTCGCCGGACATGTTCTGGCTGGCGATGTATGTGATCCTGCAAGCCGCGCGGCTGTGGGTGCTGGCAACGCTGGGGCCGCGCTGGACGACGCGGATCATCGTCGTTCCAGGCGAAGATCTGGTGAAGGAAGGCCCGTACCGCTTCGTCAACCACCCGAACTATTGGGTCGTGATCGGCGAAATCGCAGTGCTTCCGCTCGTCTTCGGGCTTCCTTGGGTGGCGCTGATATTCAGCCTTCTCAACGCTGCCGTGCTCACGGTTCGCGTCCGCGAGGAGAACCACGCGCTCCGCGGCTAAGCTCGCTTGCGCGGCTGCCTCGACAAGCCTATATCGCGCTTCTCTCCTCGACATCGTCATTGATGCTGAGGCTGGTCGCTTCCCAGCGGCCGGTCCGAGAGACGTTTTGGATTAAGCAGGACGAGCAAGTGGCCGACAATGCCGCGCTTACACGATTGATCGAGCCCGAGCTGAAATCGCTCGGCTACGATCTCGTGCGCGTCGCGATGATCGGCGGGACCTCCGATCCCACGCTCCAAGTGATGGCCGAGCGGCCCGACACCCGTCAGCTTCTCATCGACGATTGCGAGACGATCTCGAGGCGGCTGTCCGAGCTGCTCGACGAGAAGGATCCGATCGAAGGCGCGTACCGGCTGGAGGTCAGCTCGCCCGGAATCGACCGGCCGCTGACCAGGCTGAAGGATTATGACGACTGGTCCGGCCACGAGGCGCGGATCAACCTGGCCGAACCTATGGGCGGCCGGAAGCAATTTTCAGGCGAGCTGCGCGGCACGGGCGAAGGCAATACCGTCCATGTCCTGGGCAAGGATGGCAGGGACTATGCGGTCCCGTTCGGGTCCATCGCGTCGGCAAAGCTCCTGCTCACTGACGAACTTATCAAGGCAACCGCGCCGCTAAGCCTCGAAGGTGCGGACGAAATCGAAGAAATGGAAGGTTAGAAGACATGGCTACCGCAGCACCAGCGGCTCCGACTGCAAACAAGGCCGAATTGCTCGCCATCGCCGATGCGGTCGCGCGCGAGAAGCTGATCGACAAAGCGATCGTCATCGAGGCGATGGAAGACGCGATCCAGCGCGCCGCCCGGGCCCGATACGGCGCCGAGAACGACATCCGAGCAAAGCTCGACCAGAACACCGGCGAGCTTCGCCTGTGGCGAGTTCTCGAAGTGGTCGAGGAGCCGGAGGATCATTTCAAGCAGGTCGACCTCAAGGGCGCGCAGAAGCTTGAGAAGGGTGCCGCGCTCGGCGACTTCATCGTCGATCCGCTGCCCCCGATCGAGTTCGGGCGCATCGCTGCCCAGGCCGCCAAGCAGGTGATCTTCCAGAAGGTCCGCGATGCCGAGCGCGAGCGGCACTATGAGGAATTCAAGGACCGCGCCGGCGAGATCATCACCGGAGTCGTCAAGCGCGTCGAGTTCGGCCACGTCGTCGTCGACCTCGGCCGCGCCGAGGGCGTCATCCGCCGCGACCAGCAGATCCCTCGCGAAATGGTTCGCGTTGGCGACCGCATCCGCTCGCTGATCCTTCGGGTCAGCCGCGAAGCCCGCGGCCCGCAGATCTTCCTGAGCCGCGCTCACCCGGACTTCATGAAGAAGCTCTTCGCGCAGGAAGTCCCCGAGATTTACGACGGAATCATCGAGATCAAGGCCGCGGCACGCGACCCAGGATCGCGCGCGAAGATCGGGGTCATCAGCCACGACAGCTCGATCGACCCGGTCGGCGCCTGCGTCGGAATGAAGGGCAGCAGGGTGCAGGCCGTCGTCCAGGAACTCCAGGGCGAGAAGATCGACATCATCCCTTGGTCCGAGGACCTGGCGACGTTCGTCGTCAACGCACTCCAGCCGGCCACCGTCAGCCGCGTCGTCATCGACGAGGAAGAGAGCCGCATCGAAGTCGTGGTTCCCGACGACCAGCTCAGCCTCGCGATCGGCCGCCGCGGCCAGAACGTCAGGCTCGCCAGCCAGCTGACCAACAGCCAGATTGACATCCTGACCGAAGCCGACGCGAGCGAGAAGCGCCAGCGCGAGTTCGTCGAGCGTTCGACGATGTTCCAGGAGGAGCTCGACGTCGACGAGACGCTCGCGCAGCTGCTGGTGGCCGAAGGCTTCACCACGCTGGAGGAAGTCGCCTACGTTCCGCAGGAGGAAATCAGCACCATTGAGGGGCTGGACGAGGACATCGCGACCGAGCTCCAGAGCCGGGCAACCGAAGCTCTCGACCGCCGCGAGGCTGCCGCTCGCGAGCAACGCCGGGCTCTTGGGGTCGAGGATGCCCTCGCCGAAATGCCGCACCTCACCGAGCAGATGCTGGTGACTTTGGGCAAGGCGGGCATCAAGACTCTCGACGACCTCGCCGACCTTGCCACCGACGAGCTGGTGCAGAAGCGCCGGGTCGAGCCGCGCCGGCGCTCCGACGCTCCGGTCCGGTCCGAGGACAAGGGCGGTATCCTGGCCGAATATGGGCTGAGCGACGAGCAGGGCAACGAGATCATCATGGCCGCCCGAGCCCACTGGTTCGAGGACGAGGACAAGGCGCCGCAGCAGGAGGACGCTGTTGCGGAAGACAAGCAATGAGACCGCCGAGCGCCTGAAGCACACGCCCGAGCGAACCTGCGTCCTCACCCGCCGGAAGGCGGCTCCCGATGAGCTCATCCGGCTTGCGCTCGGTCCCGACGGGACGGTCGCGCCGGACGTTCGCGCCCGCGCGCCCGGCCGCGGCGCCTGGATTTCGGTCGGCAAGGCCCAGCTTGAGGAGGCCGTCGCTAACGGCAAGCTGAAGGGCGCGCTTCAGCGAGCCTTCAAGACCGGCGAGCTGTCGGTGCCCGACGATCTTGCCGAGCGAACCGAGCAGGCGCTTCGCCAATACGCGCTTGACCGCCTTGGAATGGAAGCGCGGGCAAGCAACCTGATCAACGGCACCGACAAGGTCGAAGCGGCGGCCCGATCGGGCAAGGTCCGGCTGCTGATCCACGCATCGGACGCGGCCGAGGACGGCACGAGGGCGCTCGACCAGGCGTGGCGGGTCGGCGGCGGCGAGGCGAAGGGGGTGATATTCCCCGAGGACCGCACTATCTTGTCATTAGCTTTGGGGCGCGAAAATGTGGTACATGTCGCCCTGATCGAACCCGCTGCCGCGGCTCGCGTAAACCAAGCGCTTGCCAGGTGGCGAGCTTTCATTGACCCCGATGCCGGCTTTCTAGGCGGCGATTCCGCCTCTGGAACCGGCTCGGCTGACGAAGTTGAAGGAACAGAATGAGCGAGCAGACCGAAAAGCCGAAGCTTGGCACGCGCGCCCCGCTGGGGATCAAGCGGACGGTCGAGACCGGCAAGGTGAAGCAGAGCTTCAGCCACGGCCGCTCGAACACGGTCGTCGTCGAGGTGAAGAAGCGGCGAATCCTGGGCAAGCCCGGCGAAGCGGCCGAAGCGCCCAAAACGCCGGAGCCCGCGCCCGCGCCTGCTCCAGAGGCAAAGAAGCCCGAGCCCAAGCCCGCGGCTCCCGCCCGCGCGCCCAAGGCGTCGCCAGCCGACGAGTTCGCCAACCGGAAGGAATTGCAGGAGCGCCTTCTTCGCGAAGCCGAGGAATCGCGCCTCGCATCGCTCGAGGAAGCTCGCCGCCGCGAAGATCGCGAAAAGGTCGAGCAGACCGAGGACGAGCGCCGCCGCGCCGAGGACAACCGCAAGGCCGAGGAAGCTGCCGCCGAAGAAGCTCGCAAGCGCGCCGAAGAGGAAGCGCTCGCTGCCCAGGCTCCTGCCGCGCCGGAACCAGCCGCGCCGCAGGTCCCGGACGAGGACGACGAGCGCGGCCCGCGCCGTCACGGCCATGCGCCAGCAGCCAAGCGCCCGGAGCCTGCGCGTCCGTCGCGCGGCCGCGGCGATGAGCAGCGCCATCGCGGCAAGCTCACCGTCAGCCGTGCCCTGTCCGGCGAGGACGACAGCCGTGCCCGTTCGCTCGCTGCGCTCCGCCGCGCCCGCGAAAAGGAAAAGCGCCATCACCAGGAAGCCGGTCCGGCCGCCAAGCAGGTCCGCGACGTGGTCGTCCCCGAGGCGATCACCGTCCAGGAGCTCGCCAACCGTATGGCCGAGCGCGGCGCCGACCTGGTCAAAGCCCTGTTCAAGATGGGCATGCCCGTCACCCTGACCCAGACCATCGACCAGGACACCGCCGAGCTTCTCGTCACCGAGTTCGGCCACGCGATCAAGCGCGTGAGCGAGTCCGACATCGACATCGACACGTCCGAGGACGTCGATGCTCCGGAAACTCTGAAGGCGCGTCCGGCGGTGGTCACGATCATGGGCCATGTCGATCACGGCAAGACGTCGCTCCTCGACGCCATCCGCGGCGAAGACGTCGTCTCCGGAGAAGCCGGCGGGATCACCCAACATATCGGCGCCTACCAGGTCAGCCTTCCGGACAAGTCGAGGATCACCTTCCTCGACACTCCGGGCCACGAGGCGTTCACCGAGATGCGCGCCCGCGGTGCCAACGTCACCGACATCGTCATCCTCGTGGTTGCAGCCGATGACGGCCTGAAGCCGCAGACGATCGAGGCGATCAACCACACCAAGGCTGCCGGCGTCCCGATGATCGTCGCGATCAACAAGATCGATAAGCCGGACTCCAAGCCGCAGAAGGTCCGCGAGGAGCTTCTCCAGCACGAAGTCATTGTCGAGGACATGGGCGGCGACGTGCAGGACGTCGAAGTCTCCGCGCTCAAGAAGACCAACCTCGACAAGCTTCTCGAAGCCATCCAGCTCCAGGCTGAAATCCTCGAACTGAAGGCCAACCCGGACCGCGCCGCCGAAGGCACGGTGGTCGAAGCCAAGCTCGACAAGGGCCGCGGCCCGCTCGCGACCGTGCTCGTCCAGCGCGGCACGCTTCGCGTCGGCGACGTGTTCGTCGCTGGCGCATCGTCGGGCAAGGTCCGGGCGATGATCGACGACAAGGGTCGCCAGGTTAAGGAAGCCGGGCCGTCGGTTCCGGTCGAAGTGCTCGGAATGTCCGTGGTGCCGGCCGCCGGTGACGCGTTCACCGTCGTCGAGAACGAGGCGCGCGCTCGCGAAGTCGCGTCCTATCGTCAGGGCGTGCTCGACAAGAAGCGCACGACATCAGCGCCGGTGACTCTGGAGAACATGTTCGCCAACCATGCGTCGACGACCAAGGAGCTGGCGCTCGTGGTCAAGGCGGACGTCCATGGCTCGATCGAGGCGATTGTCCATGCGCTCAACCGCCTGTCGACCGACGAGATCAAGGTCCGGATACTTCACTCGGGCGTGGGCGCGATCACCGAAAGCGACGTGACTCTCGCAAGCGCGAGCGGAGCGCCGATCATCGGCTTCAACGTCCGACCGAATGCCAAGGCCCGCGAAGTCGCCGACCGCAACAAGGTCGAGTTCCGCTATTACGACGTCATCTACCACCTTACCGACTGGGTGAAGGGGGCGATGGCAGGCGAGCTCGGTCCCGAGATCATCGAGACGGTCGTCGGACGCGCCGAGGTCAAGGAAGTCTTCCCCGCCGGCAAGAAGGACAAGGCCGCCGGCCTCCTCGTCCTCGAGGGCATTATCCGCAAGGGCCTCAACGCCCGCCTCACCCGCGAGGACGTCATCGTCTCCAAGACGACCATCTCCTCGCTTCGGCGCTTCAAGGACGACGTTTCCGAGGTCACGTCCGGCCTCGAGTGCGGCGTTCTCCTGGCCGATACCAACGACATCAAGCCGGGCGACTCGCTCGAAGTGTTCGAGGTCGAGGAGCGCGCGCGGACGCTTTGAGCGAGCAGCCTGACACTCCGCCGGGCCAACTCTCGGCCAAGAAAGTCAACCGGATCGTTGGCTGGCTGGCAGGATGCGCACCAATGTTGCTGCTAACCTTCGTTTCGGTCGTGTATTTGACGGTGAAGTAACGTGCGCAAGGTTGAAACTCCCGAAGGCCGCTCGGTCCGCCTCCTCCGCGTCGGCGAGCAGGTGCGCCACGTGCTGAGCGAATTGCTCCAGCGCGGCGACGTGCATGACGAGACGCTTCAGAACCACCTGGTCAGCGTCACCGAGGTGCGGATGTCACCCGACCTTCGCCACGCGACCGTGTTCGTGAAGCCATTGCTCGGCCAGGACGAGGAAGCGGTGCTCAAGGCGCTGCGCCAGAACACGGCCTACCTCCAGCGCGAGGTTGCCCGCCGCGTGCAGCTGAAATATGCCGCCAAGCTCAAGTTCCTGGCGGACGAGAGCTTCGATGAAGGCACACACATCGACCGCCTGCTGAGGTCGCCCAAGGTCGCCCAGGATATCGAGGGCGAATGATCGCGGGGCTCGATGCGCCGATGCAGGGCGACGACTGCAGCGCCGAGCTACTGACCGAAGCGCATCGAGAGGATCTCCGCTTGGCGTGCGGCGAAGACCCGGACCTTTGGCAGATCTGGTATGCAGACTTCGGCGCTCAAAATTTCGATGCCGCGTTCGACCAGCTGATGGCGCGTGCCGAATGGGTCCGCTTTGCGCTCCGTGACGGCGACACGTTCGCGGGCTTCAGCTGTTATTTGAACATCGACGACAGCCGCCAGCTGCTGGAGATCGGCAGCACCTATTATCGCCCGCGCCTCCGCCACATCGGCTTCAATCGGCGCTGCAAGTCGATGATGCTGAAGCGCGCCTTCGAATTCGGCTATCGGCGCGTCGAATTCCGCGTCGACAGGCGGAACACCCGCAGCCAGGCAGCGATGAAGAATCTCGGCGCAGTCCGCGAAGGCGTGATGCGAAGCCACGGCATCACCTGGAACGGCCACGTTCGCGACACGGTGCTTTTCGCTATTTTGCGCGAGGAATGGCCGGTCTAAGGCTTGGGCTCACGCGCTCGTCAGCGGGGAATGGCCATCGTCAGCAAACGCGCCAAGGCGGAAGGCATGCCGATCATCCACATCGGCTATCCCAAGACCGCGAGCACCTGGTTCCAGAAGGCTTTCTATCCGCACCTCAACTCGCCCCGATACATCGGCCGCGAAGCGATCAAGGCCGCACTCGCTGATTGGAACGCGCTCGATTTCGACCCGGAGAAATTCCGGAAGACGCTTGGCCTCGGCGAGCATGAGGCGGGCCTGATCAGTGAGGAGGGCCTGTGCGGCTACCTTCACAACGGCGGCGTGGGCGGGATGGTCTCCAAGGTGCTCGCCGAGCAATTGAAACAAGCATATCCGGACGCCCGCATCGTCATCTTCATCAGGTCGCAGCCGAGCATCCTCGTGGCCGCTTACGCGCAGTACGTCCGCTCCGGCGGGACGCGTAGCGCGCGCCGCTATTTCTTCCCCAAGGATTATCTGATCGGGCCCAACGCCTCGACCTACAAGCAGCCGCGGTTCGATATTGCCTTCTTCCGCTACTCGCGATTGATCGAGCTGTACGAAGGCCTGTTCGGGGCCGGAAACGTGCACATATTTCTCTACGAACAGTTCGCGACCGGCGGCGTCGACTTCCTCCGCGATTATTCGAAACGGCTGGCTCTCGACGTCGACTGGGACAAGGTTTCGGTAGAGCGGAAGCACGCGAGCTATTCGCACTCGCTGATGCAGGTTGCGCGCGCGACTAACCTGCTCACCGCCCGGTCGGTCCAGGACAAGACGTCCGTGGTTCACGTGCCCGGCTGGTACGACGCCCGGCGGCAGCTTCTTGAAAGCGCCAACCGCACCGGCCTCTTCGGCCGTTCACCGGCGCTCGACCAGCTGGTCGGCAAGCCGACCGCCGACTGGCTCCGCGACTATTATGTCGAGGACAACAAGCGGCTCATGCAGACTCACAAGCTACCGCTAGCCGACTTCGAATATCCGATAGAGGCCGTGCAAGCGCCCGACCGGCCGACGCCGGGCCGCTGGCGCTCGGTTCTTCGGTTCTAGCTTTCCAGCAGCTTCGACAGCGTTTCGGGCTTGATCGTCGGGTAGCCCTCTTGCGCCCGAACGAGGAACGACTTGCCGCCGAACGGCGCGGTCGCCTTCGCCCAGGCGTCGTACCAGGCCTTTAGGAAGGCCGGGTTGCCATATTGCTTCTTAAGCAGTGCGTGGCGTTTGCGGCCCTTGCGGCCCGACGCACGGGCGGATTCGCTACCGATCCGCTGCTGGAGCGCCTTTCCCTCGGCCGCCAGCGTGATGAAGGTGATCCGCTCCGCCGACTGCAGAATGTGGAAGGCCGGATCGCGACCGTGCGACTGCAACGGGCGGTCGAAGGGCCGGAGCATGTCGTAATGGAAGACGAGCGTGTCGTGCCGCCCAGGCTCGAGATCGTCGAGACGATTGGCGCTGACGCTCGTGAAGTTGTCGGCGATGCCAAATTTCTTGCGCAGCTTCGGGTCGTCCAGTGCCCGGATGAAGGAGGACTTGCCGACCGCGGTCGGACCGCAGACTACGACCAGATGGCCGATGTCGCGCCTCCGCGCCTCGACGATCCAGCGGCCCTTGAAGCTCGAATGGTGGAAGATGACCTGCTCGTAGGCCTTGCTGTGGCCGTTGACGATCGTAGCGATCGCCTTCTTCGAGAAAGTGAAGGTGCGGTCGGCGGCTCGGGTGCTGTTGGCTGTCGGCCCCAGGAGGATGACCGGTAGGCCGGATGCCCCGAACAGCGCGAGCGGATTGCCCATCTTCACGACGTCGCGGACGCTGACGGGCGCGACCTCCAGGTAGAAGCGCTTGGCCGTGATCCGCATGATCTTCCGAAGCGCCGCGACCGGGTCGTACAAATGGTGCAGCACGTTGAGGCAGAGCACGACGTCGAAGCTTTTGTCGGCGCTGTCCCAATATTCGAAGTCTGCCGGGATATATTGGGCCCGCGGATCGACGATGTCGGCAATTTCGCGCGCATGGCGTGCGCGTTCGGGTGACGTTTCCAGCCCGGTCGCGGCCGACGCACCGTGCTTCAGTGCCTCGAGGCAGAAATGGCCGAGCGCCGAGCCGATATCGAGCAGCCGAAGCCCCTTGAGATCGCTCGCGAACAATATGTCGTCCATCGACGTGCGCGTATGGCCGCCAGTGGTTTCTCCGCCGCCGAGGTTGATGTTCTGGTAGCGGATGTGCTCCGAGCCCAGCAGCTTCGCGACGCGCTCGTCGCGCTGGCTTTCATCCATGTGGGTCGACCCGTTAAGTGTGCGCGCGGGCTACCGGAGGCAGGTGGCGCGCGCAAGCAGGAGCGATTGCACAAGTGAGGTCCGGCTGGATCATCCTCGACAAGCCCGTGGGGCTCGGCTCGACGCGGGCGGTGTCAGCAGTCAAGCGCGCGCTCCGCGAAGCGGGGGAGCCGAAGACCAAGGTCGGTCACGGCGGCACGCTCGACCCGCTCGCTAGCGGGGTCCTGCCGATCGCTCTGGGCGAAGCGACCAAGCTTGCTGGGAGGATGCTCGACGCGACCAAGGCCTATGATTTCACGATCAGCTTCGGCGGGGAAACCGACACGCTCGACGCCGAAGGCACGGTCATCGCGACCAGCGACGTGCGACCGTCGCGCGACCAGGTGGAGGCGGTCCTTCCTCGCTTCACCGGCGAAATCGAGCAGGTGCCGCCGGCCTATTCGGCGCTGAAGCTGGATGGGAAGGCGGCCTATGCCCGAGCGAGGGCAGGCGAAAAGGTCGAAATGAAACCGCGCCGCGTGACGATCCACGAGCTCTGGTTGCTCGACGCCAATCCCGATGAAGTGACCCTTTCCGCCACCGTCTCCAAGGGCACCTACATCCGCTCGCTGGCCCGAGACATCGCCCAGGCGGTTGGAGCGGTGGGGCACGTCACCTATCTCAGACGCACGCGCGCCGGGCCGTTCGGCCTGGAATCAGCCATTTCGCTGGACTTTCTGGGTGAAGCCGCTAAGGCGCGCGACCTGACGAGGGCGGTGCTTCCGTTGGAAGCTGCGCTGGACGACATCCCGGCCCTCCCCGTCACTCCCGACCAGGCAGTGCTGCTCCGTCATGGACAGCGGCTTGGCGGGTTCCCGGTAAGTCCGGGGCTTCAGGTTGCGACATCGGACGGAATTCCGGTGGCCCTCGTGGAAGCCACGGCCGACGGCCTGAAGGTCGTCCGGGGTTTCAATCTTCTCGATGTCGCGGAGTGATAAAAACAATGTCGATTACAGCCGAGCGCAAGGAAACGCTGATCAAGGAACATGGCCGTGGCAAGGGCGACACCGGTTCGCCGGAAGTCCAGGTCGCGATCCTGACCGAGCGGATTCAGAACCTGACCCAGCATTTCAAGACGCACGCCAAGGACAACCATTCCCGCCGCGGGCTTCTGATGCTGGTGAACCAGCGCCGCTCGCTGCTCGACTATCTTCGTCACAACGACGAGCAACGCTACACCGACATCATCGCGAAGCTGGGTCTTCGCAAGTAACTGAGGAAACGGCTCCCAAACGGAGCCGTTCTTCATATTGGCCAACCGCAATTCGGCGGACTGGCCTTTGAGGGGCAATTCAAGAGGCCCCGAACCGACCGCAGGCCGGATTGCCTGCGACAGCTGTCCCGCCGGCATCCGGCTGGCGGGGTGAAGGAAAAGATATGTTCGACATCAAGACAGTGGAAATCGAGCTGGGGGACAAGACCCTCAAGCTCGAAACGGGCCGTGTTGCCCGCCAGGCCGACGGCGCGGTTCTCGCGACCCTCGGCGAAACGGTGGTCCTGTGCGCAGTCACCGCCGCAAAGAACGTGAAGCCGGGGCAGGACTTCTTCCCGCTCACCGTTCACTACCAGGAAAAATTCTCGGCTGCCGGCCGTATCCCCGGCGGCTTCTTCAAGCGCGAGCGTGGAGCGACCGAGAAGGAAACGCTCACCAGCCGCCTCATCGACCGGCCGATCCGCCCGCTGTTCCCGGAAGGGTTCTACAACGAGGTCCTCGTGATCGCCCAGGTTCTTTCCTACGACGGAGAGAACGAGCCCGACATCGTCGCGATGATCGCCGCTTCGGCTGCGCTGACCATCTCCGGCGTGCCCTTCATGGGCCCGATCGGCGCTGCCCGCGTCGGCTTCAAGGATGGCGAGTACATCCTGAACCCGTCGCCTGAGCAGACGAAGGAAAGCGCGCTCGAACTGGTGATGGCCGGAACGCCCAATGCGGTGATGATGGTCGAGTCCGAGGCCAAGGAGCTGACCGAAGAGCAGATGCTCGGTGCGGTCATGTTCGGCCACAAGGCCAGCCAGAAGGTTTGCGAGGCGATCATCAGCCTCGCCGAGAAGGCGGCCAAGGACCCGTGGGACCTGGAGTCCACCTCGGACCAGAAGGCCGGCATCAAGAAGAAGCTGAAGGACATCGTCGGCAAGGACATCGAGGCCGCCTACAAGCTGACCAACAAGTCGGAGCGTTCGGCCGCCCTCAACGCGGCCCGCGACAAGGCAAAGGAAGCTTTCGCCGAGGCCGACCCGCAGGAGCAGCTGGTCGCCGGCAAGGCGGTCAAGAGCCTGGAAGCGGACATCGTTCGCGGCGCAATCCTGAAGGAAGGCCGCCGGATCGACGGACGCGACACCAAGACGGTCCGTCCGATCGAGTCGATGGTCGGATTCCTTCCGCGCACCCACGGCTCGGCGATCTTCACCCGTGGGGAGACCCAGGCGATCGTCACCGTCACTCTCGGAACCAAGGAGTCCGAGCAGATGATCGACGGTCTTGAGGGCCTCTCCTACCAGGCCTTCATGCTGCACTATAACTTCCCGCCCTATTCGGTCGGCGAAGTGGGCCGCTTCGGCGCTCCGTCGAGGCGCGAGACCGGCCACGGCAAGCTTGCCTGGCGCGCTCTCCACCCGATGCTGCCGAGTGCGGAGGAGTTCCCCTATACGATCCGCGTCCTGTCCGACATCACCGAGTCCAACGGCTCCTCGTCGATGGCCACGGTGTGCGGCGGAAGCCTGGCTCTGATGGATGCCGGCGTTCCGCTGAAGGCGCCGGTCGCGGGTATCGCGATGGGCCTCATCCTCGAAGGCAAGGACTATGCTGTGATCAGCGACATCCTTGGCGACGAGGACCACCTCGGCGACATGGACTTCAAGGTTGCGGGCACCGCGACCGGGGTCACATCGCTGCAGATGGACATCAAGGTCGCCGGGATCACCGAGGAGATCATGAAGACCGCCCTCGCCCAGGCGAAGGACGGCCGTGCGCATATCCTCGGCGAGATGGCCAAGGCCCTCGGGTCCGTTCGTGGCGAGCTTTCGGCTCACGCGCCGCGCATCGAAACGATGCAGATCCCGAAGGACAAGATCCGCGAAGTGATCGGGACCGGCGGAAAGGTGATCCGCGAGATCGTCGCCGAGACCGGAGCCAAGGTCGACATTGACGACGACGGAGTGATCAAGATCAGCTCGTCCGACCTGTCGCAGATCGAGGCTGCCCGCCAGTGGATCCACGGCATCGTCGCCGAGCCGGAGCCGGGCACCATCTACACCGGCAAGGTCGCCAATATCGTCGATTTCGGCGCGTTCGTGACCTTCATGCCCGGGAAGGACGGCCTGGTTCACGTGTCGGAGATCAGGAACGAGCGGGTCGAGAACGTCCGCGACGTGCTGAGCGAAGGCCAGGAAGTGAAGGTCAAGCTGCTCGAGGTCGACCAGCGCGGCAAGGTCCGCCTGTCGATGCGTCTCGTCGACCAGGAAACCGGCGAAGAGCTTCCCGACACGCGTCCCCCTCGCGAGCCTCGCGAGGGTGGCGACCGTGACCGCGGACCTCGCGGCGACCGCGGAGATCGCGGCCGTGGCGGCCGTGACCGTGGTCCGAGGCGCGACGGCGGCGGCGATCGCGGTGGCCGTGGCGGCGACCGGGATCGCGGACCGCGCGGCGAAGGCGGCGGCGACCGTGGCGGTCGTCCCCCGCGCCGCGAGCGTGAGGGTGGCGAGCGCCAGGGCGGTGACGAGGGCGAAGCGCCCAAGTTCGCTCCGGCGTTCCTGACCGGCGACGACTCGGATTAAATCCGAGCGTCAGCCCGGCTGAAAAGACAAAGGCCTCGCGATCCGATCGCGGGGCCTTTTCTTTTGCCTGGTGTCGATCTCAGCGGTCGGCGCGAAACTGAACCACATTCTCCGGCGCCTGGGACTGCAACAGCTCGGCGACGAACTCCGCGAGGTCGGCCTGACGGAACGGCTTGGCAAGGCGCGGGACCGATGCTCCCGGCCCTTCGGCGAGGGTTGAATAGCCGGTGATCAACATCGCCTTCATCGCCGGCGCCAGCTTCGCCGCATGCTGGATGAGCTCAGCTCCGTTCATCCCTGGCATCAAATAGTCGGTGATCATCAGGTCGGCTTCGTCGCCGCTCCGAAGCAGCCGAAGCGCCTCCGCAGCGGAGTTGGCCTCGAGAACCTCGTAACCGAGGTCGGTCAGCATCTCACTCGTTCCGATCCGGACCAGCTCCTCGTCGTCGACCAGCAGGATGGTTGCCCGTCTCGCTGCGGGGATCAGCGGCCGCGTAGACCGTTCCTCTTCGCGCGCTGGCTCGGCGGCGACGGGAAGCCGCATCTCGGCGACCGTTCCGTGGCCGGGCGTGCTCTTCAATTCGAGGCTTCCGCCTAGCTGCGCCGCGAGGCCGTGGACCATCGAGAGCCCAAGGCCGGTTCCCTTGCCGACGCCCTTGGTCGAGAAGAAAGGCTCGACCGCGCGCGCCAGCGTGTGCTCGTCCATTCCCATCCCGGTGTCGCTGACGAGGATCCGGACACAGTCGGCCTCGCCTTCCGATTTTCCGAACTCCGCTTCCGCGCTGATCGTTAGGGCCCCTCCGCGAGGCATGGCGTCGCGGGCGTTGATCGCGAGGTTGAGGATCGCAAGCTCAAGCTGGTTGGGGTCGACCCGCGCCGGCGGAAGGTCTTCGGGATAGGTGATCTGCACTTCGATCGCCGGGTCGATCGAGCGGCGGATGAGGTCGCGCATGCCGTCCAGAAGCGCGCCGACATTCACCGAGCGAACCATCAGGTCCTGGCGCCTGGCGAAGGCCAAAAGGCGCTGCACCAAGGTCGCTGCCCTGCTGGCGGCCTGGAGTCCCGCATCGATCAGCCTTTGCGACGGGTCGCCGGGCGCCAGCCTCCGGCGAAGCAGGTCGAGATTGCCGATCACCGGAGTGAGCAGGTTGTTGAAGTCGTGCGCGACTCCGCCCGTCAGCTGGCCCAGCATCTCAAGCTTCTGCGCTTCGTGGAGCTTGGCCAGAGCGAGCTCATGCTCGCGGGTGCGCTCTACGACGCGCCCCTCCAGAGTCTCGTTGGCGGTGCGCAGCCGGTCCTCGCTCTGCTGCAGCTCCTTCAGCCGGGCGCGGGCGTCGTATTGACGGCGCCGGGCTCTAAGCACCGCCTTCGCAAGGCTGACGAGCGTGGTCGGGTGGAACGGACGCTCGACGAAGGTGACGTTCCCGAGGGTGTCGAGCAGCCGTGCAGCCTCCGGATTGCGCTCCAGCCCGCCGCCCTTGTGGGTTAAAAGCACGAAGGGAAGGTCCGACCATTCGGGCTGCTCGTCGATCCAGCGAGCGACCTTGCGAAGGTCGCGGCCGACGAGCGCCTCTTCGGCCACCAGGACGAAGCCGACGTCGTCATCCAGCTCCCGGGCCAGGCATTCGAGGTCGGGGCAAATCACCGATGAAATGCTCGCTTCGCGCAGCATTCCCGCAGCGATATTCGCGTCGCGGCCCACGGGCGCCAGGATCAGCGCACTTTCCGAGCGGTCGCGAGGGGTCAAGTTTCGAGGTCCATCAGCGCCTTGTCGATCCCGACCATTTCCGGGACCCCGCGAAGGACTCCCTGGAAATTCGTCAATGGCTCGCCAAGGTTGATACCCTTCTGTCCGATCCGATATTCCCGGATCGTGTCCTCGTGGGCGCTGGTCCGCTTCTTGATGACGGAGATGGCCCGGCGCACTCGTCCCACAGCCTCGAAGTAGCGGAGCAGGATGACCGTGTCTGCGAGATAGGTGACGTCAACGGGCGAGCGCATGTCGCCGACCAAACCGTGCTGCGCGACCGTCAGGAAGGTGGTCGCCCCCTGCCGGTTCAGGAATTGCAGAAGCTCGTGCATGTGCAGGATCAGCTGCTTCTCCTCAGGCATCGCCGCCTGGTAGCCGTTGAGGCTGTCGACGATCACGGTTCGCACCTTGTGCTGTTCGACGCACACCCGAACGCGGTGAGCGAATTCGCCCGGCGCAAGCTCTGCCGCATCGACCTGCTCAACCAGGAGATTCCCGGATTTCTGAAGCTGTTCAAGGTCTAGGCCGAGTCCCTTCGCCCGCTGGAACAGAAGCCCGATCTCCTCATCGAAGATGAACACGGCTGCCTTCTCGCCACGCTCCACGGCCTGAACCGCGAAGGTCAGCGAAAGCAGCGACTTTCCGGTGCCCGCGGGTCCGAGGATCAGAGTGCTCGATCCGCGTTCGATCCCGCCACCGAGCAAGGTGTTTAGCTCGGTCGAGTTGCTCTTAAGCGTCTCGCGCTTGAACTTAGACCTGTGCTCCGCGGAAACCAGGCGCGGAAAGACCTGCACTCCGCCCGTCTTGATGATGAGGTCGTGATAGCCGCCGCGGAAATTCTGGCCGCGATATTTCAGCACGCGCAGCCGCCTCCGCTCCGCGCCGTAATCGGGCGCGAGTTCGTCGAGCCTGATCACTCCGTGGGCGACGCTGTGGACGGTCTTGTCGTGGCTGTCGCTGGTCAGGTCGTCGAGCATGACAACCGTGGCGCCAGTGCGTGAAAAATAATGTTTCAGCGATAGCACCTGGCGCCGGTAGCGAAGCGAGCTTTGCGCGAGCAGCCGGATTTCCGACAGGCTGTCGATCACCACCCGAATGGGTTTGTGTTTCTCTATCGCCTCGAAGATGCGCTTGGTGGTTTCGCCAAGCTCGAGGTCGGACGAATAGAGCAGGCTTTGCTGCTGGTCTTCGTCGAGCAAGCTTTCGGGCGGAACCAGCTCGAAGATCGCATTGGGTTCTTCGAACTTCCAGCCGTGCGAGGCGGCGCTTTCGCGAAGCTCCTCCTCGGTCTCCGACAGCGTGATGTAGAGCCCGCGCTCGCCGGCTTCCGCTCCTGCGAGGAGGAACTGGCTTGCGATGGTAGTCTTGCCCGTCCCCGGGCTTCCCTCGACCAAATATAGGCGGCCGCGCTGCAGGCCGCCGGAGAGGATGTCGTCGAGCCCCTCGACGCCCGTCGACGCTTTCTTCTGTATTTCTTCCATTGCGTTCCGTCATTTCCGGCGGGCCGGTCGGCGCCGCCTGATTTAAGTTTGGAAATGGCAACGTTGAGCGACTGAAACGGTTGCACCGCTGCTGTGCCGGCCACGGCAGCGGCGCGCATGTTTCCGAGAGTAGTCGACGAGCGGGGAGCCTTATCGCTCGCCGAGTCTAGGCCCCCACAACACCGGATAATAAGCGATCGCGAAAAGCAGGAGCGCAGCGCCCCAGAAGGCGCCGGCGGCGTCGAGCATCGGCCCATACGGGCCAACGCCCGCGGAGGCCGTCACCCGAAGCAGCGCGCCGATGGTCACGCAAACGTAGGAAAGAACCGTGACCGGGCTCGCCTTGAGCTCGCGAGCGGTATGGCCGAGGCTCGCCCGGGTCATCACCGCAAGGATCATGGTCGACATCGCTCCGGCGGTCAGCGCGTGAACGCCCGCGCTTCGCGGCAGGTCGACGCCCGCAATGGATAGGCCGAGCAGCATGAGCCCGACCGGAACCCAGAGGTATCCAACGTGAAGGATCACGACCAACGGATCGCTGAAGGTTCGGATCCCGCCCCAGCGCGACATCCGGAGAAGCTGCGCCGCGGAAGCAAGCATCAGGATGAAGCCGGTCAGTTGCACGTCCGGGAACGCGAGCCAGAAGATCAGCGCCAGCGCCACGGTGACAATCACCAGCAGGTCGAGCGGCTGAGGCTGGGTCGGCAGAGCCTTCTTCTCGCCCTGCTTTGCCATCCAGTTCCTGGTGAAGGAGGGGATGATGCGGCCGCCGATCACGGAGATCATGATGATGACCAGCGAAATCGCGCCCCGCCAGCCGAGGTCCGGCGAGACCAACCCGACGGCCCCCGCATAGTCTGCCGCATCCGCAAGGCCGAAGACGAGGACCAGCCCGACGATCGGGAGGTTGCGGTTCTTGCTGGCGATGACCTCGCGCGCCGCCATCGCGCCTAGGGTGACGAACAGTCCGACGTCGAAGATCGCGGCGACCCAAAGGCTCGCAGCTGCCGAGAAAAGCACCGCAACGCGCGCTGCGAACCACAGGCCGAAGAGCGCGAGGAGCGGGTTTCCAGCGATCGGAAGCCGGCCGGTCCAGTTCGGGATCGCGGTTAGGACGAAGCCGGCCACCGCCGCTCCGACGAATCCGAAGAGCATCTCGTGGCGATGCCAGGCGATTGCGTCGAAGGCGGTGGGAAGGACCAGCTGGCCGGCGAGAGCGAACACCCACAAGGCGATCGCGATGACCGCCCAGCTTGCTGCTCCGAAGAAGAAGGGGCGAAATCCGCCGCGAAGAATGGGCGGCGCCGCCGCCATCCGTTTCTTGCGCAGCGCGAGCATCTGCTCGCCGCGGGTCACGTTCGGCGTTGCGGCCGTCTTTGCGTTCTCGCGGTCCTTCACGATTTTACTCCGCCACCGCTGGATGCCAGGCAGGCAAGGCTGGTGGAGCTGAGGGGAATCGAACCCCTGACCTCTGCAGTGCGATTGCAGCGCTCTCCCATCTGAGCTACAGCCCCGCGCCGCCAGCCTGGCAGGAAAGACACGCCCTTGGGCGCGCTTTGGAGCGGCTGCAATAGCCCCGGATTCCCCTCCACGCAATCGCTCGCCGCAGGGTTCACCCGCCTTGCCGAAAACGGTCGTTTTGAAGGCCTCCCAACCGGAACGGCGCCATTCCTCCATTCGTTTTTTCCCTGTGACGCGCGGGGGTTCACCCCGCCGCCCCGGATTCCCACGAAGGAGACCAGATGATGGCCTATGACCGTTATGAAACACGCCGCGACCGCGACTGGCGAGGCAACAGCGACTACGAGCGCGGCCGCCGCGACGAGCGCGGGTTCTTCGAGCGCGCTGGCGACGAGATCGCCTCCTGGTTCGGCGACGACGACGCCGAGCGCCGTCGGCGCCAGGACGAGCAGATGAACCGCGGATCGGGACGCGAAAGCGGCTGGGGCCGCGACCGCGACTATGACCGTGGCTTCGGACGCGACTACGACCGCGACCGCCAGTCCGTCGCAAGCTCGGACCGCGACTTTGACCGCAACCGGTCGAGCAGCCGGCCGACAAACTGGACGTCGAGCGACCGCGACTATCGCTCCGGCCAGTCAACCCGCGGCTATGCCGGTTACGACCGCGACTACTCGTCGCGAGGCGGGATCGGCGGGTCGATGAGCTCCGACTACATGTCCCCGACCGGGCCGAGCTTCGGCTATGGCGGCACCTACGGCGCCGGAAGCAGCAACGGCTACGGAAGCGGCGGCTACGGCTCGGGCTTCGGCGGCGACCGCGAAAGCGACCGCAGCTACCGGCCGATGGCCGGCGACTATGGCCGGTCGGACCGTAACGAGGATCGCCACTATCACGCCTGGCGCCAGCGCCAGCTCGACGAGCTCGACCGCGACTATGACAATTACTGCCGCGAACGTCAGAACCGGTTCGAGAGCGATTTCGGCAGCTGGAGGCAGAACCGCATGTCGAAGCGGCAGCATCTCGGCAGCATCCGCGAGCATATGGATGTGGTCGGAAGCGACGGCGAGACGGTCGGCAAGGTCGACTGCGTCAAGGGCGACCATATCGTCCTCACGAGGTCGGATTCGGACGACAACCGGCATCACATGATTGATTGTTCGATGGTCCAGACGGTCGAGGGCGACCAGGTCCGGCTCGAAATGCCTGCTGAGGAAGCCAAGAGCCGATTCCAGGAATCGGACGGCCGCGGCCTGTTCGGGCGCGACGACGACCGCGGCGAAGGCGGCGAGCGCACCGACCTCGAGCGGAGCTTCTCCGGCACCTACAAGAGCTAGGCCCTGCTGAAGCTGGAATGAGGAAGGCCCGGCGGCGCGAGCTGCCGGGCCTTTCGCATGCCGCCCGGCGAGCCTAAGCAGCGGCTCGAAAAGGAGGGATCGATGGCCCGAGCCTGGCATTTGGTGAGCCGCCCCGAGGCGCTTCCGACGAGCGACAATTTCGCCCTTCGCGACATCGAGCTTCCAAAGCTCGAGGACGGCCAGGTGCACGTCCGCAACCTTTGGCTGTCCGTCGATCCCTACATGCGCGGCCGGATGAACGAGTCGAGGTCGTATATCCCGCCGTTCCAGATCGATGAGCCCATGGACGGAGGAGCGATCGGCGAGGTCGTCGAATCCCGGGCCGACGGCTTTGCTCCCGGCGATCTCGTCTCCCACTTTTCCGGCTGGCGCGACGAGGCAGTGCTGCCGGCGAAGGCGCTCACCAAGATTCCCGATGTCGGAGCAAAGCCGGAAACGTTCCTGAGCGTGCTCGGAATGCCGGGAGCGACAGCTTACTTCGGACTCCTCGACGCGGCCCAAGCCAAGGCGGGAGACACGGTCTTCGTCTCGGCTGCTGCGGGAGCGGTCGGCTCAGCGGTCGTACAGATCGCCAAGGCCAAGGGCATGACCGTCGTCGGATCCGCAGGCGGCAAGGAGAAATGCGAGTTCGTCCGCTCGCTCGGCGCCGATGCCGCCATCGACTATCGCGCCGGCCCAGTTCTGGCCTCGCTTCGCGACGCCGCCCCCGACGGCATCGACGTCTATTTCGACAATGTCGGCGGCGACCACCTCGATGCCGCCTTCGCCCGCGCCCGGCTCAACGCCCGCTTCGCCTTGTGCGGGATGATTGCCGGCTACAACAGCCGGGAGCCGCAGCAATTCCGCTACATCATCCGCATGATCGCGATGCGCGTTACCATGCGCGGCTTCCTCTACGGCGACTACGTGTCGCGGCTCGACGAATTCTATCGCGACATGGGCGAGCTGATGGCCACCGGCAAAGTCCGCTCGCACGAGACCGTGTTCGATGGGCTGGAAAAGGCCCCCGATGCGTTCCTCGGCCTGTTCTCGGGCGCCAACACCGGAAAGATGCTCGTCCGGGTCTAGATCTTGCAGGCGGCCGGGTCGCCGCTCTGGTACCCGGTGCGGAGCGCAGCCATCCTCTGTGCCGACGTGCCGTGCGTGAAGCTCTCCGGAACAACTCGCCCCTGTGTCTGCCTCTGAAGCGTGTCGTCGCCGATGGCTTCGGCGGCGCGCATGCCTTCTTCGATGTCGCCTGCTTCCATGATGCTTCCGCGTTCGTCGCGCGCATTGGCCGCCCACACGCCCGCGTAGCAATCGGCTTGCAGCTCCACCCTCACCTGGATGGCATTACCCTCGGCCTCGCTTGCCCGAACCTGCGCATTGTGAGCTTCGTCGAGGCCGCCCTGCAAATCCTGCACGTGATGTCCGACTTCGTGGGCAATTACATACGCCATTGCGAAGTCGCCGGGCGCTCCGAACCGCTGTGAAAGCTCGTTGAAGAATTGCGGGTCGATGTAGATCTTCTTGTCCGTCGGACAATAAAATGGGCCCATCGCCGCCTGCGCTGCACCGCAGCCCGAACTGCTGCTGTTCGAATAAGCGACCATCGTGGTCGGCGAATATTGGGCGTTGCTCTTGGCGAAGATCTCGCCCCAGGTCTGCTCCGTCGAGCCAAGCACGCGCGTCAGGAAGGATCGAACGTTCGGGTCGAGCGTGGACTGGCCGGAAGGCGCGGTTTGCTGCGTCCCGCCACCCGGCAGAATTCCACCGCCGCCGCCGAGCCCGCCAAGCGAGCTCAGGATGAAGTAGCCGATGACGAGGATGACCACGCCGCCGAGCCCGAACCGGCTCATGATCAGGGGGATCAGGCAGCCGAGCGCGTTGCCGCCTCCGCCGCCAAAGCCATAGCCGGACTGGCCGGTCCGGTCCTCGAAGTTGCTGCTTTCGGGTTCGCCGCCAAGACGCATGGTTCACTCCTCCCTGTTCCGCCCCCAATGCGCGAACGGGCACGGCAGTTGCAAACAGGTCGTCAGGCGGCGACTAGCGGGAGGAAAGGAGCTTCCATGATTCTCGAAGGAAAAGTCGCGCTGGTCACCGGCTCGACGTCCGGAATCGGACTCGCGATTGCGCGCGCGTTCGCCGCCGAGGGCGCCAGCCTGATGATCAACGGTTTCGGCGATACGCAGGAAATCGAGCGGGTGAAGTCGGAGCTCGGAGCCGTCCACGATGGCGCCGACATGTCCGACCCCGCTGCGATCGAGCGGATGATGCGCCGCTGCGCGGACGAACTCGGCGGGCCCGACATTCTCGTCAACAATGCGGGGATCCAGCACGTCGCGCCGATCGACAGTTTTCCACCCGAAAAGTGGGACGCGATCATCGCCATCAACCTGTCGGCGGTCTTCCACACCACCCGCCACGCGCTTCCGGCGATGAAGGCAAAAGGCTGGGGCCGGGTGATCAACACGGCGAGCGCTCACAGCCTCGTCGCGAGCCCCAACAAGTCGGCTTATGTCGCAGCAAAGCACGGAGTCGCCGGCTTCACCAAGACCGCCGCTCTTGAGGTTGCCCGGGAGGGCGTTACCGTCAACTGCATTTCGCCTGGTTATGTCTGGACCACGCTGGTCGAGAACCAGATCCCGGACACGATGAAGGCGCGCGGCCTGACTCGCGAGCAGGTGATGAACGACGTCCTCCTCGCCGCCCAGCCGACCAAGCAGTTCGTCACTCCCGAACAGGTGGCTGCGCTTGCGGTCTTTCTGTGCCGCGACGAAGCTGCGTCGATTACGGGCACGAACATCAGCATGGACGGGGGCTGGACGGCTGCATAGTCTGACCGCCATGCGGGTCGCTCTCTCCTTCTTGGCACTGCCGCTCGCCTGCACCGGCTGCTCGATGATGGCGCCGTCGACGGCGGTGGTTCAGCCTGCGCACGACTGGCGAGCGGTTGCTACCGACTCCGACCGTGCGCGTCTCCGCGACTGGCGGGGCGCATTCACGGCGGCGCTCGCCGCAGCGAGCAAGAGCGGTCACGCCGCCGACATCGCAAAGGAGGGCGCGCTTCTGAATCCCGACTCTGCGATCGGCGGGCCGATCCCCGACGGAATGTATCGCTGCCGGGTGATCAAGCTCGGAGCCAAGTCGGTCGGAATGCTCGACTATGTCGCTTATCCCTATTTCAACTGCCGGGTTCAGCAGAAGGGCGAAGCGCAGTCCTTCGCCAAGCTCAACGGGTCCCAGCGCCAGGTCGGGATCATCTTCCCGCACGACCAGCTCCGAAGCGTGTTCCTCGGCACATTGACGCTTGGCGATGAAGCGCGGGCGACACCATACGGCGTCGATCCCGACCGCGACGTCGTCGGCTATGTCGAGCGGATCGGCGAGGCCCGCTGGCGGCTGGTCATGCCCTACCCGCATTTCGAATCTCAGCTCGACGTGATGGAGTTGGTCCCTGCCTCTTGAGGAGTGCGTTTGAATGAAGTCCGCGATCGCCATCGGAGTAGCCGCTATGACGCTTTCGAGCATGGCCCCCGCCGCAACCATTGCCGACGCGGTCCAGGCCGACATGCCGCAGCTGATGACGCTGTACCGCGACCTCCATGCCAACCCCGAGCTGTCGATGCAGGAGGTCCGAACACCGGCGAAGCTCGCCGCGGAAATGCGCAAGCTCGGCTTCGACGTCACCGAACATGTCGGCAAGACAGGCGTAGTCGCGGTGATGAAGAACGGCCCCGGCCCGGTACTCCTGATCCGCGCCGACATGGATGCGCTCCCGGTCAAGGAGCAGACCGGCCTTCCCTTCTCGTCGAAGGTCGTCGGCAAGCTGCCGGACGGCACGGCAACTCCGGTGATGCACGCCTGCGGACATGACACCCACATTACGACCTGGCTCGCCACGGGCCGTCGGCTGGCGGCGATGAAGGATCAGTGGTCGGGCACGGTCGTCATGGTCCTGCAGCCCGGCGAGGAGCTGGTGATGGGCGCCCAGGCGATGCTCGACGACGGACTCTACACGCGCTTCCCCAAGCCCCAATATCTCCTCGCCTTCCACGACGCCGCGTCGCTTCCCGCCGGACAGATCGGGGTGACTCCAGGCTATGTGCTGGCGAACGTCGACACGGTGAACATCTCCGTCAAAGGCATCGGCGGCCACGGCGCTTATCCTTATGCGACCAAGGATCCGATCGTCCTCGCGTCGCGCATCGTCAGCGCGCTTCAGACGCTGATCAGCCGCGAGAACAACCCGCTCAATCCCGGCGTGGTGACAGTCGGGAGCTTCCATGCGGGGACCAAGAGCAACATCATTCCGGACGAGGCCAAGCTCGCGCTGACGGTGCGCAGCTACACACCCGAGACCCGCAAGCTCCTTCTCGACGGCATCCGACGGATCGCCCGCGGTGAAGCGATCGCGGCCGGGCTTCCGGACGACAAGATGCCCGTCGTCGAGATCGAAGAGCCTTCGGCCGACGCGACGTTCAACACCTCGCCGTTTGCCGAACATTTGACTCAGGTGTTCGCCGGCCATTTCGGCAAGGACCGGGTGACCCAGCCGCAACCGGTGATGGCGGCGGAAGACTTCAGTCGCTACTGGCTCGCCGACAAGTCCACTCAGAGCACCATCTTCTGGGTGGGAGGAGTGCCCAAGGAAAAGTGGGACGCGGCGAACGGCGACACGACCAAGCTGCCCTCCCTGCACAGCCCCTTTTGGGCGCCGGACGCGGAGGCGGTGATTTCGACGGCGACGGAAGCGCTGACCGTTGCCGCGCTCGACGTGCTCAAGAAGGGCTAAACACTACTCGGCTGCCCACTGCGCCGATTTCTCGATGATCGTCAGCTCGCGCAGAAGCGCATCGACGCTTTGCGTGAGCTCCGGAAGCTGGGTGATCTGGTGGCGAGCGCCGCGATAGGCTTCGGCGATCAATATGGCGTCGATGAGGATCGGAACGACGAGGGTTTCCGGATCGTCCATCTCCGCCAGGCCCTGAAGCTTTTCCAGCGCCTTGCGCCGAGCCGCTTCCGGATCGGACACGACCGCTGCTCTTCCGATCATCCACCCCATCGCTCTCTCCTTGCCGCAACTCTAGTCCGGACCTTGGAGCGGCGAAAATCGCGTGGGCGCGCGATTGAGGCGCTTCGGCGTAACCGCCGTTAAGCGCTTGCGGCGTCGAGGCGCGCGATCTGATCCGGCGTCAGCTGGAGCTGAAGCGCCGCGAGCAACTCGCCGAGCTGCTCCATGCTCGTCGCGCTCGCGATCGGCGCCGTGATCGCCGGCTGGACCATCGTCCAGGCGAGGGTGACGGTGGCAAGCGCAGCCCCCGTTTCCGCGGCCACTTCGTCGAGTACCTGGAGAACGCGCATTCCTCGGCCTTCCAGATATTCGACGTTGCGCATTCCGCGGACCGACTTCGTCAGATCGTCCTGCGAGCGGTACTTGCCGGTGAGGAAGCCGTTGGCGAGGCTGTAGAAGGGGAAGACGGCGAGGCCGTTGCGGACGGCGACGTCGCGCAGCCCGTCCTCGAACTTCGCCCGCTCGACGAGATTGTACCAGGGCTGGAGCGCACTAACCGGAGTGAGCTCCAGCCGCCGCGACGTTTCGAGCGCTTCGTCGAGCCGCTCGGCAGTGAACTGCGACAGGCCAATCGCGCGTATCTTGCCCGCTTCGACGAGCCGCTCGAAAGCGCCGAGGCTGTCGGCGAGCGGGACAGTCTCATCGTCCTTGTGCTGGTAATAGAGGTCGATCCGCTCGATCCCGAGCCTCTCTAGCGAGGCGTCGCAGGCCGCCGCGATCTTGTCCGGAGCGAGGCCTTCCAGGAACCCGACCTTCGTCGCGATCACCACCTTGTCGCGTTTCGACGGGTCGCGCTTCAGCCAGCGGCCGATCACGCCTTCGCTCTCGCCCCCGCTGTGGCCGGGCACCCACGCCGTATAGACGTCGGCAGTGTCGATCATCGTTCCGCCGGCATTGACGAAGGCGTCGAGGATGGCGAAGCTGGTCTCCTCGTCCGCGGTCCAGCCGAACACGTTTCCACCCAGCGCCAGCGACGCCACCTCGATTCCGCTGCTTCCGATCGGGCGCTTGCTGACCATGACCTGCCTCCTTCGGCCTCGCTACCAGAAAGCGGCGTTCGAGGAAGCGTTCACCACTTATTTGTAAAGTTTAGCGACACCTGTCGCCATGTCGGTCGATTTGCCACTCTCATGTCCGCGCTAATCTCCTTCTGGAGCCACGCGCTCGGCGCCACCATGTTCGCCTCGCTTCTCGTGTGGCGGCTGTTCGCGGGCGCTCGCCAGCCGGGCCACCGGCTGCTCCTCGGAGGATTCGCGCTGACCGCCTGCTGGTCGTGGCTCGCGGCCATCGGCCCGAATAGCGGCCTTGCCCATTATGCGGAAACCGCGCGCAACCTCGTGTGGGTCGGCCTCCTCTACAGCCTCTACACCTCCAGCGAGGGGCGCCAGCAGGGCGTGCGGCTGGTCTATGGCGCTGTGTCGGCCGTGCTGGGCATGGAGTTCGTCACTTCGACGCTTCTCATCGTCGGGCCGAGCGCCGCAGTCGAGCAGACCGCGCGCATCCTCGGCATCACCGCGGCCGCGGGATCGTTGGTGCTGGTCCACAATCTCTACGGCCAGGCGGCGCCGTCGAGCCGTCCGAACATCCGCTTCGCCATGCTCGCGCTGGCGCTCAGCTGGGTTTACGACCTCAATTACTACACCATCGCCTACATCGACCCGGCGTCTGCGACCGGCCTCGGCGACTGGCGCGGCCTTGCAGTCGCACTGACCGGCCCATTGTTCGCGCTTGCCGCACGTCACGAAGACGATTGGCGGATCCGCCTTTCCAGGGCAGCGACCTTCCAGTCGCTCTCCCTGCTCGCGATCTGCGCTTATTTCGCGGTGATGGCCGTGCTCGCCACGGCGCTTCGCGGCACCGGCGGCGACTGGCTTCGCTCGCTTTCGGCAGGACTGCTCGCAGTCATGGTCGTTGGCGCGATGGTGCTCGTCCCGAGCCCGCGCGCGCGAAGCTGGGCGAAGGTCAAGATTGCCAAACATTTCTTCGAGCATCGTTATGACTACCGCACCGAATGGCTCCGCTTCACCGATACGCTTGGAGCGTCGGGGGCCGACGCCCGGCCGCTCGGCGAGCGTGTCATCAAGGCGTTCGCTGACGTTCTCGACGCTCCCGGCGGCCTTCTTCTCGAGCGCGATTCCTCCGGCGCGTTCGTCACCGGTGCCGAGTGGAACTGGCATGGCCGAGGCCCAGCCGGTCTGGACGCCGCCTCCGCCGACGCATTCTGGGACGAAATCTCCAGCAGCGGCAGGATCCTCGAACTCGACGCCGCGCGCGGTGGCTGGGGTGGAGCTCCAGAAACGGTGGCAATCCCGGCGTGGATGGTCGACGATCCCGACGCGTGGATCGGCGTTCCGCTGATCCACAAGGAGCGCGCCGTCGGACTCGTCCTGCTCGCAGCGCCCGAATACCGCCGCCCGCTGGACTGGGAAGACTTCGACCTCATCCGCACCGCCGGACGGCAGGCCGCGAGCTCGCTGGCGGAGGCCCAGGGGCAGCGCGCCCTTTCGAACGCGCAGCGGTTCGAGGAATTCAACCGTCGCTTCGCCTTCATCCTGCACGACATCAAAAACCTCGTCAGCCAGCTTTCGCTCCTGACCCGCAACGCGGAGCGCCACGCCGACAATGCCGATTTCCGCGCCGACATGATCGCGACCCTTAAGAGCTCGACCGAGAAGATGACGGACCTGCTTGCCCGGCTTTCACCCCAGGCGACTGCCCGCTCGCAGAAGCTTCACCCACAGCCGCTCCGCGACATCGTCACGGCTGCAATCGCCGGACGGCGCGCTATCCACGAGATCAAGCTCCTCGGCGACTGCGGCGAGTGGGTGGCGGTAGACGCGCCTGCGCTCGACCAGGCGATCGGCCACTTGCTCCAGAACGCAATCGACGCCAGCCCGCGGAACGAGCCGGTGACGGTCAGGGTCGGCCGCTCCGCCGAAGAGGTGAGGATCCTCATCAGCGACAAGGGCTCGGGAATGGACGCCGACTTCGTGCGAAGCCGGCTGTTCCAGCCATTCGTCTCTACAAAAGAGAGCGGCTTCGGGATCGGCGCATTCGAGGCGCGCTCGCTCATCGCGAGCATGGGCGGGCGAATCAGCGTCGAGAGCCGCCCTGGCCAGGGCACTACTTTCACCATCCACCTTCCGGCGGCCGAATCCCCGCCGGAACTACAGCGGAAGATCGCATGAGCAACGAATCCGACCTCCCAGTCCTGCTCGTCGTCGAGGATGACGAGGGCCTGCAGCGCCAGCTTAGGTGGGCCTATGACGGCTATCGGGTCGTCTCGGCCACCGACCGCGCCTCCGCGGTCGAGGCGCTCCGCCTCCACGAGCCGGCTGTCGTTACTCTCGACCTCGGGCTTCCGCCCGACCCGGACGGTACCGACGAGGGCTTCGCAACCCTTCGCGACATCGTCGAGCTGAAGCCCGACACCAAGATCATCGTCGCGTCGGGCCACGGCGCCCGCGAAAGCGCGATGAAGGCAATCGCGTTCGGGGCCTATGATTTCTACCGGAAACCGATCGACATCGACGAACTCGGCCTGATCGTGGCGCGCGCTTTTCACCTCCACGGCATCGAGGACGAGAACCGGCGCCTTGAGAAATCGGGCGGATCGACGGTGCTCGGATCGATCATCACCGCCGCCCCTGAGATGCTCAAGGTCGGCCGGACGATCGAGCGGGTCGCCTCTACGAATGTGTCCGTGATGCTCCTCGGCGCGAGCGGCACCGGCAAGGAGCTTCTCGCGCGGGCCGTCCACGACCAGAGCGACCGCAAGTCGGGGCCGTTCGTCGCCATCAACTGCGCGGCGATCCCCGAGAACCTGCTCGAGGCCGAGCTGTTCGGATACGAGCGGGGCGCGTTCACCGGCGCGGTCAAGACCAACGTCGGCAAGATCGAGCTTGCCGAGGGCGGCACCCTGTTCCTCGACGAGGTCGGGGACATTCCGCTTCCGCTCCAGGTCAAGCTCCTCCGCTTCCTCCAGGAACGGGTGATCGAGCGCATCGGCGGACGGCAGCAGATCGCCGTCGATACGCGCATCGTCTGCGCGACCCATCAGAAGCTCGAGGAGATGATCTCCGACGGCCGCTTCCGCGAGGACCTCTATTACCGGCTCGCCGAAGTCGTCGTGAAGATCCCGTCGCTCGCCGATCGCGCGGGCGATGCGGTCCTTCTCGCCCGCCATTTCGTCAACCGCTTCGCCCGGGAGATGAACACCAAGGTTCAGGGCATTTCGCCCGACGCCCTTGCGGCGATCGATGGTTACAGCTGGCCGGGCAACGTCCGCGAGTTGGAGAACCGCATCAAGCGCGCCGTGATAATGGCCGACGGCAAGCTGGTCACCGCCGCGGATCTGGATCTTTCCGGCAACGCGCCAGATGGCGAAGACATGCTGATCAACCTTCGAGCCGCCCGCGAGACGGCCGACCGCAAAGCGATCCGCCAGGCGCTGAGCCGCACCGACAACAATATTTCGGGGGCTGCGAAGCTTCTCGGGATCAGCCGGCCGACTCTCTACGACCTGCTCAAGCAGTATCAGCTGACGGCTTAACGCTGCGGATCCATCGGCTGCGGCATGTTCGCGGTGACCCGCTCCAGCTCCGCCGCGATCTGCGACATCGACTGAGATATCCTCGGCAGGGCTTCGCCAAAGGCCTTCATGCTCTGCTTCATCATCGGCCCGGCCTGCGCGATCTGCCGTTCGAAATTGCGGTCGAAGTCCGGGTCGTCGCGCCGGGCCATGTCGCGGACCGTAAGCTTCCTCTCCGCACGTGTCGGGCGCCGCCCCTCGGCGGCCGCCTCGATCTCTCCGACCGGGAGGTTCAGGAAAGCCTTCGACAGCGCCTGCATCATGTTGCCCATGCGATCGATGGTCGCGGGGTCCGTGAGCTCGGGCGGGATCTGGATTTGCTGGGGCTGAGGCGGCGGGGCGGCCACGGCCGGCGTTGCAAGCAAGGCGAGCGGCATCAGGAAGAGGATATTACGCATGGGACAAGCTCCTCGGCCGCGATCATATCACGACGAGAAGCGCAATCAAATCAGCGCATTGCGATCCAGACGAGGGCCGCCCCACCGGCGATGATCCGGTACCAGGCGAACGGGCCGAAGCCGTGCTTCGAGATGTAGTGGACGAACGCCTTCACGACGACGATGGCAGTCACGAAGCTGACGATGAAACCGACCGCAACTGTGCCGAAGCCGACTTGGGCGCTCCCGGCCAGAAGGGCGTCGTGATGCTTGACCAGCTCCAGCGTCGTGGCGCCCGCCATCGTCGGAATCGCGAGGAAGAAGCTGAACTCGGCTGCGGTCCGCCGCTCGACTCCAAGCGACAGGCCGCCGAGGATCGTAGCTCCCGAGCGGCTGACTCCCGGAATCATGGACAGGCACTGGATCAGGCCGATCCCGAGCACGCGTCCCATCGGCATTTCGGAGACGCCGATAATATTGCCGGGCTTCACCGTCTTCTCGATGACGAGGATCGCGACGCCGCCGAGGATCAGGGCCAGGGCGACCACCATCGCATTGCCGAGCAGCGCCTCGATATTGTTGATCAGAAGGAACCCGAGGATAGCCGAGGGCAGGAATCCGATCAGCACGTTGCGGACGAACAACCAAGACATCTTCTGCCCGCCGAACAGGCCTTCGAGCACCGCCCAGAAGGTGCGCCAGTAAAGCACCACGATCGCCAGGATCGCGCCCAGCTGGATGATCACGTTGAACGCCGCCCAGCGGTTCGCATCGAAACCGAGAAGCTCGGTCGCCAGGATCAGGTGTCCCGTCGAGGACACCGGAAGGAATTCGGTCACGCCCTCGACGATGCCGAGGATGATCGCAATCAGCAGGACCGGCATTCAGGCGGCTTGCTGCACGGCGCGGCCCGCCCAGCGGCCGCCTTGGCGAAAACGCTCGAGCCAGTCCGGGGCCACGGCTTCCAGCGCCGCGGGCTCGATCCCGAACGCTTCCAGCCCTTCGGCCTTCTTCGCGGGCAAGTTGTCGCTCTGGAGCATTTTCCACTGGTCGCGGGTCAGCGGCGCCCCAGGAAGGAAGCCGAACATCGACAGCAAAGCGGAAGCGAAATTGGGAAGGTCGAGGAGCTCCGGCTCCCGGCCGGCAGCGCGCGCCGCGGTCGCATAGATGTCCTCCATCGTCATGACCTTCGGTCCGCCGATCTCGAAGGTCCTGCCGCCGAACGAGCGAGGATCGAGCGCGGCCATAGCGATCGCCTTTGCGATGTCCTTCACATAGACCGGCTGGAACCGCCGCTTGGCGGCGACCACCGGAAGCAGCGGCAGCCGCGACAGGGCCGCCAGGCGGTTGGTGAGATCGTCCTCGGGTCCGAAGACGATCGACGGGCGGATGATGGTGGCATTGGGAAAGGCGCCGCGAACGGCTTCCTCGCCTTCCCCCTTCGTCCGGCCGTAGACCGAATCGGCCGAACTGTCGGCTCCGATCGCTGACACATGGACCAGCGAGCCGGCGCCAAGGTCGCGCACGGCCTCGGCTATGTTGCGGGCGCCGTCGACATGGGTTGCCTGAAGCGAGCCGCTGAACGTTCCGACAAGGTTGATGACCGCCGATGCGCCATTGACCGCCGCCCGCACCGAATCCCGGTTTGCGACGTCGGCATGCACGAGGCCCAGCGCTCCGACGGGGGCCAGCGGCTGGAGGAAATAGGCGCTTCTCGGATCGCGGCAGGCGACCCGGACCCGAACATCTTGCTTGAACAGCTGTTCGCACACGTAGCGGCCGATGAAACCGCCCCCGCCGAACACCGTGACGATGCGAGAATCCGCGTTGAGCATGGACGCTGCCCTAGCGCCTCGGGCTCGGTTGACAAGCACCTTGCCGACCCCCAAATGGCGCCGCCTACCACTCATCGATGAGCTCCGTGCCCAGGTGGCGGAATTGGTAGACGCACCAGCTTCAGGTGCTGGCGCTCGCAAGGGCGTGGAGGTTCGAGTCCTCTCCTGGGCACCATCCCCCCCATTCGCCAATGTCCACCAACGGTTGCAAAACCGTTGGAAATCAGCCAAAAACGACCGGCGAACTGTCCGGTGGTGACCGCCGTTGATCGTGTGCAATCACACGAAAGTGGGGGCCTAATTTGGGGCTTTTTCGCAAAAGGCCCCCATTTCGGGAGCCAGATCGAGAAAAAAGGCCCCCAAATGCCGCTGAACGACACTGTCATCAAAGCTGCTAAGGCACGACAAAAGAACTGGAAATTGGCCGATGAGAAGGGGCTGTATCTTCTGATCACTCCAGCCGGTGGAAAGCTCTGGAAAGTTAAGTTCCGCCACCATGGCAAGGAGAAGAAGCTCTCTTTGGGGGCCTATCCCGATGTCAGCTTGGCTAAGGCACGGAAGCTCCGAGACGCTGCCCGAGAGCAGTTGGCGGAAGGACTAGATCCGGCGCTTGATCGGAAGAAGGCCAAGTTCGCGGCAAAGCTCAGCGCAGGGGTTACGTTCTCAAGCGTCGCTAAAGAATACATCGATTCGAAGATGGCCGGAGACTGCAGGGCCGAGGCGACGATCTCCAAGGCTCGCTGGTTCCTGGAACAGCTGGAGCCAGCAATCGGGAATATGCCTCTGGCGGATGTGGACCCACAGATGCTGCTTGCTGCCCTGAAGCGGCTCGAGGCCAAGGGCCGGCACGAGACCGCCAAGAAATGCCGATCGTTCGCCAGTCGAGTGTTTCGCTATGGCGTCGCAACAGGCCGTTGCAAATCAGACCCCGCTCAGTTGCTGCAGGGCGCTCTGATCACGCCAAAGGCGCGGCACTATGCGGCAATCCTCGAGCCGAGGAAGCTGGGTCAGCTGCTCCGTGCCATTGATGCATTCTCAGGCTCGCCGGTCACGATGGCGGCGTTGCGGATCGCCCCACATGTCTTCGTTCGACCTGGCGAACTTCGGCACGCCGAGTGGAGCGAGTTCGACCTCAAACAAGGAATCTGGAACATTCCGGCGGGGAAGATGAAGGCCAGGCGTCCACATGCGGTGCCTCTTTCGAACCAGGTCCGGAACATGCTGAAGGAGCTTCGAGCTCTCACCGGCCGAGGCAAGTACGTCTTCCCGTCAGCCCACGGGACCAGCCGGCCAATGAGCGAGAACACCCTCAACGCCTCGTTCCGCAGAATGGGATTCGAGAAGGATGAGGTTACCGCTCACGGCCTGAGGTCCACCGCATCAACTCTGTTGAACGAGAGTGGCATGTGGAGCCCGGATGCGATCGAGCGAGCCTTAGCTCATGGCGAAAGCAACGCCACCCGAGGGGCGTACCATCGGGGACTTCACTGGGATGAGCGGGTGAAAATGGCCCAGTGGTGGAGCGATCATCTCGATGAGCTCCGCAGGGGCGGTGAGGAAGCACGGCTCACTGTGACAAGCGGAGGTTAGAGACCTCTACGTTGGCAGTCGTTCCCAGCGGTTCTGATAGGGCGCGGCTGCGGAGGATGAAAAGCCGCTGAGACTGGGATTGTTGGAGTTGAGCCGCGTCAAGTTCGCCGCCTCCCCTTGCTCCAAAACGTAGAAGCGATCCCGGCATCTATCCATTCCGTTTGGCGTCATCCCCAGCCTGACGAGGATGTAGAACAGATCGGGCGTCTCAGCCTTCGGCTTCACCATCCAACGACCTGGGCGACACTTGCCCTTAACATCCACGAGGAAGGCTTTTCCACTGGGGGCGCGGACCACTAGATCGGCCAAAGGAGCATTTGGCCCGAGTGTGAAGCTGACACGGTAACCGCGCCGCATAAGTTCGCCTGCCGCTAAGAACACGGCAGTCCATTCAGCTTGGTCTCGCGATAACGACATCCTTCCCTCCTACGACCGGAAGGTTGAGGATGAGTGACTTGAAACGGTCGACCGGGACGGTTCAGGGTGAGAAGGACGCGCAACCCCTGCACCCACAATAATGGAAAACGAGCGTTCAACCTTCCCGACAGCGAATCGGCATCCGTTTACGTAAGCTTTGCGATCGATTCGCGGGATTCAAGCTCGCCCTACCGGGGCAACGGGCGGTGTGCGGACGCTCAACTTATCCTGAGTAAAAAAACTTTTTGGAAGGCCAGCCTTTAGGCTGTCTACAGTCATTTCTCTCCATGATCTGGGGATTGATTTTTAGAGAATGACACAAGGAGGAAACTTCAACTTATTTCTAATAGGCTTCAGAGGCTTGCAAACCTCATAATGGACGATAACTCCTCTGTGTGTTCACCGGAACATTGGTGAATTACTACGGAGACTTTCTGTAATGCTTTATTCAATAAATGAGACGGCTGGAGCTCTGAGGCTCGGCCGCACTTCAATTTACAATTTCATCAAGAAGGGTCGCCTTCAGACCGTCAAGTTGGGTCGGCGCCGGTTGGTGACGGCGTCCTCGATCAAGGCACTCATCGGTGAAAGTGAGGTGGCCCAGTGAGAGTTGTCACCATAGAAGAGGCCGGAGAGCGCTCCCACGCTTCCGGCCCCGAGGATGCCAAAGCTGTCGGCCCGGCAATTGATCTTAGCGATGATTTGCAGGTTCCACCAGACACGACACTCCAAGTCGTTCCAGATGGCGATGACCTGCTAGATCGTGCTCTGGCATTCGTGAATCGGTTTGTGAGCCTTCCATCCGATCATGCAGGCTACGCCGTAGTTCTCTGGGCAGCTCACACGCACCTGATGGATTCATGGGACACAACACCGCGTCTTGCCTTTCTCTCTGCAGAACCAGAGAGCGGCAAGACGCGAGCGATGGAAATCACCTCAATGTTGGCTCCCTTGGCGCTGGAGGCAGCAAATGCGACGACCCCCAGCCTAATTCGAGCCTTGGACGATCCAGCAGGACGGCCGACCTTCTTCATCGACGAAATCGACACAAAGTATGGACCGAAGGCCAAGGGCGACGAAGAGTTGCGCTGCATGGTCAACGCTGGCCATCGCAAAGGGGGCGGCTTCTTGCGATGTGAGAAAGTTGATGAGCACTGGGTTCCGGTTCGAAAGGATTGCTACGCTGCTGTCGCCATGGCGGGCATCGGAGATGTCCCGCATACGATCCTGACGCGGTCGGTTGTGGTGCGAATGAGGAAGCGAGCACCGACCGAGAAAGTCGAACCATATCGCCAACGTGATCATAAAAATCTCGGTCACGCGTTGCGGGACAAGTTGGCTGCATGGGCTCATTGCGTTCGTGAAGCAGCTGCCGAGTGCAGACCTAATTTGCCTATCGAGATAGTCGATCGCAAAGCGGATGTCTGGGAACCGCTGATAGTGGTCGCAGATCTCGCGGGAGGATCTTGGCCGGCAAAGGCACGGGAGGCGGCACTTCACTTTGTCGCTGCCAGCAAGACGGCAACCCCGTCTAGCCTCGGCATACGGCTGCTGAGAGACATCCAGGCATGTTTTGGTCAAGACCAGAAAGTTCGAACCAAGGACCTGTTGGAACGGCTTCTTGCCGATCAGGAGGCTCCCTGGGGCGATCTCCGTGGCAAGAAGCTCAATGATCGTAAGCTTGCCGAATTGCTCAGACCTTACGGAATTGGCTCGGAGGGGCTCCGGATGGCGGATGGGTCAACACCCAAGGGCTACAAGCGGCAAGCGTTCCACGATGCGTGGCACCGTTATCTCACTCCGCCCCAGGCCGGCGCAACTGGCGCAACAAGCGCAACGGCCAACGGTAAATCGCAGATTCCCAATGACCCGAGCGTTGCGGACGAAACGCCATGTTGCGGCGATGTTGCGGAAGCTGCCAGCGAGAATCTCGAGAATTAAGCCAATGTTGCGGATGTGGCGCATGTTGCGCTCGTCCGCAGCAGGTATTGAAAAGTTGAATTTTCAACTTCTCAGACGTCAACTTCTGACCCGGTGAGTAGCAAAATGAACGCTTTTACGAACGATCCCATAGAGCCGCCCAATCTGGCCAATGCGCGACGCTGTGGCGCCAGGACGAGGTCGGGCCGTCCATGTCAGTCTCCAGCAGTTAGAGGTAAGCAGCGTTGCCGGCTTCATGGGGGCACCAATCCTGGTCCGCCGAAGGGCAATCGGAATGCCTGGAAGCACGGTAATCGATCCGCAGAGGCGGAAGCGCAGTTGAAGATTGTTAGGGCGGCTGACCGCGACCTTCGGATACTGTCGAAGGTCAGTCAGGGCCTCGATCTGCGTCCCAAAGAAAAGGGCCGGCTGATCCAGATGCAGCTTGAAGAACGAACTTTCAGGTTGAGAGCCAAAGCCATGTTGATGAAGTGAAGGAGGCAGGTCCGGATCAACAGAGTTGGTCCACGCCCTTGGCCTCTCAGGCCGCCGTTCTTTCAGTGGTCAGATGTCGAAAAATCCTGATGCAGGCTCTGACATCTGCTTCCGCATCGTGAGCGTCGCTGTGCTCTTCGCCAAAGAAGTGCCTCATACACTCAGAGAGGCTTGGTGATTTCGGGTGAAATCTACCGGCAGCCATCATTCGAAAGGTCGGTGGTAAGTTCACCAACGCGGTAGATTGAGCCATGGTACAAAAGGTGTTGGGCGGTGCGGACCATCCGGTTTCTCCGAGCCTAGCTGCAACAATAGCCATGATCCGCAGGTCGAAGTCGACGTTGTGGCCCACAATGCACGTCGATCGCTTCGAAGCGGAATTGAACCAGCGGAATACCGCGGAGACTTCAACTCCGCGGTGGAAGGCTTCCTCCAAAGATATGCCGTGTGCTGCGAAGGCATGAGTTGATAGCAGAGCATCACGTCCTGGCCGGACCATCGTGAAGAGTCGGTCGAGTTCTGTCCCATTTTCGTCGAACAGAATCCCAGCAAACTGGAGCAGGTGTGGCTGAGCTCGATGGTCAGGTTCGAGATGCGGACGTGGGAGGTCGGTCGTCTCTGTGTCATATGCGAGATACATGAGGTTCCTTTCCTGGGTTTGAGACCAAGAAAAGGACTGCGGGGCAAACTCCGTGGTTGATCGCTGCTCAACTAGGTGAAACTCGAAGTGTTCTCTGGGTGACTAAGAGGGCAACCTAAACTCAGCCGCGGAGCGGCAGTGTACTGTTCAACCTAGCTGACATTGAATTGAGGTTGGGGGGCACCTCCGTTGTTTGTGTTGCCCCCCGGGGGGGTGTTTTGTGTTCGGGGGGTGCTCCGCACCCACACAGTGGAAGCGGACCTAGCTAGAGCAGATTAGACAAAGGTCCATATTCAACTCTTTCCCCACTCCTCCTTTGGTTCCTTGGCCACTTGCAGCGAAGGCTTACCCGGCTCGGCGCGCAGCTCCGCGAGCACCGGCCGGGTCAAAGCCGAGAGTGGAGAGTGGGCAAGGAACCAAAGGGAAAGAAAAGCTAACTTTCTGCTTTCGCCAACTCTCGGTGAGACTCTGCGGACTCAATTCATCTTCTCCCTGGTTCAGGCGTGAGGTTTCTTATCTTTGGTCAACCCATCGACTGCCCCCAAGCTCAGCCATCCCTGCCCCACGCTTGCCTGCGGCAGCGTGGCTTGGGCGGCCAGCTGGGTCAGCCGATGGGGGAGGGATTGGGGGTGTGACCGTTATTGGTCCTTAGCAGAAGAGCGCTGCGCCATGCGGGCACATCGATGCCCAATCGCATGAGTTTCTAGTGACAAGACCGACGAAGGCAGTATGGTCGGACTGCGGGAAAGGGGGACTACGGTGGGGGCAGTAGCGCGGAAGGCGCCAGTTAGAAAAAACCAGACATCTTTCGCCTGGACCCCGAGGCCAGACGCGCCTAGTAACAAGGCTCTGTAAGTGGCCTCGCAAGACGTCGATGTGAATCAGTTTTACCATGTGCTGAATTCGGCACCGAAAGAGCACCAACGCAGAGTTGTAGTGAGCGACGATGCTGGCAAGTCGTCCACGCTGCACGTCCACCGTTTCGCGCAGGTCGGCAAGGGGGACCGGCTTCGGCTCGACCCGGCTTCCACGAGGAATGTCTTCGTTGTGTCTGCCGAAGATCAATCGGATCTAATTCGGCTCACACCGGCTTTTGAGCAAAGTGGCGAGATCTGCGTCGGGTCTCAGCGGATAGCATACCGGATAGCTGAGGTTGCCTCGGCGTCCGATCTTCAATCGCTTCAGTACCTTGAGCAGTTCCACTACAAGACGGCCATCCTTTCAGACGAGGGCACTGACGAGGCACCTACCGCAACAGCGTCTGTTGGAGGTCGAAAGGCGATCCTGCTCTTGCAGTTCAAGGTAGGAATCAGCTGGCACGCCGCCGCATATGTCGACATCCAAATGCCACTGCTGATGGTGAAGCCGCGGCATGAGCTATTCGCGAACGCGTTTCGGCATCCGGATAGGCCCGTTCGCTGGGAGCAATGGGACCAGCACGCCATGCGCGAAAACGTGAACCTCATTGCTCGCATAGCTCGCGTGGTCGTGAGCCCGGAGTATCGCGGTCTCGGGCTAGCTCGAACTATGCTGGAGGCGGCGAAGACATTCTGCAAGACTAGATGGCATATCGCTGGCCGTCGGCCCTTGTTCTTGGAGATTATGGCCGAAATGCTCCACTACATAGACTTCGTGTCTACGAGTGGTTTCGTCCGGGTCGGCAATACTGAGGGAAATGTTGCCAGAGTATCCAGAGACCTCCTTTCAATGAAGAAAGGATACGGCATCAGCTCTGGAATTATGAGCTTGCAAAAGAAATACCTAACTCAACTTCAAGATTTCTGTAAGACTACGAACAGGGATTTCGAAGAAGTAGTGGCACGACTGGAAGAGGTCCTCCAGACAGAGGACCCCTCTTCTCACCTTTCGCCCGAGGAATGGCTCGCCTTCAGAAAGGTCATACGCTTCCCCATTCCATATTATTTGTGCCCGCTAGACGATTATGCAGAGCAGTATCTCCGTGAGCACGCTCCCGCGTCACCCAAGTTGAGGCGCAACAGGTTCAAGATCAACTCCCAGGCGATTGCGGTAACAGGAATTCGCGTCACATCAGATCTCCAGATTTCTCAATCGAAACCCGTTCGCCTCATCATGGACTGCTTCGGTCTTTCCGCCGACCGCATCCAGCAGCGCATTATCGGGCCGTTGGACGTCAAAGCGTCTGCGGGAAACATCATATTTATTTCTGGTTCGAGCGGCAGCGGCAAGAGTCTACTCCTCCGGGCTCTTGATCACGAGGGGAGCTACCGATCAAATCATCTGAAATTCCAGCGAAGCGTGTCGCGGACATACTCTGCTGGATGGCTGAAATGCCTTCCTTCGGAAGTTTGCATTTTCGAGTATTTCGCGGAGAAGTATTCGGTCTCTAGGTCCCTTAGCGCCTTGAGCCAGGTCGGCCTCTCCGAGGCTACGGCCTTTATTCGCCCTTTCGACATGTTGAGCAAAGGGCAGCAGTATAGGGCTATGCTCGCCGATCTCCTGTTACGCGACGATGAGGTTTGGCTTCTAGACGAATTTTGCGCCGATCTTGACCCACTCACCGCTCGCGTAGTCGCACACAATTTCCGGCGTCACGTGATGGCAGCTGGAAGAATTGCGATAGTCGCAGCAGCAAACCACGGGCATTATCTTGACGCGCTTCGTCCCTCGAAGATCATTGCGCTGCGAGCCGGTGATGCTCCTCGCTTAGTAACATACAGGGAGTACCAGGATGAGTTTCTCGCTCAAGCTGGCTGACGCGTTCGGCAAGGTGGTTGAGCGGAGCCCGTTCACTGCACTCGACCCTATAGTTAAGATCAACCACGTTCCGAAGGGCAACAATGTCATCTTTGGGCGCGCTAAGTATGAAGACCGCCCTTCGGATGTCGTCTATATTGGTAAGGTTCTCGAGAACGCGGCTGGCAAGAGCTACTTAGGCGCAGACGCGTGGATGGACGTCACCTTTCCACACGTGATTTACATTACCGGCACTCGAGGAAGTGGCAAGTCCTTCGACCTTGGAGTTCTGATCGAGGGGATCTCGGAGCTTCAGGAAAAAAGCCCCGTCCAGAACGACGTCACTCCGATCACCTCGATACTCATCGATACGCAAAGCCAGTTCTGGACATTGAGGTATGAGCCGCGAGGAGCGGTGAAAGAAAACGCCCAGCAGTTAGAAGAGCTCAAGCGCTGGAACATCAAGCCCAACGCCCTTAAGAATTGCCGAATCTATATCCCGCCGAACACCGAGCCTTTTCTCGGCGACGAGATCAAGTTCCGCTTACAGCCGAGGTATGTGACAGCGGAGGATTGGTGCAGTCTCCTAGGCCAGGAGGTCTATGGGCCACAGGGACACATTGTCTCCGAGACATGTGAATCGCTCTCGCCGGCGAACTACTCCTTGAATGACATGATCGCGTATATTTCGGATGCGTCGAACTGGCCGGGCATCGCAGAGTCATCACGAAACGCCCTGGTTTACAAACTAACAGACTACCTAAGGACGGGGCTGTTTGATCCCGCTGGATTGGACGTAAGGTCACTACTTACGCCGGGGGTCGCCAACATCTTCATGCTCAGGGACCTGCGAAATGAGGACAAGTCGCTCGTCACGGCCATCATCGCTCGCCAACTGTTTCTCATCATGGGCCAGCATCATAAGGAGCTCAAAGTCGCTCACTTTTTTGACAAGCCTTTTAAGGGTGAGAACCTCCCAACGAGAGTTTGGCTGTTGATCGACGAAGCGCACGTTGTAGCTCCTGCAAATCTCCCATCACCGGCCAGAGAAGCGCTCGTAGAGTATGTAAAACGGGGGCGTGACGCAGGGCTTTCGCTGGTGCTCGCAACACAGCAGCCATCGGCCGTTGACGACAGAATACTGAGCCAAGTGAATATCAGCTTCAATCATCGGCTGACCTTTCAAAGCGATATTAGTGCCGCAATCAATCGAGTGCCAACAAAGACGCTCGCCGGCATGAAGATGTCGGGAACCACACTAACCGATTTCGGAGATATGATTCGCCTGCTGGAGGCCGGGCAGTGCTTCCTTGGCGATCACGCAAGCAGTCGTACTGTTCTAGTTCAAATTCGACCGAGGGTGACGTCGCATGGTGGCTACAACCCAGTCTGACCCATACAGCGCCCTAAGCCACAAGATCGGTTGGTCAGTCGGTTTGGAGTACACGTTTGATCGCGTGCGGCGCCTTGTCGAAATCTACGCCGAACAGGGGGATCTGACCTATGGTATGTGGTCAGAACTCGTTACGAAAGAGTGGGGGCTGAAGAACTTCCATATAACTGATTTCTTTGGGTCCATTGACCTTATTTCCGCTAGCGGCCGCACGTTGTACGTCCAGCCTACACTTGATGTGCTCTCAATACTCTGGAGGGCGCTTCCTGCAGAGAAGCGAGACGACGCGCTTCGTTTGGTTCTCGCTGTTCGCTTTGTTCTCGACGACGGTGACATCTTCTTGAACTGCCTCGCATCGGAGTTTGATCCGGATGCTACGCGCTCGTCGCTTATCGCGATGGGAACATACAAGATCGCCGCGCTGAAAAGGGTGTTTCCCAGTTCGGCGGTCCAAGCGAAAATCTTCAAGCTCGTCAAAGTTGATACGCAGCCTACGAATAAGGGCAGCAAGGGGAAGGCCGGCGAAACGTTGGCATCGCGCAGACTTGAAGAGCTTTCGCACCGCACTGGCTCGCTGTCAGCTGTACCATCCGAAGAAATCACAGTTTCCGATGATTACCTCCGGAAGGTTCTCGGCCGAAGACGAGATTGGGCCACCTCGCTTGGTCTAGCGACAGACAAGGGCAAGCTTACCGGCAAAGGGAGACGTTTTCTTGACGTTCTCACGGATGCTGGTTTTTGTACATCAGGCGAGGCATTCGCTGTTTGGCCGCTCCATCACCAGTTTCGACGTCTCGCGATAAAGCCTGAACGCATCGACGCGCCAGATTTAAATATGTGGTCGTTCCTTGCGGTCGTTTACAGCGCGATGGGTGGCGCAGCTGACCCTCGGATAGACGAAGCAAGCCTGGAGCGAATCATCGAGTTCTTGGCTCGATGCTATCAAACCTACCGACTGACTAACAAAGGTATGGCGGTACTGAAGAACGAGTTGCCAACCTATGTCGCGTACCTGACGTATTTGGCTCATTGCTATTCGAATAACGAAGGAGCACTTGACGTCCCTGCTCTTATAGAGACGGATAGAAATAGCCCTGAGCAACGGGTGCTACTTAGACTGTCGCAGTATAGCGACGGGTCGTTCACGATCAGGAAGAAAAATGCCTCTGTATTTCTGTCCTGAGTTCGTTGCGGACTTGCAAAATCACGGCGATGCGAACTTTGCGAAGCGGGTACTGCAGAAAGTCGTGGATGGGTCTGAACTTCGCCCCGATAGCAAGGACCATCGCTATGAGGGATTCCCAGGAGCGTGGATTCGATATGTAAGTCGGGGCAACTCGGCGTATCGAGTAATCTATATACGGCGAGGCTCCGACGTTTTCCTCTATCGTGCAGGGGAACATTCCGTTGAGGACCGCCTTACGCAGCCAGGCGAGCTCGTCGGTTTGCCAGTTCAAGGTTACACAGCGCCCACGGCAGCAACCACGTCGGAGCCAGATTACTGGCCAAATCAGCTTTGGGCTGCCGCGCCACGGCCGCAGCCGAGTGGATCACCGTTCCTGAAGAACTTCTCCGTTCGCTATTTGAAGACGGCTCTTCTCTCGCGCAGACTCGTCCCGCACAAGCGCGTAACGTTAATCAGCCCTTATCTCTCAGTTGAGCTATTCGAAATGTCGAATATCTTCGGCAAGATGCTGTTCGATCTCATCGGGGATGGAGCAGAAGTCGCTCTGATAACAAAGCCCCCCAACCCCAAAGAGATCGGTGTTTTTGAACGACTCGAGCAGCGTAACGTGCAGCTTCATTTCCATGAAACGCTGCACGCGAAGATATTTTTATTCGAGATCGACCAGCGGCGGACAAGAGCACACGATGAACCTATTGCCATTGTCGGTTCGGCGAACCTCACACAGTCCGGATTGGCCTTTGCGGTCCGATCGAACGAGGAATTTTGCTACGAACTCCGCGGATCCGAGATAAGGGAGGTGAAGGAATTTGCCGCCTACCTCAAGCTGTCGTGCGTCGATCTCCAGTACATCAGATTAGCTAATGCCCGAAGGAGAGTTACATGAGTGGGATCATTGACCCGCAGCAGTTCTACAGTGCGTCGAATCTGACGGGCAATCCGTTCCGGTCGAACCCCACCCAGGAGAGCGATCCACGAATGGATGTTTGGGTGGGGTACGAACGTCAGCAGAACCAGTTGGTGAAGTTCATCACTCGCAGTCGAGCTGACCAAGTCGGCAACGTCAATTTCATCATGCTCTACGGCGGTTATGGAACGGGTAAGTCGCACGCGTTGCTTTGGGCACAGCACCAGATTCTCGTGACCAAGGCTGAGGAGTTCAATTCGGTCGCGTACTTCGTCCCGTCCTTGCGCAAGGACAAAGGCAAACTCACATTCGCTGGTGCGTTCGTCGAAGACCTCGTTGCCAAGTCAAGCTTGGTGGCTGATGTCCAGGCGTATCGCACGTTTCTCGGAATGTGCATTTTCCGATACCGGGATCAGATGAAGATTCCAGAGAGCGTCAAAGCAGAAGAAGTCATCGAGAGAATTCTGCCCTCTGTCGAGCTCTACAACTTCGCTAAAGACATCTACAAAGCAGAGACGGAAGCAGAGGTTCGCTCGCTTCTGGTTCCCAAGGGGTTCAATGATTACCAGGCCGTCGTCACGTTCACGCGGCTCGTCAACCTGTTCGTCTTTGACGTGAACCTTCCAGAGGGCGGTCGGCGGTTCAAGCAAGCGGTGTATCTTCTCATAGATGAGCTCGACGACCTACTGCGAACGCCGAACGTTAAAGAGGTGCGAGAGGTCAATGACGCACTCCGCCACATCTACGATTCTTGCCCGAACTCCTTTTGTCTCGTCATCGCGCTTTCAGCGGAGGCCGCGGAGCTCACGGCGGCGTTTGAAAAGTACATCCTAGATCGCATCCAGAAGCAGATCGTCTTCGAGCTCCTCGACAAGGATGACGCGGTTCGCTTCGTGGCCGAAGTCCTGCAGGCGAACCGTGTGGATCCTGCCAGTTCAGACAAATTCTTCCCGTTTGATGAAGCCGCTATCGAGGCGATAATCTCTCAACTCGTCGAGATAACGCCTCGTAAGGTCGTCAACGTCATGCAGCAGGTGATCGAAGAAGCTCGCCTCGCGGGAGTCGACCCGCAAAAGGAGCGGATATCGATCGAGACCCTGGACGACCGAGAAATCATGGACGAGGTCTTTGGCGAAGGCGGATTGATGTAGCCCGCCGTCCGGGCGGCATGTCTCCTGTACTGATTCATGCTCGAGCAGAGCTCCTCAGCAATATTCGACCAGGGATGGGGCCTGAACGGCTTCATCGCCGTAGCGAACGCGGTCAACCTCGGTTGCATAGATGAACTCTGTTCCGCCGCTTGCGAAGCTGTAGCCGTTGCAGCTCAACACAGCCCGTCTGTCTGGCTGTCGTGCGCCACATCCCAACAAGACGTCAGTCGCGAACTCGTAATTGAGCTGTTGGAAGAGGACGAAGCAGCACACATCCTAGCACAGGAGTATCTGGCTGGTGTCAGCGGAATCCTGGGCCACAATTCAGCTCCTCTGACCCCATCATATTTCCTGGAAGTTCTGCGCGAATGGGCTGAAGGTGACATAGAGCTCACCGCAGCGTGGATTTCGATCTACCGACACACTTGGCGTATCGAGCGCGACTACAGGCTGCTCGGACTGACATTGCTTGCGCCTTTCTGCTTGTTGCTTCTCGAGCCAGAGCTCGATTGGCGCAGTTTGGATCTGGTCTTTTTGGACATTGCGGATCAAGCCCGAGACGGCCCAGTCACGCTGGCTGGCATTGCTTCCGAATATGAAAATCTAGGTGTCATCGCGTCGCTTGATCTGCTGCACTTCGCGGCACTGAATCATCCCAAATTAATCACCGTACCTGCCGAAGATCTAATCGTAGATCAGCTTTACCGGGCCGTTCCGATTGCACATTTGGCGAAGCACATTCTGGCGAAGAGCAAATACGTCGTGTTTCCGCAGAACAGCTGGAGAAGCACGCGTGAAGTGCTGCAGCGGAAGTGCGAGATCAACAGGGAAGGTTTGTATGGCTTCTTCGCTCACTGGGGAGCCGAACAACAGTTGGCATTGTGCATCCTCGAAGAGCTGGTTTCAAAGATTTGGTCGGAGAGCATTCACTGCTGCAATGAGGTCCAAGGACTCCCCGCACCCGTTGAGGCAGCTATCGTTGACTGCCTAAAGCGAGAGAGTCGCGTTCTCTCGCGGGGCGAACTGATGTCGTTATTGCACGCAGATCGCATTGATCTCGACCCTCTAGAACTGGGTCCTGGTCGCATACTCGCGTATGTTCCCGGTCCGCGGTTCGCTTCCTCTAAGACCTGCTTGTACGTTTTGAGCGAGTGGGTGCAGGACGCGCACCATTCCCGGAACCGGATCTCGGCCACTCGAGTAATTACCCCGCGTCGCCATAAAGATGTCAGTTTCAGCGAAGCGGATTGCAAAGCTGCGCTCGCACGAGATCCGGTCTATTTAGCATTGGGCGCCACTTGCACCCGCCGCTTAGCTCGTTCCATTGCCATCAGGCTCCTGAACCAACCCACAGAGCCGTATTATCTAAATAAGATGGCGGGAACCGTTGAGCGTTTCCTCGCCTCGGAGATGGAGCCGCTGGGCGGAGGACTACTGGTAGACGAACGTTGGCACGAGATTCTGACTACTTTTGAGAAGCCGGCTCGTCAGCGCTCCCTCGTTATGAAGACTCTGCGGTCTATCGCATCACGGTACAACGACAGTGATCGCCAAGCGGCCGCAGCCACGCTCTTGAAGGACCTCAGCACGACTTTGCACTAGTTAAGGTCCCAAGTTGCTCCAGTCCTTCTCGGGATCCGTGTGCTCCAGCGAGAGACATACCGCGAATGCTCTCCCGCGCGTTCAAGCCTACCCCGAAGCTGAGATCAGCCGCACTTGTTTGAATGTTCTGGGGGCCCATTTGGGGGCCTTTCGCAAGCTCACATTACGAATAGCCTATGAAGGCAACTACTTACGCTAGGACCGCGAGTCCTCTCCTGGCACCATCATCGAACCCGAAATGCCGGGGCATTTCGAAGGTTCGATGATCCGCCGGACGGCGACCAATCCGGCCGCGACCTAAAATGGGAAGTAAATCTGGATCGCCACGACCGCCGCCGCCCAGGTAATGAGGTTGAGCGGAAGCCCGATCTTCAGGAAGTCGAGATAGCTGTAGCCGCCCATTTGGTAGACGAGCACGTTGGTCTGGTAGCCGAACGGCGTCGCGAATGCCGCGCTGGCGGCGACCATCACAGCCACGAGGAACGGCCGCGGGCTCACCGAGAATGCATCCGCCATCGATACCGCGACGGGCGTGAATAGCACCGCCACGGTCGCGTTCGACAGAAGCTCGGTTGCGAACAGCGTTACGCCGTAAAGGATGATCAGCGCGAGTAGCGGGCTCATCCCCTCCATGGTTCCGATGAGCGCGTGCGTTGCCGATTCAGCAAGGCCCGTCTGGTCGAGCGCAATTCCCAAAACGACCATTCCGGCGATCAGCATCAGCACCTCCGGCCGCAATCCGCGATAGGCTTCGTCGGCGGTGATCACCCGCATCAGGATCAGCAGTACCGCGCCAGCGAACGCCGCCGCGGCGATCGGTGCGACGTTGAAGCTGGCGAGCGCAACGACGCCGACGAACGTCAGAGACGAGGCCAGCGCCGCCCAGGGTCGAAGCTCCGATTTCTTCGCGAAGGGGCCCGCGCGCCCCACGAGTCCTCCGGCAAGACCCGGTTCCCGGAAATCCTCGGCCTTGCTCACGGCTTCATCGACGTCCGAAGCGCCGTTTTCACCGGCCTTGATCAGCTTCGAGGTGAAGAAGAACAGGTAAAGTCCGCCGGCAATCGACACCGCCAGCCCAACCGGAGTGATCTCGAACATCCCGAACCGCGGCTGGCCGGCAACGGTCGCCATGTCGTTGACCAGCAGGTTGGTCGACGTTCCGATCAGGGTGCAGCAGCCGCCGAGGACGGCGGCGTAGGACAAGGGAATGAGGTAGCATTTGGGCGACCGATTGAGCGATTTCGCAACGTCGCGGACAACCGGAGCGCCAAGCACGACGATCGGCGTATTGTTGAGGAAGGCGGAGGCTGCCCCGGCAAGGCCGATCAGCACCCAGAGGCCCGCGACTCCGATCCGGCGGCACAAGGCGACTAGCTTGCCGATCGCTGCGTCCAGCAATCCCGACAGCTCCATCGCGTAGGCAATGACAAACAAGGACGCGAGGGCAATGATCGCGGGGCTCGCGAACGCTCCTTCGACCTCCACCGGGCGAACCACTCCGGCCATCAACAGGACGGCCGCCCCGGCGAGGGCGACGATATCCGCCCGCATCTTGTCCTGGATCAGCGCCGCAACCACCGCGGCCAGGACCAGCAAGGTGATGATCTGCTCCAGGGTCACTCTTTGCTCGTCCGCTTCACCGTGGTCCCGGGCCTGGCCAAGACCGTAACTACGAACCCGCGGTGGACATTCAGGTCGGCGATTGTGCTATCCCCTGCTGATGCTGACGAAGCGCCATCGACGCTCAGCCGCATTGATTGCCGCTTGCCTCGCGGCTTGTGCATGCGGCGGACCCGCGAGCCAAGACAACGCCTCCGCCAATACGGCGAACACTGCACAACAGCAGGCGGTTCCCGAGCTTCCCATCCCAGCTGCCGAGGCAATTCTGGGCCGCGAGCAACTGCTGCTTGCGGCGCAGCGTGCGGCGAGCGACTTCGCGGTAGGGGTGGACGATGCCCAACGCCAAAAGGAGCTGGCCGGGAGTAAGTTTGAGTTCCGCATGCGCTTTGGCTGCGACGGCCCTTCGCAAGAAGAGGCCGGATCGCTGGGCTGGAGCCTGAGCGAGGAGAGCCGCGCGCTCAAAGTCCGGGCGACGCCGACGCTGTCCGCCGCTGATGCCCCGGTCAAGGCCATTGCCGGCCAGGCGTTCGAGGCAGTGGAGGGCTTTTGGATTCGCGAGCCGTGGCTTTTGACGGCTGCCTGCCCGCAGGCCGGAACGGAACCGGAGAAAAGGTCCCAGCAGGACCAAGGGGCTGCGGGCGTTCCCCAGACTGTCGGAATCGCTCAATTTTTCGCTGCCCGCGGCGCGCGAACCGTTCGCCGCTCCGGCCGGGCCTATGAAGCGACCACGAAATTGGACGAGGGCGATCAGCCGAGTGGAGGCTTCGACCTCGTGCTAAGAGGCCGCCTCGTCGCGCTGCCAAACGGTCGGGTCATCGCATGCAGGGTGGCAGAATCGGGTCGGCCCAGCTGCGTGATCTCGGTCGAGTTCAGCAAGGTTTCGATCGAGCGAGCCGACACGCACGAGCAGCTCGCGCAATGGGGCCCAAGTTGACGCTCTACAGCCTCGGCGACCTCTCGCCTGCCCTGGCAGACGGCGCCTGGGCCGCGCCTTCCGCAGACCTGATCGGCGACGTCCGGATGGCCGGGCGGGCAAGCGTCTGGTTCGGAGCCGTGATCCGCGCCGACAACACTCCGATCCTCATCGGCGAGGAGAGCAACGTCCAGGACGGCGCGGTCGGCCATTCCGACCCTGGCGCGCCGCTGACCATCGGCGCCCGGGTAACGATCGGCCATCAGGCGGTCGTCCACGGATGCACCATCGCCGACCACTGCCTGATCGGAATGGGCGCCCGGATCCTCAACGGCGCGGTGATCGGCCCCGAATGCCTGGTCGGAGCAGGAGCCCTCATCACCGAAGGAAAGAGCTTCGAGGGCGGGAGCCTGATCGTCGGCGTTCCCGCTCGCGTGTTGCGCCCGCTGACCATCGAAGAGAGGGCCGCCATCCGGGTTTCCGCCGCCCATTACGCGGAAAAGGCGGCGCGCTACGCTGCGGAGCTACAGCGCGTCTAGACGCCTCCGCGCGCGGCGCTAAAGCTGCCGCCCACCCATGTGGCAACTCTATCAATTCCCGCTCTGTCCGTTTTCCCGCAAGGTCCGGCTGGTCCTCGCCGAAAAAGCCATCGCTCACGAGCTGGTGAGGGAGAATCCGTGGGAGAAGCGCGACGAGTTCGTCGACCTCAATCCGGCGGGCGAAACCCCGGTGATGGTTGACGCCGAAGCGGGGATCACCCTGATCGGAAGCCAGCCGATCGTCGAATATCTCGACGAGACGGTCGAGAAGATGCCGATGATCCACGGCAATGCGACCCTCCGCGCCGAGATCAGGCGGCTGGTCGAATGGTTCGATGAGAAACTGTACCGCGAGGTGGTCGAGCCGCTGATGAACGAGCGGATGCGCAAGCGGCTGGTCAGCCGCGAAAGCCCGGACACGCGCGTGCTTCGCGATTCGATGCGTATCGCCAACGGCCATCTCGATTATCTCGATTATCTGCTCGACCACCGCCGTTGGCTGGCCGGGCCCGGCCTCAGCCTTGCGGACTTCACCGCCGCCGCTCAACTCAGCGTCATCGACTATCTCGGTGCAGTCGACTGGCGAGGACACCAGCAGACTAAGGACTGGTATGCGGTGATGAAATCCAGGCCCTGCTTCCGTCCGCTTCTGGGTGAGCGGATGGAAGTGATCGTCCCGCCGCAGCATTACGACAAGGTCGACTTCTAACTGGGGAGCCAAAAGCCGATGACCGTAGCCGACGCCACGCCCGACTATGAAGTCGGCACTCACGACGACCGCGCCTTCCTCGGCCATCCAAAGGGCCTCGGCTTCCTCGGCTTCACCGAAGGATGCGAGCGCTTCTCTTATTATTCCATGCAGACGCTGCTCACGCTCTACATGGTCAATTACCTGCTGCTCCCGGGGCAGATCGAAAATGTGACCGGTCTCGCCTGGCTCCGAAGCTGGCATTATCCAGGGCTGGAGGGGCAGCCGCTCTCCTCCGCGATCTTCGGCGACTATACTTCGCTCGTCTATCTGATGCCGATCCTCGGCGGGATCATCGCCGACAAGTTCACCGGCCGGAAAGTCGCGCTGATCGCGGGAGGGCTGGTCATGGCGCTCGGCCATTTCCTGATGGCGATCGAAGGCGCCTTCCTGTTCGCGCTTCTATCGCTGATCGTCGGGGTCGGGCTGTTCAAGGGCAATATCGCCACGCAGGTCGGCGAGCTCTATGCGGAGAACGACCTTCGCCGGGCGATGGCGTTCCAGATCTTCTATATCTTCATCAACGTCAGCGTCATCGCCGCTCCGCTCGTCTCCGGCACCCTGGGGCAGAAGGTCGGCTGGCATTATGGCTTCGGCTGCGCCGGCGTGGTGATGGTCTTCGGGCTGATGATTTACTTGTGGGGGCAGAAGACCCTTCCACGCGACCTTGAGGTGGCCAACCGCGACCGCAACACTCTGGTCGGCCGCGTCGTCGCCGGCGCCGTCGGAATCGCGGCGCTGGTCGTCGTCTGGCTGTTGATCTCCGGAATCCTGTTTTCGTCCTGGATCATCGGTACGATCAGCGCGCTCGTGATGATAGGCGCGCTCTACATGTACCTGACGCGCAATCTGGATGCGCAGGACAGGTTCAAGGTGCTGACCCTGTGCATCCTCATCCCGGTGCTCGCGATTTCGCTGCTCACCAATCAGGAGATCTTCAACGCCTACCTCGTGTGGGGAGATCAGCACTTCAACCTGAAGTTCATGAGCTACACGATGCCGAGCAGCTGGCTGATCACGCTCGACGCGATCCTCAGCTTCTCCATGCTCGTCGCTGTTGCCGGCTTCTGGAAATGGTGGAGCCTCAATCATCGCGAGCCGGACGAGGTCAGCAAGATGATCATCGGCAGCCTGTTCACCATTGCGGGGGGCGTATGCCTGTTCCTGGCCGCGCTAACCCAGGGTGAAGGCGCCAAGATCGGGTTGTTCTGGCCCTTCATGTTCCACCTTCTGAACAGCATCGGCTTCGCTCACATCCTTCCGATCAGCCTTGCGCTCTTCACCAAGATCGCGCCGCGGCAGATCACCGCCACCGTGATCGGACTTTATTACCTGTCCTTCTTCGCGGCGAACAAAGTGGTTGGCTATGTCGGCGGCCTGTATTCGACGCTTCCGACCACCACCTTCTGGCTGCTTCATGTCGCGAGCGCCGGCGTCGGCCTGATCGCCTTCGCCATCTTCAAGGTCGCGCTCGGCAAGCGGATGCAGAACAGCGCGGCGGACCAGGCGCGGGCACTGAGCTGATGCCGCCGCAGGCCGCCACCCAGATTGCCGGGGAGGTCGCCTATGAAGGTAAGTTCCAGTGGCTGACGCGGCTCGGCTTTGCGGCCCGTGGACTGTTGTACATCCTCATCGCCGTCCTGGTCGTGAGGACCGGGCGGACCGAAGATCTCACTGGAGCCTTGGAATATGTAGGGCACGGAGCCGGCAAGTTCCTCCTTGCCGGCCTGGCAGCGGGCCTCGCCACCTACGGGCTATGGAGGCTCAGCGACGCTGCGCTCGGCACCGAGCATCCCGGGACTGAATGGAAGCAGCTCGGCAAGCGCGCTGTCGCCGGCGGCATCGGCGCGATCTACATTTATCTCGCGTTCAAGGCCGTTCGAGTGATCCTTGCCGGCCGCTCCGGCGCGATGGGCACCGAGCAACAGGCAGATACGGTGCTTGACTTGCCTGGCGGCGAGCTCGTGCTCCTGGGCGCGGCTGCGATCCTCGCGATCGCCGCCTGCAACCAGTTCTACAAGGCTTTGAGATGCAGGTTCATGCGCACGCTCCAGGAAGGGGCCAGCGCGAAGGGCTGGATCAAATGGATGGGCCGCCTCGGCTATGCCGCACGAGGCGTGATCTTCTTCGTCGTCGCCTGGCTGATCTATCGCGCCGCGGTTGATCACAAGGCCAGCGAGGCGGGCAATCTGGAAAAAGCGCTGGACGTGCTTCGCGGCCCATTCCTGCTGCCGATTGCAGCAGGGCTGTTCCTGTTCGGGACCTTCAGCCTGGTCGAGGCGCGCTACCGCGCGATCCACAAGCCGCCCGTCGACGGCGTGAAAAGGAAGATCGAAGACAAGGTCACCCGCTAGAAGTCGACCTCCGCGACCTTCTCTTTCATCCCGGCTTCGGGCTTGCGGCCGAACAGCTTGTTGAAAGCGGGCTTCAGGAACCCCCCGATGTCGCTCAGCCAGATCTTCGCGTCGTCTATTTCGAAGCGGACGAGCGCGAGCTTGGGGTCGTCTTTTCCTTCGTACCATTGAGCTACGATCGGATTCCACAGCCGGTCGATCGTGGAGCGATCGTTGTCGACCGTCAGGGTCCCGCGAAGGCTCGCGAACAGGCCGTGGTCCTTGCCGGAAAAAGCGCCGATGGCGCGGTTCGACTGGCCCATAGCGCGAGTGAAGTCATGGTCGTTGGCAGTGAAGAAATAGACCCGGCCAGCCTCGCGATCTGAATCTTCGAAGTTCGCCGTCATCGGCTGCGTCGCGCCCTCGCGAGCGCCTTCGATGCCAAGCATCACGAAGGGGCTGTCCTTCAGAGCCTCCCAGAACTGCTCTTCGATGTCGCGGTCGTCGGCCATTTGTCTCTCCACTTCTTGGAAGCAGAGAACGGCCATCGGTTAGGTGGCGTTCCGGCGGTCAGGGCACGATGGGCAGGTAGACGGCGCTTGCATTGGTGCCGCCGTGGAAGACGGTCTGCGTAGCCGCGCGATAGTCGCCCGACTTCGCATAGAAGATGTTCGGGACGTACGTCTGCGGGTTGCGGTCGTAGAGCGGGAACAGGCTCGACTGCACCTGCACCATGATCTTGTGCCCGGGCAGGAAGACGTGATCGACGTTCGGAAGGCCGAAGCGATATTCGGTGGCCTTGCCGGGCGTCAGCGCGTGCGGCCGGGCGAAGCTGTCGACGTAGCGGCCGCGGAAGATCTCGATCCCGATCGGAAGCTGGAAGCCCGACATGTCGCGCTTCGAGCCTTGTGACTCACCTTCGGGATTCTCGTTGGGATAGACGTCGATCAGCTTGACCACCCAGTCGCTGTCCGTGCCGCTCGTCGCCGCGAACAGGTCGACCTGCGGCGCGCCCATGATGTGCACCGGCTTGGTCAGCGGCGCGGTGGTATAACTGAGCACGTCAGTGCGCCCGTCGACGAAGCGCTGATCGGTGACGAGCCATGTCTTCCATTGCGCGCCGGTGATGGGCCGAGGAAGGTAGGGAACGGGCTTGGCGGGGTCCGATACATAATTGTCGTGACCGCTCGCCGCGGGGCGATCGAAGGTCGCTCCGGCGCCGGCCGTCAGGAACAGCGGAGTCGGCGTTCCCATCGGCCACCGCGGCGAACCCTCCCATTTGTCGATGCCAGTCGCATAGGTAAGCACGGGAGGGTGCTTCGGGTCGGCCGAGCCCTTCAAATAATGGTCCAGCCAGGGCTTCAGCCAATCGCGCCGCCATTGCAACGCGGTGTCGCCGGCGAAAGTCAGGTCGCCCAGCTCATAGCCGTAATGGTTCGCACCCGAATGGCGCCACGGGCCGATGACCAGGTGGAGAAGGCCGCTGCCTTCATATTTGTCCTTGAGCGCCTTGTAGACCGCGGGGCCTCCGTAACTGTCCTCCTGGTCCCACTGGCCGACCTCGAGCATCGTCGGAACCGTCAGCGGATGCGCCGCCATCCACTTGTCGACCGCCTGACCGGACCAGAATTCCGTATAGGCCGGGTTCTGCATCAACTTTTGGACGAAGGGGACGTTCTCGATCCGGTACTTGCGCGCGAAGTCGGCCATCGATCCGGCTTCGAGGTAGCGCGCGTAATCGTCGCCCGTGCCGACCGGCAGGCTTGCGCCGGCGTCTGCCTTGCCCGTGCTTTGCGACAGGCCGAAGTCGAAGCCGCCGACCCTGAAGGCCCCGTTGTGGAACCAGTCGTCGCCCATCCAGCCGTCTACCATCGGGCTCTGTGGAACGGCCGCCTTCAGCGCAGCGTGCGGGTTGATCTCCGACGCCAGAGTGAGGAAGCCGAGATAGGAGGAGCCGATGGTGCCGACGCGGCCGTTGGATTCCGGCACGTTCTTCACCAGCCAGTCGATCGCGTCATAAGCATCGGTGCTCTCGTCAATGCCGGTGGTGTTGAGCGGCCCGACGATCGGCCGGTTCATCACGAACGTGCCTTCTGAGTTGTGGAGTCCGCGGATGTCCTGTTGGACGATGATGTAACCGTCCTCGACGAACTCCTTGTACATGATGGGAAGCTTGTCGACGACCTTGAGGCTGGACGTGCGGTTGGTGCTCCCCTTCGCATCATAGGGCGTCCGCGACAGCAGGATCGGCGCGTTGGCCACGCCCTTTTTCATGTAGATGACTGTGTAGAGCTTGGTCCCGTCGCGCATCGGCACCATCGCCTCGCGCCGGATGAAGTCCGCCTGCGGAAGGACGGCATCGTACGAAGCGACGACGTCCGGGGTCATCGGAGTCACGCGCTCGGGCGGAGCGGCGGCGATTGCGAGAAGCGGGAGGATGGAGGCGGCGGCGCGGAGGAGGATGCGGTTCATGCCGCGACCGTAACCAGCCCCGTTGAGCGCGGCAACATCGCGCAACATCGCACGTTTCAGCGAGAATGGCGGACGTCGCTGCTGAAGGTCTGAGAAATGCGCTCGACGCCGAACGGCGCGCCGAGCCGAAGAGCAACCTGCGCTCCTCCTGGGAGGCTTTATTCAAGGAGGCGCGCGGCTGCACCCGCTGCGAACTCCATAAGTGCGGGACTCAGACCGTGTTCGGCGAAGGTCCGCTCGAGGCGAAGCTGGTGTTTGTCGGCGAGCAGCCGGGCGACCAGGAGGACCTCGCCGGCCGGCCGTTCGTCGGGCCCGCCGGCCAATTGTTCGACCGCCTCCTGGAGAAGGCGGGCGTCGACCGCTCCCAGACCTACGTCACCAATGCCGTCAAGCATTTCAAGTTCGTCCAGCGCGGCAAGCGGCGGATCCACAACAAGCCGGACGCGGGCGAAATCCAGGCGTGCAAGTTCTGGCTTGAGCAGGAGCGCGAGTTGATACGGCCGCCGGTGACGGTGGCCCTCGGAGCCACCGCGGCACGCTCGCTGATCGGCAAGTCAGTGACAATCAGCAAGGTGCGCGGCGCGCCGATCGAGCTCGATGACGGGCTGGAATGCTGGGTGACCACTCACCCGAGCGCGCTGCTTCGTATGCCCGAACCCGAGCGTCGGCGTGAGGCGCGCGACCTGTTCATCGATGAAATGAAGCGGATCTGGGCGCGCGCCGAAAAGCTGTCCGTCTAGAAGCGATAGCCTAGCGACAGCTTCACGGTCCGCGGCGCTCCCGGCGCGATGTTGTTGTCGTTGCTCGCAGTGGGGAAATAGTGGGCGCCGAGGATATTCTCGACGTTCAGCTGCGCCTCGAGCCCGTAGGGAAGCCTGTAGAAAGCGGCAGCGTCGATCCGCGCGTAGCCTGGAAGGCGCACGTTGTTACTGATCGACGCATAGGATTTCGAGCGGGCGATTACGCCCAGCCCGACGCCCAGCGCATTCGTCACCTCATAGCGGTTCCACAGCGAGAAGCTGTGCCGCGGGACGAGCGGGACTTCGCGGCCCGCCGGAGCCGAAACCGTCGTCTCGGTGATCTTCGCCTTTTGAAGGGCATAGCCCGCCGACATCAGCCAGCGGCTGGTGACGCTGCGCTCGAGGCCAAGCTCCAGCCCGCGGCTGCGCTGCATTCCGGTCAGCACGGTGCGCGTTGGATCGAGCGGATCGGATGCGCGCGTGTTGCTCCGGTCGAGCTGGTACAGCGCGGCGGTCGCGAGCAGCCCGTCGAGGATTTCCCATTTGGCGCCGACTTCGTAATTGTCGAAGCGTTCGGGCTTCAGCGCGGCGCGCTGCGGGTCCAGGCTGCTGAACTGGTCGCCCGACTGCGGCAGGTAGGACCGGCTGTAGCTCGCATAGAACGACAGGTTGCGCTGCGGCTTGAGGACGAGCCCGAGGCGGGGCGACCATAGATCGTCGCGACGGCTCACCGTACCGCCGGCGCGGAAGTCGTCCACCGCGACCTTGAAGCTGTCGAAGCGAAGGCCTGCGACGATCTCCAGCCATTCGGCCGGACGGATCTGGTCCTGGACATAGGCCGCTGCGACGGTCACCTTGACGCGGTTGTCGGCATCGTCGGCGTCCGGAGCAAAGATCACCGGCCGGTCGACCGTGGGGTCGGTGATCGGGGTCGTATTCCCGCCAACGAATGTCCCGGTGTTGCGGCGGTTGCGCGATCGCTCGCGGCCGACCTCGAAACCGACCAGCAAGGTCTGGTCGATCCCGCCGAGCCGGTTGTCCCAGACGAGATCGGTCTGGCTGAACAGGTTCGTCCGGTTGTTGCGGTTGTTGTAGGCGCTCAAGGTCACCAGGCCGGTGGCCGCGTTGAACCCGCTTCCGTAGGCGTTTTGGTAAAACTTCTTATAGTCGCCGAGCGAAGTGTGGTTGCGCAGGGTCAAGCCGTTGCCGAAGTCATGCTCCACCGCGATCGTGGCGAGATCCACATTGGCCTTCGCGAAGCTGACGTCCGGATTGCCGAAGAAGGTTCGGGTGAATCCCCGGATCGGTTCGTGGCCGTCGGCCGGAACTCCACGGTCGGCCGTCCGGCGATCGTGGAAATGCTCATAGGACAGGTCGATCCGGGTGTTGCCGCTGACCACTGCAACCGTGGGATTGAAGCCGTAGCGCTGCAGGTCGACGTGGCGACGGAAGCTGTCGCCATCCTCGAACAAGCCGTTGAGGCGCAGGCCGACATTGCCGCTTAGCGGCACATCGACATCGCCGGTGAAACGCAGGTCGCCCCAATTGTCCGCCGAGGCGGTGAAGGCGCGATAGGCGGCCAGGCTCGGCTTCTTCATGACCCGATTGACGATTCCGCCGCCGCCTCCGCGGCCGAAGATCATCGCATTGGGGCCTTTGAGCACTTCGACGCGGTCGACGTTGTAGAAGTCGCGGAAATACTGGACGTCATCGCGCACGCCGTCGACGAAGAAGTCCGCGGTGCTACTGTTTCCGCGAAGAACGATCGTGTCGCGATTGCCTTCGCCCGCATTGTAGGACGCGCCGGGAACGAACAGCAGCAGGTCGCCGACCGAGCGAAGCTGCTGGTCCTCGATCTGCTGGGCGGTGACCGTCGTCATCGCCTGGGGAATGTCCTTTACGTCGGTGTTCGTCTTGGTCGCCGTGCTCGTCGACTTCACGCCATATTTGACGTGCTCGCCGACCACGACGATCGGCGTCCCTTCTTCTGCGGACGCGTCGACCGCCGCATCCTTAGCCCCGTCCGCAGCATGGGCAGGGACGGCGGCACAGGCGAGGATGGCGGTAAGCGAATAGAGCAACGGACGAGACATTTTTTCCCCTGTGGCGACTGTTGCCCGGGGCTCTATCGTTATTGATAGTTATTCGCAATAGCAGAGCTATTCCGCTGCCAGCAGTGTCTCCGCGCCTCCAAGATCGACCGAAACCAGGCGGCTAACGCCCTTCTCGATCATCGTCACTCCGTAGAGCCGATGCATCCGGCTCATCGTCACCGCATTGTGCGTGACGATCAGGTAGCGGGTGTCCGTCTCCTGCGTCATCCGATCGAGCAGGTCGCAGAAACGCTCGACATTGGCGTCGTCCAGCGGAGCGTCGACCTCGTCGAGCACGCAGATCGGCGCCGGGTTCGTCAGGAACAGTGCGAAGATCAGCGCGATTGCCGTCAGCGCCTGCTCGCCGCCCGAAAGCAGGGTCAGCGACTGGAGCCGCTTGCCCGGCGGCTGCGCCATGATCTCCAGCCCCGCCTCCAGCGGGTCGTCGCTCTCGACCAGTTCAAGGTGCGCCTGCCCGCCTTCGAACAGCGTAGTGAACAGGCTCCGGAAATGCTGATTCACCCGCTCGAACGCCTCGAGCAGCCGGACCCGGCCTTCGCGGTTGAGGCTGCCGATCGATCCGCGAAGGCGGTGGATCGCCTGCGTGAGCTCGTCCGCCTCGGCCGCTCCGCGAAGGCGCTCGCCCTCGATCTCGGCAAGCTCCTGCTCGGCGACCAGGTTCACAGGGCCGATCCGGTCGCGGTCGGCGGTCAGCTTCTCGAGCATCGCCGATTCGGCCTCTGGGTCGACGACCTCAGTCGGGTGGAACGCCATTTTTTCCGGAAGTCGCTGCGGGACGCATTCGAAGCGCTCGAGGCAGATCCGGGCATATTCCGCACGTCGTGACTCTTGAGCTTCGGATCGTGCCTGGGCCGCCGCCCTTCGCTCTCGCGCGGAGGCGGAGGATTCGGACGCGGCCGAAGTTGCCCCACTCGCTTCGGCCAAGGCCGCTTCTGCTTCACGCTCGGCCGCCGCGGCTTGGGCGACCACGGCTTCGCTTCCCGCGCTCTCCTGCTCGAGCGCCGTCACTTGCTCATCGAGAGCGGCTGGCTCGGTCTCGAGCGAGCTATGCTCTTCCTTCTGCTGATTGAGCCGCTCGCGCGCCTGCTGGAGCCTCTGTTCTGCATCGGACTGGCGGCGATGCCACTCGGCCTGTTCGCGCCCCGCGGTCGAGTGGCGTTCCCTCGCCGCCGATGTCTCCCTCGCGCGGGTCGCCGCTTCGGCACGCTTTTCGGCGACGGCCTTGCCGGCTTCTCCCGCCGCATCGCGCGCGCGCTGAACCTCCGCCTCTAGCTCCGCCGGATCCGCAAGACCGCCCAACGCTGCTTCTGCGGCGGCGACCGCCTCGGCTGAGGCTTTCGCCAATGGAGCGAGATCGGCGAGGCGCTGCTCGAGAGCGCTCCTTTGCGCCTCCAACCGCTCGATCGCTGCGGCCGCGCTGTCGCTTGCACGCTCGGCCTCGCGCATCTCCCGCTCGGCCAGAAGCGCGGTCGATCGAGCGGTGTCGGCGTCCTGACGGACCCTCTCCAGCCGATCGAGCGCGGCTTTCCGTTTGGCTTCGCTTTCGGCAACGGCGGCTTCGAGCTGCGGCAAATGGCGGGCGAGGTCGGACAGCCTGTTGGCCCGGATCAGGCGTTCGGCCGCAGCCGCTCCGGCGCCCTCGGCGACGAAGCCGTCCCAGCGCCGCATGCGCCCATCGCGCGTCACCAGCCGCTGGCCGACGGCGAGCTGCTGTCCTTGGTCCGTCTCGGCGACTCCGACCTGCCGGAGCCTGCGAAGCATCTCCGCCGGCGCTTTCACATGATCGGCAAGGCATTCCAGCCCATTGGGCAGCGTTGGATCGCCGTCCGTCGGTTCGCTGCCCTCCCAGCGGCGAGCGCCGTCCGAGCCGATCTCGGCGTCGGCATCGTCGCCGAGCGCCGCTGCAAGCGCCTTCTCATATCCTGCTTCCGCGCTCAGCCTTGCAACCGCCGACGAGCCCGAGCTTTGCTGGAGCGCGCGCGACAGGGCCTCATGTTCGGAGCGCGCGGCGGATAGCGCCGCCCTTGCCTTCGCAAGCTCGGTTTCAGCCTCGTCGCGGGCATCGGCCGCTGCCGAGCGCTGCTCTTCGGACCCTGCCAGTTGCTCTTCCGCCTTTGCACGAGCCTTCGCTGCCGCCTCGGCTCGAGCGGCGGCTTCGCCCTTGGTCCGCTCATTGTCGGAGCCGTCCGACATCGAATCGAGCTGCTGCTTCAGCTTGTCCCGCTCGCCCTGGACTCGCGAAGCATGTGCCCGCGAAGCTTCCAGCGCTGCTTCGGCAACGCGCCGTTCTGCCCGCATGGCCGCCTGCCGAGCCAGCAGGTCGGCCAGCGCCGCTTCCGCGTCGCGCGACTGGGTTTCGAGCTCGCCGAGCTCAGCGGACACCCGCGCGGCTTCGCCCTCGCCGTCGGCCAGCCGCTTCTCGATAGCAGCCCGCTCTTCCTCCAGCTGGGCGATCGCGCTCCCAGCGTCGGCCTTGAGCGCCTCTTCGCGGCGAATGTCCTCGGCCGTTGCCGTTTCCAGCCGCTCCAGCTCCGCAAGCCGCCGGGCGACGGTGTCGCGGCGGGCGCGGGCCGTGGCGAGCTGGTGAGCGATGTCATTCCCGCGAGTCCGAGCGTCGGCGGTCGCCCCGCGGCGGAGCCCGAGTTCCCCTTCCGCTTTCTCCTGCGCGGCCCGAAGCTCCACGATGTGGCTGCGAAGCTGCTCGACTTCCTGCTCCGCAGCCACGGCGTCGAGCCTCGCCTGCTCGGCTGCCTGGTCGGCCTCGACCCAGCGGGCATGGACCAGCCGCGCCTCGACCGAGCGGATCTTGTCGGTGAGCTGGCGATAGCGCTCCGCAGCGCGGGCCTGGCGGCGGAGTGTAGACGCACGCTGCTCCTGGTCGCTCAGAAGCTCCGATAGCCGCGCCAGATTCGCCTCCGCAGCGCGAAGCTTCTGCTCTGCATCCTTGCGGCGGGCGTGAAGCCCGGAAATTCCAGCGGCTTCCTCCAGCAGCAGGCGCCGCTCGGTCGGTTTTGCCGCGATGATCGACGCGATCTTGCCCTGGCTGACGAGAGCCGGGGAATGCGCACCGGTCGCAGCATCGGCGAACAGCAAAGCCACGTCCTTGGCCCGCACGTCGCGGCCGTCGATCCGATAGGCGGAGCCTGCGCCTCGCTCGATCCTCCGCGTGACTTCGCCTTCGCCGCTTTCGCCTTCATCGCTGTCGCGATCGACGAGCATCGACACTTCGGCGAAATCGCGCGCGGGGCGAGTGGCGGTGCCGGCGAAGATCACGTCTTCCATCCCGTCGCCGCGAAGCGACTTGGGACTGCCCTCGCCCATCACCCAGCGGATCGCCTCGAGCAGGTTCGACTTGCCGCAGCCGTTGGGGCCGACGACACCGGTAAGGCCCGGCTCGATCCTCAGCTCAGTGGGTTCGACGAAGCTCTTGAACCCGCTGAGCTTGAGGCGACGGATGCGCAAGCTGTCTCTCCCCTTCCCGCGCCCTTATCCGCCCATCGCCGCCTTGATCTTGGACTCGAGCGCAGGCCACACCTGCGCCTCCGTCACCGGCCCAAGCTCAACCAGCTTGCCGTTAATGATGAAGGTCGGGGTGCCCGGGAAGTCCGGATATTTGGCGGTTACGTCGCTATCCATCTGGACCAGCTGGTTGATCGACGCCTGGTTGGTCAGGCAGGCCGTGCTTTTGGCCGTCGGCACTCCGCGCATCGCCGCCCATTTCTGAAGGTCGGCGACCTTCGCAATTTCGAGGAACTGCTTGTCCGGCCCAAGGCTCTGGAGCGCCTCGAGCTGCGCGGGCGGTGCAGCCTGGATCTTGGCGACCCAGTTGGGCTGGTCCTTGTACAGCGCGCGGGCGAGCGGGAAGAAGCTCTTGGCGCCGTTGCACCGGGCGATCAGCGAGGCCGCGATGTCGAACGGATCGCGGACGTAATTGCGGAATTCGTAGCTGATCTTGCCCGGCTTCACATATTTCTCGGTGAGCGGAGTGACCCCGTTCTCGTCGAACGACCGGCAGTGCGGGCAGGTCATCGATCCGTACTCGATCAGGTGGATCTTCGCGTTGGGATTGCCCATCCGGTAGCCGCCGGCGCTGGTGGCAGTGACGATGCTGCTCCAGTCGCCGTTGGCGGGCGGCTTTACCGCGATCGGCTTGCCGGAATCCTCGACTGAAGCGGCGGCGTCGTTACCCTTTTCGGCGTTGCAGGCTCCGCTCGCGAGGACGGCGGTTATCGCCAGAAGCAAATGGCTCGGTTTCATTTACTGGTTCACTCCAGTTGTTGGAATCCTGTCGGGTTTTGGGGAATCGACCTCCGGAGGCCCATCGCTTGCCTCGATGCGGGCCGCAAGGGCTTCCAGGCACGCACGAAGCTCGGGATCGACGATTTCGCGCAAGCCCTCTCCTAGTTCCTTCGGCACCGGCGCAAGCTGCGGCCGCTTCGGCGACTCTTCGCGCGCCATTGGCGTGCCCTGCCTGAACGAGAGCTTTGCAACGGCGGCATAGCCGAAAAATCTGTTCACCCGCTCGACGATCACCGGAGCGAGATGCTGCATCAGCGGGGCGTGCGCCCCCTGGACGACGATGCTCAATACTCCGCCATATCTCTTGCCGGTGGGAAAGCGGATGGATTCGGGCGAGGAGACCTTGGCGTAGCGCTCGCCGACGATCTCGGTCCAGCGGCTGACGACGGAGCCCTGGATGAAGCCGAAGCGGCGGAACGCGACTCCGCCGGCATTGCCGATCAGCTCGCCGGCGGCGCGCGCACGGCCATGGCGCGGCGCGTCATTGTCGCTGCTTTTTCCCACCCTCTTCGCCATTTGCGCCGAGCATGCCATAGGCAGCGCATGCGTGCCAATGTCGCCGGGCGGCTGCTCCAACATTATGTGGATAAGTCGAGGTCGCTTCCGTGGCGCTCGCCGCCGGGATCGCCGGCTCCCGATCCATACCGGGTGTGGCTAAGCGAAGTGATGCTCCAGCAGACGACGGTGGCGGCCGTCGCTCCCCGGTTCGAGCGATTCATCGCCCGCTGGCCGACGGTGCAAGCGCTCGCCGCCGCTCCGGACGAAGACGTTCTCGGCGAGTGGGCGGGCCTCGGCTATTATGCCCGGGCCAGGAACCTGATCGCCTGCGGCCGTGAAGTGGCGGAGCGCGGCGGGTTCCCCGACACCGAAGCGGAGCTGAGGAAGCTGCCAGGCGTGGGCGACTATACCGCAGCCGCCATCGCTGCGATCGCGTTTGGCCGGCGCGCGGTCGTCATAGATTCGAACGTCGAGCGGGTCGCCGCGCGGCTGCAGGGGCTCGCCAACCCGACGAAATCGCAGCTTCGCGAGGCCGTGGAGGCCATAACTCCGGACGAACGCTCCGGCGACTTTGCCCAGGCGATGATGGACCTGGGCGCTACAATCTGCAGGCCGCGATCGCCTCTTTGCGCCGACTGCCCGCTTCGGAGCGACTGCGCGGCCTTTGCAAGCGGCAGCCCCGAGCTGTTTCCCAAGCCGAAGGCGAAGCGCCGCAAGCCCGTCCGATACGGCATCGCCCGGTGGATAGAGCGCGACGGAACCATCTGGCTGGTAAGGAGACCGAGCCGCGGGTTGCTCGGTGGGATGGCGGCGCTTCCCGGCCCGGACTGGACCGACGAGAAGCCTGAGCCGCGAGAAGTCCTCGCACAGGTCCGCCATGTCTTCACCCATTTCGCGCTGGAGCTCTCGATCGTCCGGTCGGATGAAGCGCCCGGGGACGGCTGGTGGCAGCCGATCCGTTCGCTGGATCAAGCCGGCCTTCCAACGCTCTATCGCCGAGCCGTCGACGCAGTGCTGTCTTCGGGAGTGAAGATTGCCGCCTGAGCCTTTTTTCGCAGGACCGGGACTGGATCGGGCGGATTCGCTTCGCGCCGATCCGGACAAGATTCGCGGTCTCGCGGCGAGGGACGACGCGCGCGAGCTCGTTTGGGAGGGTGGGCTTCCGGCGATCGGAAGCTCGGGGAAGCTGCAATGGCGCCCAGCGAGCGGCCCGGCGCTGTTCCTCGGAATCGATCGGGCCGGCACGCCGAGTTTCTGCGGGCTCCAAGCGGACGTTGCGGGCGGACCGGCGGTCTTTTCGCTACTTGGGAGCCTCGACGCTGAGGACGCGCCTCTTTTCGCCACCGCGCTGAGCCTCGCCCGCTGGCACTCTCGACACCGGTTCTGCGCCAATTGCGGGGCGTCGACCGAAATCGTACGCGGCGGCTGGTCGAGGCGGTGCCACGCTTGCTCGGCCGAGCATTTCCCCCGCGTCGACCCCGTCGTCATCATGCTCGCCGAACATGACGGCAAGCTGCTGCTCGGCCGCCAGTATCATTATCCGCCACGCCGTTATTCGGCGCTCGCCGGGTTCCTGGAGGTTGGGGAGACGATCGAGGCAGCGGTTGCCCGTGAATTGCGGGAGGAAGCCGGTATCGAGGTCACCGACGTCACCTATGTCGCCAGCCAACCCTGGCCTTTCCCATCGTCGCTGATGGTCGGCTGCACTGCGCGCGCCCTCTCCGGCGAGCTCAAGGTTGACCATGGCGAGCTCGAGGATGCGCGCTGGTTCACTCGCGAGCAGGTTGCAAGCGCGCTCACCGATGCGCCGAGCGGGGCATTCCAGGCGCCGCCGCCCCACGCAATCGCACGAACTTTGCTGGAGCACTGGCTCGCGTCTTGAAGAAGACGGGCGGGCTTCGTAAAGGGCCGCAACTCTTACTTTCGGCTGCCGCCGCAGGGGACTCAATGGACGACCGCTTCAACACCATCGCCGGCTGGGTGCTGTTCGCCGGAATCATCGCACTCGGCGGCTCGATCGTCGCCGGCGAAGCTTTCCATTCCGAACGGCCCGAAAAGATGGGCTACCCCATCGAGGGCGTCGTCGAAGAGGGCGCCGGCGGAGCGGCCGCGGAGGAGCCGATTGCGTTCTACCTGGCCAAAGCGGACCCGGCGAAGGGCGAGCAGGTATTCAAGAAATGCGCCGCCTGCCACAACGCCGACAAGGGCGGAGCAAACCAGCTCGGCCCGAACCTCTGGGGCGTGCTCGGCGAGCCGATCGGCAAGGGCAGGGGCTTCCCATTCACGGACGCATTGGCAAGCAAGGGCGGCAACTGGGATTGGGACAATCTCAGCGAATGGCTAAAGAGCCCGAAGAGCTTTGCGCCCGGCACCAAGATGACCTTCGCGGGCCTCAGCAAGCCCGAGGACCGGGCCGACGTGATCGCCTTCCTCAACCAGCATAGCGATGCGCCCAAGCCCCTTCCGGCTGCTCCTGCTGCAGCGGCAGGGAGCCCCGCAGCAGGCGGCGACGCCGCGAAGCCTGCGGCCGCAGCGCCGGGCGACGTTCCGGGGCAGAAGGGGACCAAGGAGCCCGTGCTCAACAACACCGCTGCCGATCCCAAGGGCAACGGCGAGGCCGCACCGCAGAAATAAGCCTATTCGGGCGGCGCCGTCTGGATGTGCGGCGGCTCCGGGTGGAGCTCGTAGAAGCGAAGGACATAGTCCCACGCTTCCTGTGCGGTATCGCACCAGCGAATGAGGTCGACGTCGTGGGGAGCAATGACCCCCTCCTCGGCGAGAGCCTCGAAATTCACAACCTTGTTCCAGAACTCGCGGCCGAACAGCAGGATCGGAAGAGGGCGCACCTTGCCCGTCTGGATCAGGGTCAGGAGCTCGAACAATTCGTCGAACGTCCCGAAGCCGCCCGGGAAGACCGCCACGGCTCGAGCCCTCAGCAGGAAGTGCATCTTGCGAAGCGCGAAATAGTGAAACTGGAAGCTCAGTTCCGGAGTGACGTAGGTATTGGGCAACTGCTCGTGCGGAAGCACGATGTTGAGCCCGATGCTCTCCTTGCCCTCGTCCGCAGCGCCGCGGTTGGCGCCCTCCATGATTGACGGCCCGCCGCCCGAGCAGACGACGAAATGGCGCATCCCTTCCTCGTCGCAATCGCAGCGGCTCGCCAGCCGGGCGAGCTCCCGAGCGATTTCAACATAATGAGACTTCGCCTTCAGCCGCTCGGCGACCTGGCGCTGGTCGTCGTTGGTCGCCGCGGCAACGACTGCATCCGCCGTGTCAGGGTGCGGGATCCGAGCCGACCCGTAAAAGACGAAGGTCGAGGCGACCTTGGCCTCCTGGAGGAATAGCTCAGGCTTCATAAGCTCGAGCTGGAAGCGGACCGGGCGCAGGTCCTCGCGAAGCAGGAAGTCGAGGTCCTGGAACGCGAGCTTGTACGATTCGCTTTCGGTCTGCGGCGCCGACGGAACGTGCTTGGCCGCACGTGCATCGACCTTGGACGTCGGGAAAATACGTTTCGGCGGTCTGCTGTCGGCCATTGGCCGAGCCTCTAGCCGACGAGCATCACAAGCCCAAGAGGGTGAGGCGGCAGCGTTGCAGCGGATGCCGTTCAGCATTATTGCCGCCGGGCTCGGCAGGAGAACTCCCAGGAGGTTCTATGTCCGAGCGTATCGGTATCTTCGGAGCTGGCGGCTTTGGCCGTGAACTAGTGCAGCCGCTCCGCCTCGCACACCCCGAGGCCGAGCTTCTTTTTATCGACGACACAAGCGAGGGCGAGTGCGGTGGGCTTCCCATCGTTCGCCTCGACGACCTCAGCCGTGGCGACCGCTACCTTCTTGCCGTTGGCGACGGCAGGATTCGCGAACGTCTCGATCAGCGTTGTTTGGACGCCGGGTTGGTCCCACACACTTTGATCGATCCCAGCGCGCGGATCGGTTCGAACATCCGGATCGGCGAAGGGTCGATTCTCTGCGGAAACACGCTTGCGACTGCGGACGCCGAGATCGGGCGGCAGTTTCAATGCAACTGGTACAGCTATGTCGCCCACGACTGCGTGATTGGCAATTACGTCACCTTCGCCGCCCAGGTCTGCTGCAACGGTAACGTCCACATCGGTGACTTTGCTTATGTCGGAACCTGCGCCCTGTTACGTCAGGGTGCTCCCGGCAAGCCGCTGGTGATCGGCGAAGGCGCTATTGTCGGCATGGGCGCTGTTGTGACGAAAGACGTGCCGCCCCACATTACCGTAGTCGGGAACCCGGCACGGCCAATCAAACGCCATTAAGTCGATCGGGCTTTGGGCTAAGCCCGCGCCACGCCCCAGTCGATGCGCCGGGTCGCGTACATCACCCCGGCAAGCGCCGCGAACAGCAGCAGCGAGCCGATCAGAAGCGAGAAGGCTTCCAGGCTGAGCAGGATGTACAGAACTGCATAGAGCGCGACGAGCAGGCCGCCGATGAACCCGGCCCTCCGCCAGCTTCCGAGCACCGCCGCCGAATAAGCCGTGTTGAGCCCGGCGATCGCCGCCGACGCAAGAATGTAGGCGAGCGTGAAACCGATCACTTCGGCGAAAGCGAGCAAGAGCACGAAAAAGAGGATCAGCGCCGCGCCCATCAGCAGATATTCGACCGGGGAGATCCGGACTCCGCCGATCACGTCGAACATCAGCAAAGCGAGGAAGGTGAAGCCGATGAACAGGAAGCCGTACTTGGTCGCCCGGTTCACCTGCGAATAAAGGTCCACCGGCTGGATGAGGCTGATCGCCGCCGTCTGCACCGGCCCGCCTGCGCCGCTGACCTCCATCGTCGTCGATGTTGCGGGAGTCCGGCTTGGCGGACCGACTTGCTCGACAGCACCCGGCGAGCCGCGATCGCCGGTGCTCGCGAGCGATCGGCCGAGCGCAAGGTTTCCAATCCGGTAGGTGGCGTCGAATCCCTTTTCGCCGACCCGATGGCCGGACGGAAGGAAATCGCCGGCGAAGCTCGGGTGCGGCCAGGACGAGTGAACTGTCCAGCGCGTGTCGCCGGCTGCCGGGGCGAGGGTCACCGAGGAATTGCCGCGGAAGTCGTAAGCGAACTCGACCGGAATCGCGGCAGACTGGAGAGCGCTGGCATCGATCCAGGCGAAGAAGCCGCGCCCGGTGCCGCTTCCCCCGCCCGGCTGGAGCCGAAGCGGCGTGCCGCCGGCGGTGACTTTCGGATTGGCGCCGAGGCCGCGCGGGTCGCTGAGGCCGAAGCGGAGTTCCGCGCGGCTTAGGTCCATCTTCGCCGGATCGACGCCCGTCCTCGCCAGGTCGGGCGGAAAGGCGAAGCGCGCCCTGCCCGATATTTTGGCGTCATAGACGACCGCTTCGTAGATCGACCGTTTGCGCACCTGAGGGCTGATCGCAGTGGAAAGCTCGACGGCTTCCGGCGCCAGCGTCAGCTCGCGCATCACCTCGTTGCTTCGGGTTACGCTCTGCCCATTCTGGACGACCGTCTCGGTTGCCGTTGCGCGATAGGGAATGACGAGCAGCGGACCGGCCATCGCCTGCGGACCGCCCCAGCCGGCGGTAATCGACGCGCTCGCCTGCTCCGACTGGCTCTGCCGGTCGTAGACCAGCAGCCACACCGAAAAGAGGGGGATGGTCAGGACGAGCCCGACGACGATCGCGAGGAACAGCTTGAAGCCCGGGCTCCGGAGTCCGTCGGTCAAAGCCACGTCACATTCTCCCCATCAGCGATCGAGATGCGGAGCATGCGCCAGCCACGGCGTGAGCGCCATGAGCGACTTGTGAGCAATCGGTGAAAAGGGGCGGTACTAGTAAACCCGCGCCTTCGGCTTGATGTATTCGACGTCGTCGGTGAGCGTGAAGTCGTGGACCGGGCGGTAGTCGATCTTCACCGAGCCGCCCTTGCCGCCCCAGCCGTCGAACCAGGCGACGGTGTGCTTCATCCAGTTCTTGTCGTCGCGCTTGGGATAATCCTCATGCATGTGCGCGCCGCGGCTTTCCTTGCGGTTGGAAGCGCAGTGCATCGTCACCACCGCCTGGGCGATGAGGTTGTCGAGCTCGAGAGTTTCGACGAGGTCGCTGTTCCAGATCAGGCTCCGGTCGGTGACGGAAATATCGGTCATCCGGCCGTAAACTTTGTCGATCTTGGTGGCGCCCTCGGCCAGAGTCCGTTCGGTGCGGAAGACGGCAGCATCGGCCTGCATCGTGCGCTGCATGTCGATCCTGATGTCGGCAGTCGGGCTCGAGCCGTCGGCGTAGCGGAAATGGTCGAGGCGGCTGAGGGAGAGGTCGGCGCTGTCCTTCGCCAGCGGCTCCTGGAGGATGCCGGGCTTGCAGACTTCGGCAAGGCGGAGTCCGGCAGCGCGACCGAACACGACGAGGTCGATCAGGCTGTTGGAGCCGAGGCGGTTGGCGCCGTGAACCGACACGCAAGCGGCTTCGCCCACCGCGAACAGGCCGGGCACGACCGCGTCCGGATCGCCGGCCTTCGGGCTCACCACCTCGCCATGATAATTGGTCGGGATTCCGCCCATATTGTAATGGACCGTCGGGATGACCGGGATCGGCTGGCGGGTCACATCGACGCCGGCGAAGATCCTCGCGCTCTCGCTGATCCCCGGAAGGCGCTCCGCTAGGATCTTGGGATCGAGATGATCGAGGTGGAGGAAGATATGGTCCTTTTGAGGCCCCACGCCGCGCCCTTCGCGGATCTCCATCGCCATCGAACGTGAGACGACGTCGCGGCTGGCGAGGTCCTTGGCGCTCGGCGCGTAACGCTCCATGAAGCGCTCGCCTTCGCTGTTCGTCAGATAGCCGCCCTCGCCGCGCGCGCCCTCGGTGATCAGCACGCCGACGCCGTAGACGCCCGTCGGGTGAAACTGGACGAACTCCATGTCCTGAAGAGGGAGCCCGGCGCGAAGCACCATCGCATTGCCGTCGCCCGTTTGCGTGTGCGCTCCGGTGCAGGAGAAATAGATGCGGCCATAACCGCCGGTTGCGAGCACCACCGCCTGCGAACGGAAACGGTGGATCGAACCGTCTTCCATGTTGAGCGCGATCACTCCGCGGCACGCGCCGTTCTCCATGATCAGGTCGAGCGCGAAATATTCGATGAAGAAGTCGGCGTCATACTTCAGGCTCTGCTGGTAGAGCGTGTGAAGCATCGCATGGCCGGTGCGGTCGGCCGCCGCGGCCGTGCGCTGCGCGGCAGGCCCCTCGCCCATGTTCTGGGTCATCCCGCCGAATGCGCGCTGATAGATCTTTCCGTCGGGCGTTCGGCTGAACGGAAGCCCCATATGCTCGAGCTCGATGACCGCAGCAGGCGCCTCGCGGGTGAGGTATTCGATGGCGTCCTGGTCGCCCAGCCAGTCCGATCCCTTGACCGTGTCGTACATGTGCCAGGTCCAATGGTCCGGCCCCATGTTGCCGAGCGAGGCCGCGATCCCGCCCTGTGCAGCGACGGTGTGGCTTCGCGTCGGGAAAACCTTGGTGATGCAGGCGGTCTTCAGCCCGTTCTGGGCGGCCCCCATCGTCGTGCGAAGGCCGGAGCCTCCGGCGCCCACCACTACGACGTCGTAGGTATGATCGATGATCTTGTAGGCAGCGCTCATGCGGCTGCTCCGAAGGCGATCCGGCCGAGAGCGAAGAGCGCAATCGACGCGCCAGCCACCGCGAGGAACAGGAACAGGGTGTTGAGGCACCAGCGGTTCACGTCGCCTTCGACATAATCGTCGACCACGACCTTCAGCCCTTCGAGCCCGTGCAAGAAAGCAGTGACCACGAACAGCGCCATCGGGATCGCCCCGCTGGGGTTGTGAAGCCACTCGGCAACCGTCCGCCCGCCGAGGTCCGGCAGGAACAGGAGCGAGGCGAGAAGCCACGATCCGAGAAGCAGTAAGGCGACGCTCGTCACCCGCTCCGTGAGCCAGTTCACTCCGCCGGCATGCGCGGACCCGATTCCGCGGACCTTGCCGATATCGCTCGCGCTTTCGCCCAGGCTCATTTCACCACTCCCAGCAACCAGGCCCACAGGACGATTGTCGCAATCACCGACAGAACGATCGTCGCGACGGCGCCAGCCTTGTTGCCCCTGAGCTCGAAGCCCATCCCCGTATCCGTCAGCAGATGCCGGATTCCGGAGAAGAGGTGCTGGAAGAAGGCCCATGTGAGGCCGATCAGTACGACCAGCCCGTACCAGGCCGAGGCGTGCTTCGCGAAGGCGTCGTACGTGTCGGCACCTTGGGCGATTGCCATCAGCCACCAAGTCAGGACCCCGAGGCCGACGATGGTCAGGCCCGCGCCGGTAATCCGGTGGATGATGGAGACAGCCATGCCCGGCCCCCATCGCCAGATCGTCAGGTGCGGCGATACCGGCCGGTCGCGAACTGCTGCCATTGCGGCGATTCTCCCGAATAGATGCTGGGCCGAGGTGCTTCGGCTGCAGCCCGCTTAAGACTGCGCCCGCACCGGTGCAAGATTTGCGGCTTCCGCGGCGCTCCTAACCGGCTCTTAACCATTGTCGGCGCAAGAGCGGGCGCAACAGGGGCACCTCCATTGCCTTGGTGGGGACCGAATGACGGAGCGAAAAGCGATGAAGAGCGACACTGCGCACCTGCAGCGGCTGACCGACGAGCAGGTGAACGCCCGCCTTACGGCCTATAATCCGGAGGGCTCGCTCGAGCGCGACATCCAGTTCCTTACCGAAACCGCCGCCGACATCGTCGCCGAGGAAATCGTCGCCCAGTTCGGCCCGGAGCGCGCCGAGCGCTTCGCCAAGAATTACACTGGCAAGGTCGACGCGGCCTGGGTCCAGGGAGTGGCCGAGTACGGCCGCGAAATTTACGGCCGGAAGGACTCCGTCCCCGAATATATGGCCGGACGCGCCGCTACGTCGAACCGCATCATCGAGCGCCTGTGCGATCGCTTCGCCGACGACACTGAAAAGCTGAAGAAGTGCGTTACCGCCATCCAGCGACTTGGCCAGTTCGAAACCGACATCATCCTTGCCCAGGTCGCCCTTCTGGAGGCGATCGACGCTGCCGACAGCCGCGGCAAGCAGAGCGAGGAGTTCGAGCGCCGGGTCGCCGACCTAGTTCGCGGAAGCACGGAGCAGTCGCGGACCCTAACCGACCGCACCCGCGCAACCGCCGATTCCGCACGCGGAATGCTCGGCAAGACCAGCGAAGTGGCGGCAGCGGCCGAGCAATCGGCAGTCGCCATGCGCGAAGCAGCGCAGACTGCCGCGGGCCTGATCCGCGCGATCGAAGATGCGCGTTCGGAAGTGGAAGTTGCGGCCGACGTCGCGATCCGCGCCGGCGGGCAGGCCGAGCAGGCCGTGAAGGTCAGCCAGGCCCTTTCCGCGCACGTCGAAGCCATCGAATCGATCCTCAGCCTGATCCGCGACATCGCGGGGCAGACCAACCTTCTGGCGCTCAACGCGACCATCGAGGCCGCTCGCGCAGGCGATGCAGGCCGCGGCTTCGCCGTCGTCGCCCAGGAAGTGAAGAGCCTCGCCTCGCAGACGGCGCGGGCGACGGACGACATCACCGCGAAGATCACAGCCATCCAGCAGGCCACCAAGCAGACCGTCGACGCCAACAGCTCGATCCAGGGCACCGTCGAAGAGGTCCAGTCGTCCGCCGACCGTATCCGACAGGCGATGGAGCTGCAGGCGCAGACCGTGACGATGATCACCGCTGCAGTCGACGAAACCGCGCTTGCCGCCGATTCGATGAGCTCGACCATCGCCGCCATCCGCAGCGACACCGAAAATGTCGCCAAGGACATCGACGAGGTGGAGCAGGGCTTCGGCCGCTTCTCCGACCAGATCGCCGACTTCACGTCGACGACCAAGGAGTTCGTCGCCGGAATTGCGGCCTGACAATCTGACGGCGCCGCGCTAGTCGCGGCGCATGAACATCCTTGTCACCGGAGCGAGCCGCGGAATCGGCGCGGCCACCTATGAGCTTCTGAAAGCGCGCGGCCACAACGTCGTCGGCCACTCCACCAAGGGCACCGATGAGCTGATCGCGGGCGACCTCATGGACCCCGAGGCGCCACGGCACATCTGGGAAGCCGCTCTCGAGCGGCTCGGCGGCCGCATCGACGCGCTCGTCAACAATGCCGGCATCTACGAAGGCGTGGCCGACGATTCGTCCGACAACGACTGGCACGCCGCGTGGGAACGGACGATGCGGATCAACCTGCAATCGTCCGCCGACCTCGGCCGGATCGCCGTCGAGCATTTTCGGAAGCGCGGCGGAGAAGGCCGGATCGTCAACGTCGCAAGCCGAGCCGGCTCGCGCGGCGACAGCCCGCAGCACTGGCATTATGCTGCATCCAAGGGCGCAATGATCGCGATGACCAAGACCATCGCCCGCGGCTATGCGGCGGAAGGCATCCTCGCCTTCTGCGTCTCGCCGGGGTTCACGGTGTCGGAGATGACGGAGGAATATCTCGCCGGACGCGGCGGCGCGGCGATCGTCGCCGACATCCCACTGGGTCGCGTCGCAAGCACCGACGAGATCGCCGAAACGATCCGATGGCTGGCCACCGAAGCGCCGGCTTCCGCCACGGGAAGCAACATCGACGTCAACGGCGCCAGCTACGTCAGGTGAGCTGGCGGGTGACAATTCCCTGCTCCCGCGCCCAGGCCGAGGCCGCACCCCAGCCTGAAGAGATTTTCGCCGACGGATCGACAGTCGTGATAGTCACCGACGAACCTGAGCCGTCGGAGCCGGACGAGTGGCTTCTTCATGCTTATTTCGAGCGTGAACCAAAGGAATCGGAGCTTCAGTTGCTCGCGGGGCTCGGTCGCGGCGAGCCGCAGGTCGAGCAGCTTGGGGAAGCCGACTGGCTGACGATGAGCCAGTCGGGAATGCAGCCGATCCGGGCCGGCCGCTTCTTCGTCCACACGCCGATGTGTCGCTCCCACCCGCCGGGTACCATCGCCTTCGAGATCGAGGCTGGACTTGCTTTCGGCACCGGCCAGCACGCGACCACGGCCGGCTGCCTCGAAGCGCTGGACAAGCTCGAGCGCGATGGATCGCGCTTCGCCAATATCGCGGACATAGGCACCGGCACCGGCCTTCTCGCCTTCGCGGCATTGGCGCTGTGGCCGGATGCGAGGTGCATTGCGACCGACATCGACCCTGTCGCAATCGATGTCGCGCGCGAAAACGCCGCCATCAACCAGGTCCGCGTCGGTCACGGCGCGGGCGAGCTTCTGCTGGCCCACGCGGAAGGAACGGACTCCCCGATGCTGTCGGCGAGGGCTCCGTTCGACCTGATCGTCGCAAACATCCTCGCCGGGCCGCTTGTCGAGCTGGCGCCGAGCTTTGCGGCCGAGCTCGCGCCGGGCGGCGTGGTGATTCTCGCAGGCCTTCTCGACAAGCAGGCTGACGCGGTCGCCGCTGCGTACCGGAAGCAGGGCCTCGGCGTTCTCGATCGCGGCTCCGGCGAATGGCCGGTTCTCGTCTGCGAACGGCCGGCCTGAAGCCAATTTCGCTTGCCCGCCCGAACAGCCGCTGCAACAGCAGTGAGATGAAATCGCCTCTCCTCGCCGCCGCAGCAGCGGCGTTGCTACTCTCCACCACCGCACCGGCAGCGCCCGCCCGATCGAAAGCGCCGCCGAAAACTCCTGCGAAGGTGACCGCGAAAGCCGACACCGCCAAGCCGCCACAGGCCTTCTTCCATCCCGCCGAGGTCCGCTCGGTCGGCAGCGTCAGCATCGGCGGGCAATCGATCGCTTATGATGCCGTCGCCGGGACGCTCGTCATCCATTCCAAGGAGTGGGAGGACACCGACGCGATCGAAGCCGACGCGGACAAGTCGGACGACAAGGACAAGGACGGGCCCAAGCCCGAAGCCTCGATGTATTACACGGCCTATTTCAAGCAGGGCGCCCCGGCGTCCGCCAGGCCGATCACGTTCGTCTTCAACGGCGGCCCCGGCTCATCGAGCATCTGGCTTCACATGGGTGCGTTCGGCCCGGTTCGGGTGCAAGTGCCGGATGCCAGGCATTCGCCGCCGGCGCCCTACTCCACGGTCAATAACGACCAGAGCCTGCTGGATGTGTCGGACCTCGTCTTCATCGACGCTCCCGGCACCGGCTTTTCGCGGATCGCCGGCAAGGACAAGGAGAAGGCCTTCTACGGGGTCGACCAGGACATCGACGCCTTCACGAAGTTCATCACCCAGTTCCTGACCAAGTACGGCCGCTGGAACTCGCCCAAATATGTGTTCGGCGAAAGCTACGGCACGATGCGCGGCGCGGGCCTCGCTTATTCGCTTCAACAGGCCGACGTCGATCTCAACGGCCTGATGCTTCTGTCGGACATCCTCAATTGGGATGTGATGCCCGACGACCCGCAGCTCAATCCGGGCATCGACATGCCCTACATCGTCGCCTTGCCGACCTATGCGGCGACCGCCTGGTACTTCAACAAGTCCGCGAACAGGCCGGCGGACCTTCGCGCCTTCCTCAATGAGGTCGAGCGCTTCGCGACGACCGATTACGCGCAGGCGCTGATCAAGGGGAACGACCTGCCCGACGCCGAGAGACAGCGGATCGCCGAGCAGCTTTCCGCCTACACCGGCCTGTCCGTCCCTTACCTGCTGAAGACCAACCTTCGAATCGAATATGGCGCGTTCCAAAAGGAGCTGTTCGGCGAGCAGGGGCTGACGACCGGGACTCTGGATACGCGCTTCGTCGGGGCGACCCTCGATCCTTTAAGCAAGGTCGCGACCTACGACCCGCAAGGCTCGGCCATCGGCGCGGCCTATGTCGCCGCCTACCAGTCCTACGTCCGCGACCGGCTGAACTGGCGCCCCGACATCCAGTTCAAGTCCGGAATCCCGATCTATTCGAAGTGGGATTACAAGCATCAGCCGCCGGGCGCCGACAAGCCACTGATCATGCTTCCGAACGTGCTTCCCGACCTCGCCTCCGCGATGAAGCAGAATCCTACGATGAAGGTGATGGTCAACGGCGGCTATTACGACATCTCGACGCCCTATTTCGAAGGCGTGATGGAGCTTCGCCACCTGCCCGTTCCAAAGGCGTTGCTGAGCAACATCGAATATCACTACTATCAGTCCGGCCACATGGTTTACGTCCACCCGCCGACGCTGATCGAACTTCACGACAATGTTGCGGACTTCATCCGGCGGACGTCCAATAGCCGCTAATCCGACGATCCTGCGCGCGCCGCTCCTACCTCGACTGCTCTTCTGGGCAGCGATGGCCCTGGCTTTCATCATGGCGGTCATGCCGAGTCCGCCGGCACTGCCGGTATCCGACAAGCTTCAGCACGCCGCCGCGTTCCTCGTGCTCGCACTGCTTGGGCGTTGGGCCTATCCCGAGACCCGCAAGCGCACGCTCCTGCTTGGTCTCGCCGCTTTTGGAGCCTTGATCGAAGTCGTCCAGGCGCTTCCAATTGTCGGCCGGGACAGCGACCCCCTCGACTGGGTTGCGGACGTTTCGGCCGCGCTGGCGGTCTTCCTGATCATCGCGCTCTGGCCGCATCCCAAGACGCGCTAAGCCTCGGCGACGATCCTCGCCCATTCCTCTTCGGTCGCGACGCGGATTCCGAGCTCCTCCGCCTTCTTCAGCTTCGACCCCGCGCCGGGGCCAGCGACCACGAGGTCGGTCTTCGCGCTGACCGAGCCTGCGGCTCTTGCTCCCAGCCGCTCCGCCTGCGCCTTGGCCTCGTCGCGGCTCATCGTTTCCAGGCTGCCGGTGAAGACGATCGTCTTTCCGCTCCACTCCGTCTGCCTCGCGTCGCTGACGAACGGCTTTGGCGACACTTCCGACAGAAGGTCATCGAGCACTTGCCCGTTGTGCGGCTCGTGGAAGAAATCGACCAGCGCCTCCGCGACGACCGGGCCGACGCCCTGCACGGACGACAGCTCGGACTCGCCGCCTTCCGACATCGCTACCCGCCGAAGCTCCTCGACGGTGCCGAAGCATTTGAGCAGGTCGCGTGCAGTGACGATCCCGACATGGCGGATCCCGAGCCCGAACAGGAAACGTGCGGGATCGGGCTCTCGCTTCGCGTCGATCGCGGCGAGCAAATTGTCGACCGACTTCTCCTTCCAGCCTTCGCGGCCGAGCAGGTCGCCGCGGTGCTCGTGAAGCCGGAAGATATCCGCAGGCGAGTGAAGCCAGCCGAGCTCGATGAACTCCGCGATGCTCTTCTCTCCGAGCCCCTCGATGTCGAGCGCGCCGCGGCTGACGAAGTGCCTTAGTCGCTCGAACCGCTGGGCCGGGCAGATCAGCCCGCCGGTGCAGCGGACGTCGACCTCGCCTTCCTCCGCGACCGCTTCGCTTCCGCATTCGGGGCAAAGGTGGGGGAAGACGTAAGGTGGGCGCTTCTCGTCGCGGGTGAGGTTCTCCACCACCTGCGGGATGACGTCCCCGGCGCGCTGGATCAGCAGCCGGTCGCCGATGCGCAGGCCCAGCCGCTCGATCTCGTCACGATTATGAAGAGTCACATTGGCGACGATGACTCCGCCGACACCGACCGGCTTCAGTCGGCCAACGGGAGTCAGCTTGCCCGTTCGGCCGACCTGGATGTCGATCGCTTCCAGGGTCGTCTGCGCCTTTTCGGCGGGGAATTTGTGCGCAAGCGCCCAGCGCGGCGCCCTCGCCACCTGGCCAAGCCGCTCCTGCCAGTCGATCCGCCCGACCTTGTAAACCACGCCGTCGATGTCGAACGGCAGGTCCGCGCGAGCGCGCTCGATGGCCCGGTACTGGTCCAGCATCTCTTCAACATTGTGGCAGCGCTTGAGAAGGTCGCTGACGGGGAAGCCGAACGACTCAATCTTCTTCATCGCAAGGAGCTGCATCGATCCGAGCGGCTCGCTCACCTCGCCCCAGCCGTGAGCCATGAACCGAAGCGGGCGCGCGGCGGTGACCCCCGCGTCCTTTTGCCGCAACGAACCTGCTGCGGCGTTGCGCGGGTTGGCGAAGATCTTGCCGCCCGCCGACTCCTGGCGTTCGTTCAGCGCCTCGAAGTCGGCCTTGGACATATAGACCTCGCCGCGAACCTCCAGGACGTCAGGAGCGCCCGAAATGTGCTGCGGGATGTCGGCGATCGTCCGGGCGTTGGGAGTCACGTCCTCCCCGACCGTCCCGTCCCCGCGCGTCGCGGCCAGCACCAACTCGCCCTGCTCGTAGCGGAGCGAGCAGGACAGGCCGTCGATCTTCGGCTCGGCGGTGACCGCCATCGGCTCGTCCGCGGGAAGCGCAAGGAAGCGGCGCACGCGCCCCACGAACTCGCGAACCTCGTCTTCCGAAAAGGCATTGTCGATGCTGAGCATCGGCCGCGAGTGGGTGACCTTGGCGAGCGCGCTGGTGGGTGCCGCACCGAGCCGCTTCGACGGCGAATCCGCCCGGACGAGCTTGGGAAAGCGCTCCTCGAGCTCGCGGTTTTCGCGCACCAAGGCGTCATATTCCGCGTCGGAGATCTCGGGCTCGTCGCGGTCGTGATAGAGCTTGTCGTGGCGGGCGATTTCCTTCGCCAGCCGCATCAGGCGGTTGGCGGCTTCGGCTTCAGTCAGGTCGCTGGCGGCATCGTCAGCCATGCCCGCCGAACAATTCCTCGAGGAGGCTGATGAAGCTCGTCCAGCTCCGCTCCGCCGCCAGGGCATTATAGGCTACGCCGTCGATCTGCAGCTCGCTGGCGTGGGGGTTGGTAAAGCCGTGGCCGACGTGACCATAGGCGTGGATCTGCCAGTCCGAGCCGCCCTCCGTCAGCTCCTTGCCGAGCGCGACGACAGCGTCGGGCGGTACCATCGGATCGTCCCAGCCGTGGAAAGCAACGACTTTCGCCTTGATCTTTTCGGGCGGAAGTCCGGGCGGGTCGAACAGGCCGTGGAAGCTGACGGCGGCCGCAATCTCGGCGCCGCTGCGCGCAACGTCGAGAGCGCACTGGCCGCCGAAGCAATAGCCGGCGACGACGATCTCGCTGGCCTTGACCTGGTCGAGTCCGCGCACCTGGTCGAGCACCGCAAGCAGCCGCTTCCGAAGGGCGGCGCGGTCGCCGCGCAGCCGGCCCATCTCACCGAACATTGTGTCGCGAGGAGCGCCGCGGAATTTCTTGCCGAACAGGTCGGCGACGAAGGCATTGTAGCCAAGCTCGACCAGCTGGCGTCCGAAGCCGATCTCCAGGTCGGAAACGCCCATCACCGTCGGGATCAGGATGACGGTGGGTCTCGCCGCATCGTCGCGCCGTCCGACGAACACGCCCTCCAGGCTCTCGCCCTCGAACTCGAGCGGAACTGCAGTTTCCTTGCTCATCACAACTCCCTTGCAAGCTCGGCCAGCTTGGCGACCGTATTCATGTTGCGCGCCGTCCCGGCCTCGGCCGCCGGAATCTTGAGGCGCGAACGGCCGATACCCTTTTCGCCGTATGCGACAAAGACCTCGCGTTTACCGGCGGCGATTCGTTCGTCGTCTGCCTTGTTCCGGACCGTCGAGAGCAGGTCCTTGGGCGGCGCGTCATTCATGAAAAATGCCTGCACATTCTTGCCGGGCGCCTTCTGGAACGGATTGGCGCGTACCACCGCGGTCATTTCCTCTGCAGTCCTCAGCATGACGCGCACCTGCTTGCCCATATGCTTTTGAAGGCTCCTCTCCAGCATCAGGCGCAGCTTTTCCTCCGGCTTGCCGCTCGCGAAGAGCAGGTTTCCGCTGGCGATGTAGGTTCTCACCGACTTGAGCCCGAGCTCCTCGGCAAGCGCCTTGAGATCGGCCATCTTCAGGCCGCTCCGGCCCACCAGGTTCACGCCGCGAAGCAGCGCCACATAGTTCGTCACGCCGCGTCGAGGAGCCGCGATGCCTGGGCCCTCGCCTCCTCCGTTATCGCGGTTCCGGAGAGCATCCGGGCGATCTCCTCGCGCCGCTCCTCTCCGCTGAGCCGGCGGACGACCGTCCGCATCGACTCCCCGTCCTGCGACTTCTCGATCCGGTAATGATGCGCCGCCCGCGCCGCCACCTGCGGCGAGTGGGTGACGACCAGCACCTGGCTCTCCTTGGCCAATCGCGCCAGCCGCTCGCCGATCGCGCTTGCAACCGCTCCGCCGACTCCGCGGTCGATCTCGTCGAAGATCATCGTCCCGGCGCTGCCGGCCTCGGCAAGCGCGACCTTCAGCGCCAGGATGAACCGCGACATCTCGCCGCCCGAAGCGATCTTCGTCAGCGGGCCGAACGGCGCGCCGGGGTTGGTGGACACTTCGAACTCGACCTTGTCGGTCCCCGTCGGGCCCGGCTCGGCCTGGCCGATGGACGTCCGGAACTTGGCGGAATCGAGCTTCAGCGGCGCAAGCTCGGCAGCCACGGCCACGTCCAGCCTACCCGCCGCGTCGCGGCGTTTGCGTGCCAGCTCTTCGGCCAGTTTCGAATAGGCTAGCCGTGCCTCCTTCAGCTCGGCGTCGAGCGCTTCGATCCGTTCGCCGCCCGCCTCGATCTCCGCCAGTTGCGCCCGCATCTTTTCCCCGAGGTCGGCAAGCGAATCCGGCTCCACCCGGTGTTTCCTCGCGAGCCCCCGAATGTCGAACAGCCGCGCCTCGACCGCTTCCAGGCGTTCCGGGTCGTAGGCCATGGCCTCGGCGGCCCGTGCGATCTTGTCCTCGGCGTCGTGACCCTCGATCAACGCCCGGTCGAGCGCCGCTAGTGCCTCCGCCAATGCCGGATGGTCGGCCGCCCCCCGCTCGATCTTGCGAGCCGCCTGCCGGAGCTGTGCAAGCGCGCCTTCCGACCCGCCGAGCAGTTCGTCGAGACCTTCGAGCGCCTCTCCGGCCTTGGCCCCGGCCTGCATCGCCGATCGCTCTTCCGAGAGAGTCGTTTCCTCGCCCACCTGCGGATCGAGAGCGTCGATCTCACCGACCGCATGCGCCAGATAGTCGCGGTCGCGCTCCGCCTCGGCGGCGGCCGCTCGCGCCGCGCTCAGCGAATGCTCGATCTCAGTGACCCTGGCCCAGGCCGCCTCGACCGCCGACGTGTCGATCCGCGCGAAGGAGTCGAGCAAAGCCCGGTGCCCGCGCGGATGCAGCAGGCCTCGGTCGTCATGCTGTCCGTGGATTTCGATCAGCGAGGCAGCGGCTTCGCGGATGGTGCCCGCTGGCACCGACGACGCTCCGATGAAGGCCCGGCTTCCGCCGTCGCTCTTCACGCTCCGCCTCAAAAGGATCGGCTCGCCGGGATCACACTCCAGCCCCTGCTCCCGCAGCAGTCCCACAACCGGATGGTCGCTTCCGACCTCGATTTCGGCCGAGACGGATGCGCTGTCCTGGCCCTGACGAACGAGCGCAGTGTCGGCTCGGTCGCCAAGCGCGAGCCCAAGCGCGTCAAGAAGGATGGATTTGCCGGCGCCGGTTTCGCCCGTCAGCACTCCGAGGCCCGAATCGAATTCGATCTCGAGGCTGTCGATCAGGACGACGTTGCGGATCGCGAGCTGCCTGAGCATCTTAGCCGGCGGTCGCGGCGGCGATCATCCCTGAGGCTGCGCCTGTGGCTGCTCCGGCGTTTCGGCCGGCGGTTGCTCCACCGGCTGCGCCGGCGGAAGCTGGGCGGCAGCCGGCCGCGGCTCAGAGCGCACCTGCGCCTGAAGTGCCTGCGGCGGCGGGTGACGCTGGATCAGGTCGTACGACCGCTTGTACCATTTGCTGCCGGGATAATTGGCGCCGAGAACGGCTGCCGCCTTCTGCGCTTCCTGCGGAATTCCGAGCGCGAGATAGGTCTCGACCATCCGCTCCAGAGCCTCGGGCGTGTGGCTAGTGGTCTGGAAATCCTCGACGACCTTGCGGAACCTCAGGTTCGCGGCGAGCCAGTGGCCGGACCGTTCGTAGAAGCGCCCGACCTCCATCTCTTTGCCAGCGAGATGGTCGTTGAGAAGGTCCATCCGAAGCCGCGCGTCGGAGGCGTAGCGGCTCTCCGGATAGCGCCTTACGAGCTCCCCGAAGGAGTCCAGCGCAAGCTGCGTATTGCGCTGCTCGCGGGTCACGTCGTTGACCTGCTGATAATAGCTCATCGCGATCAGATAGTGCGCGTAGGGTGCGTCCTTGTTACCCGGGTGGATCGTCAGGAAACGCTGGGCCGAGTTGATCGCGTCGGGATATTTCTCGGCCACGTAATAGCTGAATGCGCTCATCATCTGGGCCCGCCTGGCCCACACCGAATAGGGGTGCTGGCGCTCGACTTCGTCGAACAGCTTGGCTGCAAGCTCGTAATCGCCCTGGTCCAGGCGCTTCTTCGCGAGAGCGTAGAGCGTGTTGACGTCGCGGGCGACGTAGCCCGCATCGCCCTTCACGCGATTCTTCGCGCAACCGCTCACCGGGAGCACGAGTGCGGCCGCAAGAAGCACCGCCGCAATCCGAGTCATGTTCGACATGCAATCCTCATTAGCGTGGCCTTTGGGTCAGGCAAGCGTAGGTGAGCAGCCAGAAGGCGAACCTCGGCTGAACGGATCAGCCGTTCTGAGGCGCTGCTCCGTCGGCCGTTTCCGTCTTGACGAAGCTGTCGGGTGTGACCCCCAGCCAGACGAGGACCGGAGTGGAGACGTAGATGGACGAATAAGTGCCGACCACTACGCCCAGGAAGATGGCGAGGGAAAGGCCGAAGATGACCTCCGGGCCGATCGCCATCAGCACGGCGAGCGCGATCAGGACGGTCAGCGAGGTGACCACGGTTCGCGCCAGCGTTTCGTTGAGCGACAGGTTCAGAAGCGGAAGGATCGCCATCTTTCGATATTTCCGCAGATTCTCGCGAATCCGGTCGTAGATGACGACCGTGTCGTTCAACGAATAGCCGACCACCGTCAGGAAGGCGGCGACGACGTTGAGGTCGACTTGCAACCGGGTGAAAGCGAAGAAGCCGAGCGTCATCGCGATGTCGTGGGCGAGGGTTATGAGGGCGCCGATCCCGAACTGCCATTCGAACCGCATCCAGATGTATATCGCGATCCCGAGCATCGCGAAGATGATCGCCATCGCGCCATTCTGGGCGAGCTCCTCGCTCACCTTCCCGGACACCGATTCCACCGAATCGATCCGTGCCCCCGGATAGGAGGACGTCACCATCGTCTTCACTCGGGTGGCCGCCACGTTCGCTGCAGCGTCGCCCCCGGACGCCTTCGGAAGCCGGATCTGGTAGGTCTTGGGCCCGCCGAATTCCTGGATGCTCGACTCTCCCAACTGGAGGCCGTCCACCCGGGACCGCAACTGCTCGACGTTGATTGGCTGCGCGAAGCTCACCCGGATCATCTGACCGCCGACGAAGTCGACGCCCATGTTGAGCCCGCGATAGGCCGTGTAGGCCAGTGACAGGATCGTCATCAGCGTCGAAACCACGACGGCGACGTTGCGCCACCGCATGAAGTCGACGTTCGTGTGATCCGGGACCAGCTTTAGAAGGCGCATAGTCGAAGCCTCAAATCGGGAGCGTCTTCGGGCGCTTGTGGCGTAGCCATTGCGCGACAAGCATCCGGGTGAAGAAAACGGCGGTGAACACCGAGGTGACGACGCCGATGAGGAGAACGACCGCGAATCCGCGGACAGGGCCCGATCCGAAATAGGCCATCAGCGCCGCGGAGATCACGTGGGTGACGTTCGCGTCGTAAATCGCGCGCATCGCCTCCTGGTAACCGGTATCGACCGCGTCGACGACCTTTCGACCGCGCCGGTGCTCCTCGCGTATTCGCTCGTTGATCAGGACGTTCGCGTCGACGGCGGCGCCGATCGTCAGCACGAAGCCGGCGATTCCAGGAAGAGTCAGGGTCGCGTTGAAGATTGCCATGATCCCGAGGATCAGGAAGCCGTTCACGATGAGCGCGATGTTCGCATAGACGCCGAACCGCCCGTAGGTGACCAGCATGAACAGGATGACGCCGGCGATGCCGATCAGGCTGGCGACCACCCCTTTATGGATCGAGTCCGCACCAAGGTCCGGACCGACCGAGCGCTCCTCGATCACGTTGAGTTTCACCGGAAGCTTGCCCGATGCGAGCGAGATCGCCAGCTCATTGGCGCTTTCGACGGTGAACCCGCCGCTGATCTGCGCGCTTCCGCCAAGGATCGGCTCGTTGATGTTCGGAGCCGACAGCACCTTGTCGTCGAGAATAATCGCGAAGGGCTTATTGACGTTCTCCTGGGTCACTCGCCCGAATCGCCGCGCTCCGTCGGCGTCGAACTTGATCTCGACGACCGGCCGGCCGTCCTGATCGAAGCCCTGCCGGGCATTCTCGAGCTGGTCGCCGGAAACGATCACCCGGCGCTTGAGCGCGATGAAGCTTCCGCCCTCGGCCATGGGAAGCACCTGGCTTCCCGCTGGCGCATGTCCCTGCTGCACCTGCGCGGGGTCGGCCGAAAGGTCGACGAGCTTGAATTCGAGGCGAGCGGTCTGCCCGATCAGCCGCTTGAGCTCCTCGGGATTTTCGACGCCAGGCACCTGTACCAAGATCCGGTCATTGCCTTCGGTGATGACCGTGATTTCCTTGGTTCCGCCCGGATCGATGCGGCGGCGGACGACGTCGCGGGCGACGCTCATTGCGTTCTTGAGAGACTGGTCGGTCCCGGACTTGGTCGGGGTCAGGACGATTCGGTTGAGGTCGACGACCCCTACATCCCAGTCGCGTGTTCCGGTCAGGCCGACGCCCTGGGTTACCGCGCGCATCCGTTCGACCGCGGCATCGACCTGCGTCGGATCGGTGACGAGAAACGACACTCGCCCGCCGCTGGTGGAGACGTCGGAGATTCCGATTCGCGGCTCGCCCCGGCCCATCTCGCTGCTGACCGTGTCCTCCATTGTCTGGAGGCGCTGCTTGGTCAGGTCCTGGAGATCCGCTTCGAGAAGAAGATGGCTTCCGCCCGCGAGATCGAGGCCGAGGCTGATCGTCGAGTGCGGAAGGAAAGACGGCCAAAGGTGGCGCGAACTGGGCGGGATGAGGCTGGGAATCGAGAATAGGATCCCGAGCAGCACCAGCCCCCAGATCGAAAGCACCTTCCAGCGGGGAAAATCGAGCACCGCCTACGCCCTAGTCGTTCGCGGGCTTGGCTTTGGGCTTGACCACCTGGGTCAGCGTGGACTTGACCGCCCGGACCCTGACGCCCTGGGCGATCTCGACCTCGACCTCGGTGTCCGACACCTTCACGACCCGGCCGATGAGCCCGCCGCCGGTGACGACGTCGTCGCCCTTCTTGACTGCGGCGATCTCGTTCTGGTGCTCCTTCGCCCGCCTCTGCTGAGGGCGGATCAGAAGCACGTAGAAGATCACGAAAATCAGGATCCACGGAAGGATTCCGACCAGCATCGCCGAAGCGCCTCCGGCCTGTGGAGCGGAAGCCGCTGCGGCTGTCGATATCAGTATGGGTTGTATGGACATTCTCGGAGGAAAGCTTTCCTTGAAAGGATGGTCGGGGCGACTGGATTCGAACCAGCGACCTCCACACCCCCAGTGTGATGCGCTACCAGGCTGCGCTACGCCCCGACTGCCGTTGTTGTGACGGTGACGCGCATCTAGGCAGGGGCATGAGCGAACGCAAGCGCAAGCGGCGACACCGGTCGAAGCGGACGACGGTCACGGGGCGAATCCTGACCGCGCTGCTGGCTATCCCGGCCGCCTATATGCTCGCAGCGCTGATTGGCTCCTTCGTTCCGCTGAATCGGGGGTGGGCCGAGCCCGAGCACGGAATCACCATCTACCTCGCCGACAATGGCCTCCACAGCGACATCATTATGCCGGCGCGCGCCGCAGGGCTCGACTGGTCGACAGTCCTTCGCCGGAGCGACGCGGCCGCGGCTCCTGCCGATGCGGGCTGGGTCGCGTTCGGATCGGGCGAGGAGCGGGTCTACCTACAGACGCCGACCTGGTGGGACATCCGGCCCGCTACAATCTGGGCGGTGCTGACCGGAAGCCGGCGGGTGCTCCACGTCGAGTGGATTGACGACCCCTCCTACGCCGAGCGGCAGATTCGCCTGCGGCCCGAGGAATATCGCCGGCTGTGGGCAGCGCTCCGCGCCGACTTCCGGCTTGACGACGAAGGCAGGCCGGTGCGGATCGACCACCCGGGCTACGATTGCTGCGATTCTTTCTACTGGGCCGGCGGCGGCTTCAACGCGCTCACCACCTGCAATGCCTGGACCGCCGACAAGCTTCGCCTCGCGGGCGTGAAGACCAGCCTTTGGCCGCCCTTCGTCCCGGGGCTGCTGTGGAGATATCGCAAAGTTACAGAACGTAGCGGCTGAGGTCGGCGTTCTTCGCGATTCCGGCGAGCTGGGCGTCAACGAAGGCGGCGTCGATCGTCAGCGTCTCGCCCTTGCGGTCCTCGGCCGAGAAGCTGACGTCCTCGAGCAATTTCTCCATCACCGTCTGAAGCCGCCGCGCGCCGATATTCTCCACCGCGTCGTTCACTTCAGCGGCGATGCGCGCGAGACCGGCGATACCGTCCTCGGTGAAGTCGATCGTGACCTCCTCGGTTCCGAGCAGCGCCTTGTACTGCTCGGTCAGGCTTGCGCGGGTCTGCGACAGGATGCGGACGAAATCCTCTTCCGTCAGCGCCTTGAGCTCAACCCGAATCGGGAGTCGCCCCTGGAGCTCCGGCAGAAGGTCGGCGGGCTTGGCGATGTGGAAGGCGCCGGAAGCGATGAAGAGGATGTGGTCGGTCTTCAGCGGCCCATATTTGGTGGCGACCGTCGTGCCCTCGATCAACGGAAGGAGGTCGCGCTGGACTCCCTCGCGGCTGATCGATCCGCCGCGTACGTCGCTGACCGCGATCTTGTCGATCTCGTCGAGGAAGACGATTCCGTTGGCTTCGGCATCCGCCAGAGCGACCCGGTTGATGTCGTCGGGATCGACGCGCTTGTCCGCCTCTTCCTCGGTAAGCCGAGCGAAGGCGTCCGGAACCTTTAGCTTGCGGCGGGTGCGCTGGCCGCCGCCCATCGCCTTGCCCATCAGCGACTTCAGGTCGAACACCTGGGCGCCCATTCCGGGAATTTCGAACGGAGCTGCGGGCGTGTCTTCGACCTCGATCTCGACTTCGGCTTTTTCGAGGCTTCCTTCCTCGAATCGCTGGCGGAAGCTGTCGCGGGTCGCAGTGCTCGATCCCTTGCCGGTCAGCGCATCGAGAAGCCTGTCCATCGCCGCATCCTCTGCGGCCTTGCGGACCTTCTCGCGCCGCCTCTCACGCTCCAGCCGCACCGCTTCCTCGACGAGGTCGCGGGCGATCTGCTCGACGTCGCGGCCGACATAGCCGACCTCGGTGAACTTGGTTGCCTCGACCTTCACAAACGGAGCGTCCGCGAGCCGTGCAAGGCGGCGGCTGATCTCGGTCTTTCCGCAGCCGGTCGGCCCGATCATCAGAATGTTCTTGGGAGTGACCTCTTCGCGAAGCTCGGGGCTGAGCTGCTGCCGCCGCCAGCGATTGCGAAGGGCGACCGCGACCGCCTTCTTCGCGTCGTCCTGGCCGACGATATGCTCGTCGAGAGCCGCGACGATCGCCTTGGGCGTCAGCTTGTCCTTGAGCATGTCGGCCGCCCCGCCTTCGGCTATTGGAGCCTGGTAATTCATGATGAGTAGATTGGAGCGGCGCACCCGCCCTTCAAGCGCGTCACTTACCGACCGTCTCGATCGTCAGCTGGTCGTTGGTGAAGACGCAGACCTCCGCGGCGATCGCCATCGCCCGGCGGGCGAGCTTCTCGGGGTCCGGCTCGTACTCGGTCAGAGCCCGCGCGGCCGCGAGCGCATAATTGCCGCCCGACCCGATCGCGGCAACGCCGCCTTCGGGCTCGAGGACATCGCCGTTGCCGGTCAGGATCAGCATCGAATCCTTGTCGGCGACGATCATCATCGCCTCCAGGTTGCGAAGATATTTGTCCATCCGCCAGTCCTTGGCGAGCTCGACAGCAGCGCGCAGGAGCTGCCCGTGAAATTGCTCGAGCTTGCCTTCCAGCCGCTCGAACAGGGTGAATGCATCCGCGGTCGCTCCGGCGAAGCCGCCGATCACGGCTCCGTCCTCGCCCAGCCTGCGGACTTTCTTGGCGTTGGGCTTGATGACCGTGTTGCCCAGCGACACCTGCCCGTCGCCGGCGATGACGGTCTTTCCGTCCTTCTTCACGCCGAGGATCGTCGTTCCGTGCCAGCTGTCCATTTCGTCTCCAGTTCAGTCGTTGACGTGGAGGTGGGACGCGCTTTCGCCTCTTACAAGCGGCGCTCGAAGCGACGGTCAGGCAACAGCCACATGATCGCGACCGCGACATAAAGCGCCACCGAAACGTAGGGCGACAGCAGGAACGCGCTCGCCAGCCCCGCTGCATAGAGAGCGAGGCTCAGCCATTCCTTGCGCTCGGAGCCGAGCGCGGCCGCGATAGAGGACTGTTCGCCTTCGACGGCCATCAGCGCCTTTTCGAGGATAAGGTAGAACAGCGCCGCCATGAACAGGACGACCCCGAACGCGGCCACCGGCAACGTTGTCACTCCGCCCTCGCCCACCCAGCGAATCACGAACGGGAACAGGCTGAGCCAGAACAGCAGGCCGAGATTGGACCAGAGCACAGCCCCGTCCACCCGCTTCGCCGACTGCAGCATGTGATGGTGGTTGTTCCAGTAGAGGCCGAGGTAGACGAACGAGAGCACGTAAGTGCCGAACAGCGGAAGCTCGGGCTTCAGCGCTGCAAGCCCTGTTCCTTCGGGTACGCGCAGCTCGAGCACCATTAGGGTGATGACAATGGCGAACACCGCATCGGTGAACGCGGCCATCCGCTCCGGTTTCATCGTGTCGGACGGGTCGCGGACGGCGCGATGTGCGCCGCAGGTTTGAGCACAAGTTGGAGAACCGGCTTCACTTCCGGTTCGCCGTTGTTCCCGACGAAATAGATGCGGACGTCGTTCGCCGGAAACCAGCAGAGATATGAGAAGAAAGTCCCGTCGGAACCGGCGTGCCCCATCCGGTAGAGCGATCCGTCGTCATTGTATCGAAAGGCGAAGCCGAATCCTTCGCGGACCTCGCCGGACTGCCCCGGAACCGGTGCCATGATCAACTTGCGCGCTTCGGCCGGCAAACCGCCATCGACGACACCGTCGATGAAGCGGACCATCGCTTTCGACGAAGCCTGGATTCCGCCGTTGCCCCGAAGCGCCCAGTCGTTACCGCCGAGCTTGGCGATCGACTGCGCAATCACCGGCTGCTTGGCGTTCTTCAGATAGCCGTGGGCGAACAGCTCGTCGGGCTGGCCGCGGAAATAAAAGCCGATGTCCTTCATGCCGAGCGGATACCAGACGCGCTCGCGAACCGCCTCCTCCCAATTCTTCCCGGTCACTCGCTGGATGATCAGCGCGAGCGTGGAGTAGCCCATGTTGGAGTAATTATCCTCGCCCGGCGCGTGCGCCAGCGGACGCGCAAGGCAGTCGCCAACCAGCATCGCCTCCGACTGCTCGGCGAAATCGTCGGTGCAGCTGTCGAGTAGCCCCGAGCTGTGCGAGACAAGCTGCGCGACGGTCCGTGAGCGGCCCGGCTCCCGCGCCTCGGGAACGAACTTCGAAACCGGGTCGGACAGCGATACCCTGCCCTCCGCGACCAAGGTCGCCAGCGCTGCAGCCGTCTGGCTCTTCGTGATCGAGCCGATCTGCGCGACCGTGTCGGGAGTGAAGGGCACCTTCCGCTCGCGGTCGGCGAATCCGTAGCCCTTGGCCAGAAGCATCTTACCGCCCTGCTCGATGACCACGGCGCCGCCGAAGCCCTTCGCGGCCGCTTCGGTCATCTGCCGGTCGATCTCCGCCACCGCCTGTTGGGCGTCGATCGGTGCCGCTTCAGCCGGAGCGGCAACCGCCGCCGGCGGAAACGCCGAAGCTGCCGCGACGAGCGCGAGAGCGAGGATGTGTTTCTTCATCCCGATGGTCTGCGACGCCGCGCCAGCCCTTGCAAGCTCCCCGCAGCTGCGCCGGCGGCCTGCTCGTTATGAGGGGACGGTCAGGCGCCTTTGACCTTCTGCCACGTCCGCGCTGCCGTATAGCCGAGGTAGCCGGTGCCGAAGAGCGTGTAGAGCTCGTCCGGAAGGCCGCGCAGATAGCTGGTCATCCCGCTACCGATCGCGCTCGCAACGTCGGGCTTGGCGGCGGCGATCAGGCCCATCGGGATCGACCAAAGGATGAGGGCGTACATCACGTAGAGAAAGCTCGGCCGGGCCCTGCTCGTCCATGGATCCGGCGACTGTGCTTCGGCGACGATTGCCTGCATCTGGGTGGCGATTGCAGAAGCTTCCTGGTCGCCCTGGAGCTTCAGCAGCTCGAGCTTGGCGCGGTCGCGCGCCTGCGGATCGGGAATAATACGGTCGAGAAGCTTGGAAACGGGTCCGATGATTGCATCGAGCAAAGCCATTGCTGGATTTCTCCTAGGGAAGTTGACGGATCTGAGGTTTGGTGTGTTTGATGACAGGTTGTTAACCAATACGGTTTGCCAACCACCCGTAGAGGAAGGCCTCGTTGGCCGGACGGCGCTCGGCGAGGCGGATGTACCGCTCGCCCTGAAGCGCATCGAGCGCTCGAAGGAGCACGCTTTCGCCGGTCGTTTTGCCGCGTAGCTGGAGAAAGGTGTCGAGCGCTGCCAGGGTCGCCGCGCCGATACGCCCGTCCGGGACCAGGTCCGCATAATCCTTGCGATCGCGATTGAGCGCCGACAGCGCGCGCTGGAGGAATGTAGCCGCGACCGCAGGGCCCATGTTGGCGCCTGTGTCGAACAGCTCGGCGGCCACCGCCCCCGACCTTTTGGCCACTTGGTCGAAGCGCGGCCTCAGCCAGTAGAGCCGCTTGTAAATCGCCGCGGCTTCGTCGCGCGGAAGATCGCGCATGGCGCCCGCATAGCCGTGGGCCCGTGCCACCGCCTCGGTGATCCCATATTTGGTCGGCCCGCCGCGGTCGGACGGGTGGTTCGCATATCCGCCCTCGCGCTCGATCAGCGCATCAATCAGGTCGTCAATTTCCACGAAGCAGCTCCTCCCGGTTGCCGAGTCGAGCTGCTATGAACCAAATTGGTTCGCTGTAGGAAAGTTGTTCGTGTTCGGCTGGTTAGTCGAGGGCTGCCATCACCCGCTCCGTAAGCGCCGCACAGTCGGCGCCGGCGAAGGGGAAGCTTCCGCACAAGGCGCCTTTGACTTCGGGCGCCAGCGCCTCCTGCAGCTTGGCTCTTGCCCGGTGGAGCCTCGTCTTCACCGTTGCCGGCGGAATAGCGAGCACTTCCGCTGTTTCCTCGATGCTCAGCCCTTCGATCTCGCGGAGCACGAATACCGACCGGAAACCGTCGGACAGGTCGGCGACCGCCCGCTCGATCAGCTTCCGAAGCTGCTCTCGGGCGACGGTCGCATCCGGTGCCGGTTCCGCCGACGCCTGCGCCAGCCGCTCCCTGTAGGTATCGAGCAAGGCCACACCTTCGCTTTCCAGATACTCGCGTTTACGCCGCTGCGACCGGAGCCGTCCGAGCGCCTCGTTGACGACGATCCGGGTCAGCCACGTGCTGAGGGACGACCGCCCTTCAAAGCTATCCATCGCCGCAAAGGCGCTTGCATAGCCGGCCTGGACCGCCTCCTCGGCGTCGCTTCGGTCCTTGAGAATGCTCCACGCCGTTCGGAACAGCCGTTGGTTGTTGGCGGTGATCAGGTGCCGCATCGCCCTGCGGTCGCGGCTCTTGCACAGCCGAGCCAGCTCGACGTCGCCAACTGCCGAATAATCCATATGCGGTTGAGCGCTCATCGAGCCACCTTCAATACACCCTTCATCCCGGGGTGGTATTTGCAGATGAAGGCGAAGGTGCCGTCGCGCTTCATCCTGACCTTCACGACCTTGCCGGCTGGAAGGTCGATATCGAACGCGCCCTTTGCCGTCGCGCTGTGGCGGAACATGTCGCGATTGTCCCAGACGATGATGTCGCCGGCGCGAACCGTCGTCGGAAGCGCTCCGAACTTCATCTTGTCGACCACGATCGTATAGCTGCGTGGAGCCGCTGCCGCAGGGGCTGAAGTCAGCAGCAGGGCCCACGCAGCCGCGGCGAGAACAGGTGAAAGTCGCCGCATAATAAGATCCCTTACTTGAGCGTCGCAGCCAGGTGCTCGGCATGCATCTGGTGCTCGCCGAACAGTGTGAGGCCGGTTTCGAGGAGCGACTTGAGCTGAGCGTTGTCCGCCGACGGGATCAGGGTCGACTTGAGCGCTCCGTTGACCGTCGCGTGGAAGGCGACCTCGTTCTGGACGTAGGCCTTGTCGAAGGCTGCGCCGTTTAGCGCCGCCAACTTCTTCATCTCTTCCGCCGCGCCCTTGTTCAGAGCCTGGCTCGTCGCATTGTCCTCCGGCGTGACCTTCAGCTCCTTGACGAGCGCGAGCGCCTTGTCATTAACCGCCTCATGGTCACGGACCATCTCGCTTGCGAATTCGCGGACCGCAACATTGTGCGACTTGGCCAGCGCCTGCTTCGCCGCGGCGACGTCGATGTTGCCGGCGGTGTAGGCGATGTGCGCGATTTGCGGATCAGAAGGCCCGTCGGCGGCCACGGCAATCCCGCTGAACGCGAGTGCGCCGGCCGCGACGATCGCTGGCAATGCAAATTTCATTCTATCCTCCTTGTGGAGCGTCGGGAGTCCGTGTCGCTCTCGCCCAATTTGATGGCAGCCGCAGTGAAAGGTTCCCGCCAGTGACTTTGCTTCGTTCCCTCTGCCTGGCCGCAGCGGCCGCACTGGCCGCTTTTGCCTCCCCCGCCGCGGCCCAACTCTCGCCCGCCGAGCAGGCGATGATTGGGGCTGTCGATTCAGAGCGTGACCGGACGGTTGCGATGCTCGGGCGCTGGGTCGAGCAGAACAGCGGGACGATGAACTTCGTCGGTGTGCGCTCGGTCGGAGAGATGCTCCGCTCGGAGTTCGAGCCGCTCGGCTTCAAGGTGCGCTGGGAGGAGGAAACCGGCGCGGACCGCGCCGGGCACCTGGTCGCTTACCACAAGGGGCGCGGCAAGAAGCTGCTTCTGATCGCCCATCTCGACACGGTGTTCGAGAAGAGCTCACCGTTCCAGCATTGGGAGGTGAAGGGCGACACCGGCGTCGGCCCGGGATCGAGCGACGACAAAGGCGGCATGGCGGTGATCGTCGCGGCGCTTCGCGCGATGAAGGCGGCCGGAACGCTTCGCAACGCCGACATCACCGTGTTCATGAGCGGCGATGAGGAGGACGCGGGCAACCCCATTTCGATCTCGCGCGCGGCTCTGGTTCGCGAAGGCAAGCGCGCCGACGTCGCGATCGATTTCGAGCCTCTGGCTGTCGACAAGGGCCTCGACATGGGTTCAACCGCTCGCCGAAGCTCGGGAAGCTGGACTCTCACCATCAGCGGAAAGTCTGCGCACTCGAGCGGAATCTTCGCTCCAGGAGTCGGTTACGGTGCGATTTACGAGCTGGCGCGGGTGCTCGACGAGTTCCGCCGTGAGCTTCCCGAACAGAACCTCACCTACAACGTGGGGCTGGTCACGGGCGGCGCCGCTGCGGAGCTCCAGGACGGGGGCCTCACCGGTGAGGCGAGCGGAAAGACCAACATCATCGCCGGCACAGCGATCGCCCGCGGCGACCTTCGGGCGCTGACCCAGGACCAGATCGACCGGACCAAGGCGAAGATGCAGGCGATCGTCGCCCACCCGCTCCCCGGAACCACCTCCGTGCTGAGCTTCGATCCCGGCGACTATCCGCCAATGGCCCCGACGGAGGGCAACCGCGCGATCCTGACCAAGGTCAACACCGTCAACCGCGACATGGGGTTGCCTGAAATGGGCGAGCTTCCGCCCTCGCAGCGCGGGGCAGGCGACATCAGTTTTGTCGCCGCCGACGTGGACTCGCTTGCCGGAATGGGCGCTTCGGGAGACGGCTCGCATGCACCTGGCGAGACGGTGGATATCCCGTCGATCTTCAAGCAGGCGAAGCGGACCGCGATCCTGCTCTCCCGCCTGTCGAAGGAACGCTCCCGCTAGTCGATTGACGCCATCTCCCGCGCCGGGCCGAACATCTGCGGCATCGCCAGAGCGTCGAAGCCGTAGGGGTCGGGCCGGAAGACAATGCCGTTCCCTTTCGACACCACCGTCAGGTAGGTCAGATAGACCGGCACGGGCCGCGGCACCGGGAAAGTTTGCTCGAGCGGGGTGCTGGCCTGCGGGACTCCGCCGAACACCCAGGTGGCGAAACGCTTGTAATCTTCCAACCTGATGCACCCGTTGCTGACCCAGCGGTCGGACTGGCTGAACAGCTCCTTGTGCGGAGTGTCGTGAAGATAGATGCCGTAATCGTTGGGCATCTCGAACTTCATCTCGCCCATCGAATTCCACGGCCCGGGAAGCTGACGGACGAGCACCGTGGGCTTCTGTTTGCCCGATGCGATCGCCTTCCAGTTCACCTTGGCGGGGTCGACCGGGTGGCCGTTGCCGCTCCAGTCGGAAAGCACCTCATAATGGAAGTTCTTCAGGTAGGAGAGGCCGTCCTGCTGAATCCGCTTGGCGGTCAGCGACTTGATCAGCTCTGGAGGTACGTTCCAGTACGGGTTCGCCTTCGCATCGCGGAGGATCACCGCCATCATCGGTGTCTTGGTCTTGGTCGATCCGACGACGACCCGCATCCCGTCCGCGACCCGGTCGCGGTTGAACAGATAGGCCTCGGCAGCGCCGGAATCGACGACTACGTACCGGTCGAACGTGCCCGCGTTCGGGAGGCGGTGGGCGCGCTCCATGTTGATCGCGATTCTGCGAGCGTAATACATTGCGCCGCGGTTGAGAGAGGCGATCGTCCCCCGTCCGGCGATCCCGTCAGCCGGCTCGAGGCCGTGAACGAGCTGGTACGACCTAACGGCTTCTTGAAGCCGCGAGTCGTAGCCGCCGGCCGGTGATAGACCGAGACGGGTTCGAAGAAGCTCCACCCGGCGGCCCGTCGAGCCATGCTTGAGCGTCGGCCCGGCCGGAACCTTGATTTGCGGAAGCCGGCCCCAGGTCGCCTGATATTTCTGCAGCCCCTGCGCGAGGGCGACGAAGACCGGGTTCGGCTGATCGCGGCGTCCGCCCCAATCGAGGCCGATAGTCCTTAGCAGCCAGTTGACCGGCCGCTGATGCCGCTTGGCAACGTTGTTAAGATCCGGGTCGACATAGACGAAGTCGATTCCCTGACGGATCGTGCGTGGTACGGCGATGGGTTCGTCGCCCTGCGGAAAGGCGGCGGCATAGAGCGGCGCCGCTGCTATCAACGCCGAAGCGCCGAGGATGAGTCGCATTTTCTTGTGCATAATTTGCGCCGGGTACCGGCACTCCAGAACGGTTGTTTCTCGCTGAACGCCGCAGTGATGGAATAGTTCGCGTTGCTTCGCGCTGAACGCCTCGTTTGGCCTTTTGTAAGCGAAGCGCCAAACGTCTTCGCGATTGCTGTTTTCCGGGAAGCTGTGGCTTTTGCGCGACTTGCGCCCGCCGCAGCCGCGTCCATAGTCCTCCCTCGGGGGCGTCGCCGTTGCGGCGCCGAGGAGGGTTCACTCTATGTCGTTCCGTCACATTGTCGCGCGGTCGCTGGTCGGCGCCTCGATCGCTGCTTTCGCCGCCTTTGCCACGCCCGCATCCGCGCAGCGGATCAACCACATCGTCGCGTTCGGCGACAGCTATGCGGACGACAACAATATCATTCAGATCCTGCTAGCCAGCCCGTTCGTGGACCAGGCGACGAAGGACCAGCTTCAGCTCGTCTACCCGACCGGCCGCTTCTCGGGCGGCACCAACTACATCGACACGCTGTCGCAGATCCTGAATGCGCCGGTCGACAATTTCGCGCTGGGCGGGGCCAATACCGACAACACGAACGTCAACGGCCCCGGCCTCCCAGGCTTCGTGACCGAATGGAATGCCTTCCTTGCAGGTGGCGGCGTCGGCCCCTTTCCAACGGTCTCTGGAACTCTGGACGAGGGCGACCTCGTGACCCTGTCGATCGGCGGCAACGACGCCCGTTCCTATCAAAAGGGCGGCGGCACGCTGGCAGGCGCACCGACGGCGGCTGCCGGATCTGTCGCTTTCGCCACGGCAGGTATGAATGCGCTGGTCAATGCCGGCGCCCAGAACATCAGCTTTCTTGCGGGAAATACTGCAGTTCTTCCGGAAATCGCCGGCGACCCGAACGCGCAAGCGGTCCGCAATGCCTTTTCCACGACGTTCAACACGAGCATTCAGCCGGTCCTTGCTGGCTATGCCGCGGACGGAGTCACCGTCCACTATCTCGACCTCACCTTGGTCGGTGCGAGGATCAAGGCCGATCCCGCGGCCTATGGGCTGACCAACACCGGTCCCTGCTCCCCCGGACCCCAGTGCATCGGTGATTCCAATTACACGAACCAGTTCCTCTTCTACGTGGATGGATTGCACCTGACCTCCGCCGCCTACGCGATCGTCGCCCATTACGTCGCCACCCAGCTGGAAGCGCCGCTGACCCTTCAGGCGCCGAGCGACCTGGGACTCGATACCGCACGCCAGTTCGGCCGGACCCTGTCCTTCAGGACCGACCTCGGCGGCCGGGCAGCGATGCCGGGCTTCCACACGTTCATCATCGGTGACGCCTTCGCGCGCGACGTTCCCTTCAGCCAGACCAACGATCCTTTCGACATCGACGGTGTCGGGGTCACCGCCGGAGCGGAAGTCGGGCTTGTGGCCGGGGTCGCCGGCGTGGCCGTCAATTATTCGCGGCCCCGGGTCCGCTTCGGAAATGACGCGTTCCGCGAGAACGGCCGAAGCTACCAGATCGGTGCTTATGCAGGCTCCGCTTTCGGGCCGCTCTTCGCCCAGGCGCACGTCGGCTACGGCAAGGACAAGCACAAGCTCAGCCGCACCGGCGTCATCGACAACATGACCGCCAACCCGGACGGAAGCCACGTGCTCGCGGGCGCTAAGGCGGGCTTTGTCATGCCGCTCGGAGGACTGAGCTTTGGGCCGGTGATCGGCGCCGATTATGCCAAAGCGAAGGTTGATGCCTACACCGAGCAGGGCGATGCCGCGCTGACCCTCAACGTGTCCAAGCAGACGTTCGAGGCGCTGACCGCCAATGCCGGCGTCGAAGTCCGCGCGGGCGTCGGAGTGCCGATCGCAGGCTCGATCCACCCCTATGCCTCGGCCCTGCTGGAGAAGGACCTGATCGGCGACGGCCGCACGATCTTTTACTCGCAGACGAGCGCGCCGGTGATCGTCAACCACTTCGAATATCCGGACCGGTCGACCAAGATCTACGGTCGCCTGACCGGGGGTGCCTCTGCCTCGATCCTCGGCGCGGTCGACCTTCAGGGAGCGATTTCGACGACGGTCGGCAAGAAGCAGGGCAATGAAGTGTCGGCCCATCTTGGAGTGCGGATCGGCTTCTGACCGGCGCTTGACTTCAATTTCGTTTCGGAGCCTCCTCCATTCGGCAGCGCGGGGGCGCTGTCGATGGAGGGGGAACAGCAATGGCGACGACTGCTCAAGGGCGGACGCCCGTACATCTGTGGATTGTCGGAATCCTCGCGCTGATCTGGAACGGGATCGGCTGCTACGACTATGTGATGACCCGCATGCGTGACACGCATTATTTCGAAAGCATGATGCCCGGGACCGACCCCAATGAAGTCCTGGCATATATCGACAGCTTCCCGGTGTGGGCGCAGTCCGGCTGGGCCTTTGGTGTCTGGGGAGGCCTCATCGGGTCGATCCTGCTGCTGATGCGCAGTCGGTACGCGGTCTGGGCCTTTGTGCTGTCGCTTATCGGCGCGGTGCTTGGCCTTGGATACCAGATCGCGAATCCGGGTGGCCCCGCAGCCATGCACGAAGGGGCGGGCGCCGTGATGCCCTACATCATCATCGCAATTGCCGCTTTCCTGGCGTGGTACAGCTGGAATGCGCAAAAGAAGGGCGTTCTTCGCTGAGTTGATTTGAGCGGGCGGCGCTAACCCCGCCGCCCGCCACAACATTCCGCCGGGACCGGACCTGTTCGGGGGTAGACGCCTAACTTTCGGCAGGTTAGGCAGCGCCCGCCGCCAAGCGGCGATTTTCCAAGATATTCAGGGCAAGTGCGTGGCGAGTACCGCATCCGGCGTAGACTACGTAAGCAGATTCCTCGAAGCAGCGGCGGCAAATCCACGCGAAACTGCCGTAAAGGCCGGTCGTGAGGAGTTCAGCTACGCCGATTTCGAGCTGCTGGTCCGGCGGTATGCGTCCGCCTTCGACCAAGCCGGCGCGAAGCGTGTCCTGATCGCGCTTGCTCCTGGCGTTGACGTTTATGCCGCAATCCTCGGCTCGGGCCTTGCCGGTTGCACCCACACGCCGCTGAACCTCGCGTCGCCACCAGAAAAGGCTGCGCGTATCGCCGACTTGCTCAAGCCTGAAGTGGTGGTCGGCGGGGATCGGGCGCGGGAGCTGGCCGAAAGCTGCGCCGCTCGACACCTCGATCCGCAGCAGCTTCCGCCAGAGCCTTTCGAAGGAAGTGGGCGGACTACGGACTTGGCGTACATCCTCTTCACGTCTGGAACGACCGGCTTGCCGAAGGGGGTGATGATCCCCCGCGCGGCACTGAACCATTACGTCGACTGGCTTGGCCGCGACCTGGCCTGCCGTCCCGGCGACAGGGTCGCCCAGCATCCGAGCATCGCCTTCGATATCAGCATGACCGATATTTTCGGCGCGCTTTGCTACGGCGCTACGCTCGTTCCCCTAATGAGCGAAGGCGACCGCTTCCTCCCTGCGCGCTTCATTGCCCGCGAGAAGATCACCGTCTGGAACAGCACGCCATCGGTCGTGAGCCTGATCATGCAGGCCGGAGAGGCGGAGGAAAGGTTCCTCAAGTCCGTGCGCCTGTTCAACTTCTGCGGCGAGCCGCTGCTGAAGGATCACCTCGACGCCATTTTCGCGGCGGTGCCCGAAACCCTGGTCCACAATACCTATGGACCGACCGAGGCGACGATCTCGGTAACCAACATGAAGCTTCGGGCCGGAAGCTATGACGACAAGGTGCGCGGCTCCGTGACGATCGGGCCGCCGATCGACGGCATGGAGCTTCACCTCGTCGGCGGATCGAACCCCGATGAAGGGGAGATTGTCATCACCGGCCCACAGCTTGCCGAGGGATATCTCGGCGATCCGGCGAAGACCGCCGAGCGATTTCGGCCGGTGGAAGTGGGTGGAAAGGAGCTTCGCGGCTATTTCACTGGCGATTGGGCGGAGCGCCACGACCGACTCATCTATTTCCGCGAGCGGCTGGATTTCCAGGTGAAGATCCGAGGCCATCGGATTGAGACCGACGAGATCGCGGCGGCAATCCGAGGGTGCGGCTGGCCGATGGTCGTCGTCTTTCCCGATCGCGGCAACGAAGCCCTGGCCGCGGTGGTTGAGCAGGCCGATGGCAAGGCGTTCGATGATTCAGAGCTCAGGCGCAGCCTCCAGTCGAAGCTGGAATCCTATGCGGTTCCGCAGCGGATTCGGCTGATCGACCGGCTGCCCAGGAATGAGAATGACAAGGTGGACCGCCGAGCGACAATCGACTGGTTCAACTCTCAATAAACAGAACGATCTGGAGTTTCCCAATCAATGAAGAGCGACGCGGAAATCCTTTCCGACCTGCAGCCGATATTCGACGACATTTTCGGCGACGAGTCTGTGACCCTTAGCGCCGAAACCACGAGCGATGACGTGGCGACGTGGGATAGCGTCGCGCATGTCAGCCTGATCGTCGGAGTCGAGAAGCAGTTCGACATCATGTTCGACCCGGACGAGATCATGGAAATGGAGAACGTCGGCGCTCTCATCGAAGCGATCCAGACGAAGACGGCCAATGGCGGGTGATGGATTGGCAATCAGCGCGGTTGCCGCGAACGAACCGCCGCTTCTGGGCAACGACGCGCTGAAGTCGGTTCTCGGCGGCATGCTCGCCGCTGCTGTCCCTCACTTCTACGCTCTGCTGCCGCTTGAAAGCAGCCTGCTTCACCGCGCTTTGGGTGATTCAATCGGGACTGCCGGGTCCGAATTCGCCAATGCGTTCATGGCCGGTGATGCGGATAATCCGGCGGGAATCGTCACCTCCCATGCCGCCGAAGGACTGGCGCGGGCGCAGCAGGCGAGCACCCTGATGCTCATGCGCCACGTCGACAGAGGCGACATGACCGCATTTCGCTCCGCGATCGGCAGCTACAGCGAGACGGTCGAGCCGATCGACGGAAGTGGCCAATATCTGTCGCGGGTTGCGGTTGCGCCGCCGGCGCGCGGCAAAGGCGTCGGCCGGGCGTTGGTCGAACGGATCGTCACCCTGGCCGCGGGCGGAGACGTCTGGCTGCACGTGGCGTCCGATAACAGCGCGGCCATCCGGCTGTACGAAAGCCTCGGGTTCGAGTTTGCCTCCGAAGCACCGTTCAGTTCGCGCGCGATGCGGCGCGCCGGAAGGGCATAGGGGCCGATGAACGGCAAGACGACGCGCCTGGTCCGGCCGATCCCGTTCGGCGGCTGCAACCTTCACAATCCCGTACTTCAGGCGTCGCAGGACGGCCGGCTCGACCGGCGCTATCGCGATGCCTCGGCCAGGCGGAACTGGCTGCTGACTTTGTCGCCGCGGGCAATGATCCAGGCGCACGAGTTCCTGACCGGGGCGAAGACAATTCCGGCCGACCTGCAGCGCCTCTACACGGGTGAAGAAGGGTTTTTCGAACCCGCTCCTAACGCGCCGGAGATCCTTGAAGAATGTGACGTCGCGATCATCGAGATCAGCACGCCCTATGAATTCGTCTACCGAGATTTGATCCTCAACGTGAACCGGCTGAGCGAGTTCTTCACCGAATATTGCCAGGCGACCGGGACACCGCAGAGAGGCTTCGAAGCGTGGCGAACCGCGCTGCTGAAGCAGCAGCACGACAAGGCGGCAGAGCTGGGTGCCGCCCTCGAGGAAAGCCTGGTCGAGCCGGAATGGGACGGAATCCACCTTGCCGACCTGATCGGCGGCATTCGCTGCACGGAACTGGGCGTCGACGAAACCACCGACCTTGTCGCCCAGCTTCGTGATCGCATCGGCAAGCCGGTGGGGATGGTCATCCACAACTTCCGCTTCATGCCGGACGGGCGGGCAATTAGCTGGCCCACGAGCTTCAAGCGCGACAGCGTCGAAGTTGCGCAGCGGCTCGGACTCGCGACGCTCGACCTTGCGCCGCGGGTCGTGGAGCATGGCGCGACTTTGGTCGTCGCCGAGGACGGCCGGCACTGGAATCCGGGCACGGGAATGGCGCTGGTCGGGTCGTGGCTTTCCGAATTCGCGGAATCGGTCGCGGGCGGGAGCGCGTCAAATCCAAAGATAGGCGGGACTGCGTCGACAACGGCCGCGGCCATCCAGAAGGCGGCAACCTCGGCACGCGTGCCCGAGTATCGCTTCGACCACGCGAGCGGCGGCTACTTCCCCCTTCGCGAAGACATCATGCCGATGGTCATCGTACTCGGCGACGCGTGGGCGCTTGGCGAAAACGGCGACCCCGAGGAGCGGGCCGTCACCGATCGCCCGCAACATCCGGAACACGCGCTGATGTTCGGTGCCGGCGCAGCGCCGGGAGAAAAGCTCACCGGCGGACTGAAAGCGCTCCACGAAAAGCGGATCGCCCGCCGCACCGAAACCCCCTGCTCCGGCCTCGCGGACGTCATCATGTCGGATTGCGTTGCCCGCTTTGGGGCCAAGCCGAGGATGCTGTTTTCCGCAGTCGGCCACCCGGGTGCGAAACTCGTTTCCGCACCCGGCGGGCAAGGCTTCGCGCGCGGAAGCGAGGTGCACACCAGCCTTCTCAACATCGTCAGCTCGGCGAAGCATCTTGCGGCGGCGGAGGGCCGCGACCTGCAGGTGCTTGCTCTCTGCTTCGCTCAGGCGCGCAACGACGAACCGCCCGAGGGAATGTCTCGGGCGTACTGGAACGCGATCCTGAAATTGCGCGAGCAGTATGAGGCGGACCTGTGCGCGATCACCGGGCAAAGGGACAGGATCCCGCTGCTCCTGGCGCAGCACAATCGCGGCGCCGCGCGGCTTGCAAAATTTCCTTCGACCGCTGCTGCCCAACTGGCTGCCGCCGACACCGATCCGCTCGTCCGATGCATCGGCCCATCTTACCAATTCGAGGCGGAACGGTCCGACGACGCAAAGCCGTGGCGGCTCTCCGCGGATAGCTATCGCCGGCTCGGAAGGCTGTTCGGCAGGTTTATCATGGACGACATTCTAGGGCCCGGCCGGCAACCTCTTCGAGCGATCAGCTGTCGCTTTGCCGGACCCCGGACCATACACCTCAACTATGCGTGTGATATCGCGCTCGACCCGGTTTCGGTGGACGTAAGCGAGCTTGGCCCGGGTCTCGGAATCGACTTTGTCGACCGCGTGAAGCCCAGCGCACGCATCCTGTCCATGCAGATCCCAGCCGACCGTCCAAAGCGGCTGCAAATCGAGCTGGACTCGGAGCCGAGCGGAACTTCGCCAAGCCTCTACGTCGCTGCCCGAAGCAGCGGCAACGGTGGGGTAGGCCGGAGTTCCGGCGCTCGCTGCGCGGTCAGGGCGGCCGCGCCGGTCGAGCAGGACCCGGTCAGCGGCACGCCGATCTATGACTGGGCCTGCACGGAGGTCGTCCCGGTCAGCTGACCGCGGCTAACTCCGCCGTCCGCCGAACCTGGTCCGCTGCGACTTGCCGAACCGGCCCTTGCGGGTGCCGGGCTTGCCTTCGGTCGAATGGCCGATGCGCGGCGCCACGCGGTCGGGGTCCGGGATCCCGAGCTCGTCTTCCTCCAGCCGCCGGATCTCGTCGCGCAGCCGCGCCGCTTCCTCGAACTCGAGGTCGGCGGCGGCCTTGCGCATTCGCTGTTCGAGATCGGCGATGTAGGCCTTGAGATTGTGCCCGACGAGATGCGGCCGCTCCTCGTCGCCTGTATCCACCACCACGCCGTCGCGCGTCGCCAGGTGCGACATGATGTCGTGGACGTTGCGCTTGATGCTCTCGGGAGTGATCCCGTGCTCCTGGTTGTAGGCCACCTGCTTTTCACGCCTGCGGTCGGTCTCGGCGAGCGCCCGCTCGATCGATCCCGTCTTCGTGTCCGCGTAGAGGATCACCCGGCCTTCGATGTTACGCGCGGCGCGACCGATCGTCTGGATCAGCGACGTTTCGGACCGGAGGAAGCCTTCCTTGTCGGCGTCGAGGATCGCGACGAGTCCGCACTCCGGAATGTCCAAACCTTCTCGTAGAAGGTTGATACCCACGAGCACGTCATAGACCCCCAGCCGTAGCTCGCGGATCAGCTCGATGCGCTCCAAAGTCTCCACGTCGGAGTGCATGTAGCGGACCTTGAGCCCTGCTTCGTGCAGATACTCGGTGAGGTCCTCGGCCATGCGCTTGGTCAGCGTGGTGACCAGCGTGCGGTAGCCCTTGCGCGCTGTCTCCTTCGCCTCGTGGATGAGGTCGTCGACCTGGTCCTCGACCGGTTTGATCTCGACCGGCGGGTCGATGAGCCCGGTCGGGCGGATGACCTGCTCCGAGAAGACGCCGCCGGTCTCGTTCATCTCCCATGGCCCGGGAGTCGCCGAGACAAAGGTCGTCTGCGGGCGCATCGCGTCCCATTCGTTGAACCGAAGCGGCCGGTTGTCGATACAGCTCGGCAGCCTGAACCCGTACTCGGCGAGCGTGATCTTCCGCCGATGGTCGCCGCGCGCCATCGCCCCGATCTGCGGCACCGTCTGATGGCTCTCATCGACGAACAGCAAAGCGTTGTCGGGCAGATATTCGAACAAAGTCGGCGGCGGCTCGCCGGGGAGTCGCCCGGTCAGGAAGCGCGAGTAATTTTCGATGCCCGCGCACGATCCGGTCGCTGCGATCATCTCCAGGTCGAAATTGGTCCTTTGCTCCAGCCGCTGCGCCTCGAGCAGGCGCCCTTCCGCCTGCAACTCCTTGAGCCGCTCGGCGAGCTCGTGCTTGATCGCTTCCATCGCCTGCTTCAGCGTCGGCCCGGGCGTCACATAGTGTGAGTTCGCGTAGACCTTGATGCTGTCGAGGCTCGCCGCCTTCTTGCCGGTCAACGGATCGAACTCGACGATCTCCTCGATCTCATCCCCGAAGAAGCTCACCCGCCACGCCGTATCCTCATAGTGCGACGGGAAAATCTCCAGGTTGTCGCCGCGCACCCGGAAGTTGCCGCGGGCGAAGGACTGGTCGTTACGGCGATACTGGAGAGCGACCAGCTTGCGGATGACCTCGCGCTGATCCTCGCTGCTGCCCTTCTTCAGGCTGAAGGTCATCGCCGAATAGGTCTCGACCGAACCGATGCCGTAGAGGCAGCTGACGGAGGCGACGATGATTACGTCATCGCGCTCGAGGAGCGACCGCGTCGCCGAGTGGCGCATCCGGTCGATCGCCTCGTTCACCGAGCTTTCCTTCTCGATGTAGGTATCGGTGCGGGGGACGTAGGCTTCCGGCTGGTAGTAATCGTAATAGCTGACGAAATATTCGACCGCATTGTCGGGGAAGAAACTCTTGAACTCCCCGTAAAGCTGGGCGGCGAGGATCTTGTTGGGCGCGATAACCAGTGCCGGCCGCTGCAGCGTCTCGATGACCTTGGCCATGGTGAAGGTCTTACCGGAGCCGGTAACTCCCAGGAGCACCTGGCTCCGCTCGCCGTCTAGCGCCGCCTCGGTCAGCTCCTTGATCGCCTGCGGCTGGTCGCCCGCGGGCTCATAGTCGGACTTGATGACGAAGCTGCGCCCCCCTTCGGCCTTCTCCGGGCGCGCCGGCTTGTGCGGCACGAAGGCCGCGCCGGTGTCCGGCTCTGCTAGCGTGGTGCGGATTTGAATCGCCATTCCTTGAGCATATGGTGGAGCGGTCAAACGGGCGCAACGCGGCCGCTAAACAGGGGAGCCTCAAGTGATCCACCGATCGATCCTATTTGCCACCCTCATACTCCCGCTCGCTGCCTGCGGGTCGAAGCCGACGGTCAACGAGAAGAATGCCAGCGTCGAGGAGGTCAGTCAGAAGGTCAGCGAGGCAACCAAGGCCGAAGGATTCATCCGTCCCGGCAAATGGCAATCGACCGTCAACATCGAGCAGATGACGATGCCTGGAATGCCGCCCCAGGCCGCCGAGCAGATGAAGAAGATGATGGCGCAGACGCAGACAACCGAAACCTGCCTGACTCCAGAAGAAGCCAAGCAGCCCAGGGCAAAGTTCTTCGGCGGTAACGACCAGTGCCGCTACGACCATTTCAAGATGGGCCACGGCAAGATCGACGCGGAAATGCACTGCACGCAGAACGGGTCGACGCAGGTCATGGAAATGAACGGCACTTATTCCGGAGAGGCCTACACCATGCAAATGACCTCCACGATGGAGGGGGGCCAGTCGGCCGCGAACGTATCGATGAAGATCAAGGTCGATGCCAAGCGCGTCGGCGAGTGCACGGCGAAGGAGTCCTGACCCCGCTTCAACCCTCGGCAGCCCGATGAAGGCGGCAATCCTCATCAACCGAGGCGGCGGCTCGGTCGGCGAACGGCCGGCGATCGAAGACGCGCTCGCCTCGGCCGGGATTGAGGGCGACGTCCAATGGCTTGAAGGCAGGCACATCGCGAAGGCTGCAAAGGCCGCGGTCGCCAAGGGCGCCCGGCTGGTGATCGCCGGCGGCGGCGACGGCACCATCAGCTGCGTCGCCGGAGTGCTTGCTGGAACGAAGAGTTGTTTGGGGGTCCTTCCGCTCGGAACGCTGAACCACTTTGCGCGCGACCTCAAAATCCCGACCGACCTTGCAGAGGCTGCGAAGCTGATCGCCACTGGCAAGGCGCGGCCGGTCGACCTCGCGGAGGTCAACGGGCGGGTATTCGTCAACAACAGCGCAGTCGGGCTCTACCCGCTGATGGTCCTCGACCGCGAGGCGCAGCAGTCCGACCTGGGCCGAAGCAAGCGCTGGGCGATGGCGGTCGCAGCAACGCGGACCCTGTTGCGATTCTCGAGCCGGAGGCTGAGGCTGACGGTCAACAACCAGACCGCTGTGGTCGATACGCCTCTGCTGTTCGTCGGCAACAACGCATATCGCCTGGAAATGCCCGGCGCCGGGACCAGGGAAGCGATCGACCGCGGCGAGCTGTTCGTGCTCGTCCTTCGGAGGAAATCGCGACTGGGCTTCTGCCTGGCCAGCGTCCGGGCCTTGTTCGGCCGCGCCCGCCGCGAGGACGCTGCGCAGATCGATGGCGTGAAGACGTTGAAGGTCGACAGCCGCCACTCGAAGATGGCGGTGTCGCTCGACGGGGAGACCCTGCATATGAAGCCGCCGCTGAAGTACAAGATCCGGCCGAAGGCGTTGAACGTGATCGCGCCATGAGGTGGGCCCTCTCCATTCTCGCCGCCTTCGCGCTTGCCGGTTGCACAAGCGTCCGGCTCCCGCCGGTCCCGCTGGCGCAAGCTGGAGTCGCCTTCGACAGGAACGGCGAGCTGGGCGCTTTCGCGGAAGGCATGGCCGACCCGCAAAGCGGCCGTGCGGTCACCCCCGACGATCCCGTCCGCGTTGCGTCGGTCAGCAAGCTGGTCGTCGCGGTGGGTGTGATGAAGCTCGTCGAAGCTGGCAGGCTCGACCTCGACAGCGACGTGTCGCGCTGGCTCGGGTGGAGCTTGAGGAATCCCGCCTTTTCCGACCGCGCCATAACCCTCCGCCAGCTCCTGTCGCATACCAGCTCGGTCCGCGATCATGACGATCAATATGCGATCTCGCTCGGCGGCTCCGTCCAGGCAGAAATGGCCAATCCCAAGTCTTGGGACGTCACCCACGGCCCGGGCGATGGCTATTTCACTTATTCGAACATGAACTTTCCGATCGTCGGCTCGATCGTCGAAAGAGTGACGGGCGAGCGCTTCGACATATGGATGCGGGCCAATGTGCTCGATCCGATGAAGATCGACGCCTGCTACAATTGGCCGACGTGCAGCGACGCCGCGATAGCGCGCGCCGTCGAGCTCGACGCTCCCGACGGCAAGCCGGTGAAGGACGACCTGCACGGCAAGCGCCCCGCCTGCCCCGTGTTCGTCAAGGAGGGCAAGCCCTGCGACCTGTCCCTTTGGCGGCTAGGAGAGAACGGATCGCTGTTCGCTCCCCAGGGCGGCCTCAGGATTTCCGTCCGCGGGCTGGAGCGCGTCGGCCGCATGCTGCTCAACGGCGGAACACTGGACGGCGCCCAAATCCTCTCGTCCCAATCGGTCGAGGCAATGTTCTCTCCCGTATGGCGTTTCGACGGGCGCAACGGCGACACGGACCACGGCTTCTACTGCACGTACGGACTCGCCACCCAGACCATCCCGACTCCGGCGAGGGGGTGCAGCGACGATCCGGCCGGCGATGGGATCACTCGCGTCGGCCATGCCGGCGATGCCTACGGGCTTCGCTCGGGCCTATGGCTCGACCGGGCGCACGGAACCGGCGTCGCCTTCTTCGTCACCGGGTTGGGCGACGATCCGCCCCGCGGGCGAAGTGCGTTCAGGGCCGCCGAAGAGCTCGCTTTCTCCCGATCGTTGGCACGAATTGCACGCTGACTGGACAAGGGAACAGCCGTACCCCAATTTCGTTGTCAGGCCGAAACCATAAGGGAGAGGAAGATGCGGAAAATTACTTTGTTGGTTGGGGCGACGCTTGCTTTGTCGGCATGCGCGACCACCCCGCCGACCCATACGTGTCCGGATGGGTCAGTCATGGATGCGACCATTCCTTGCCCGCCGCCTCCGCCTCCCCCGCCTCCGCCGATGACCACCTGTCCTGACGGAACGCAGGTGGCGGCCGGAATGGCCTGTCCTGTGCCGCCGCCCCCGCCTCCTCCGCCTCCGCCGCCGTCGGCAGCGCAGGCCGGCGAACGCGGCTAATCGGAAAGCCGCTCGGCACAAGCCGAGCCGAGACTTTCCAGCCATCGGGGGAGCGGGAGCCGAAGACGCTCCCGCTCCCCAACGCATTTGGCGCGTGCTAGCCGGCGGCGATGGATTTCGCCCACGCGCTTTCCGGATTCCTTGTGGGCCTCCTGGTCGGAGTGACCGGCGTCGGCGGCGGGTCGCTGATGGCCCCGCTCCTGATCCTAATCTTCGGGGTAGCGCCGACGACCGCGATCGGCACCGACCTGTGGTTCGCAAGCATCACCAAGTCGGTCGGCGGAAGCATCCATCACGCAAAGCAGAACGCAGACCTCAACGTCGTCATGCGCCTGGCGATGGGCAGCATCCCCGCGGCGATCGTCACGCTCGTCATCCTGAATGCGATGAACTGGGCGCAGGTGAAGCACGGCTGGCTTCCGTTCGCGCTGGGGCTGGTGCTGCTCGTCACCGCAGCCGGGACGATCGCGCGGCCAACGCTCCATCGCTGGGTGCTTTCGATGCGCGGCGGCGGCAAGACGGGAGCCATGCGGTTGCAGTTGCCGCTCACCATCTTCGCCGGAGCGGTACTTGGAGTGCTCGTCACCCTCACCTCCGTCGGCGCGGGGGCGCTCGCGGCGACCCTGTTGGTGTTCCTCTATCCAGTCAGGCTCAACGCCAAGCAAATCGTCGGGACCGACATCGTCCATGCGATCCCACTGACACTCGTGGCCGGTATCGGGCACCTGCTCATCGGAAGCGTCGACGGCCACCTGTTGCTGAGCCTGCTCGTCGGCTCGATCCCAGGGATCGTCACCGGGTCGCTTCTGGTCCACCGGGTCAGCGAAAAGCTCATCCGGATAGCGCTTTCGATCGTGCTGGTCATCGCCGGGGCGAGGCTGATCGTATTCTGAGAGTTCAGAACCTAATCGCGATTCCGCTGTAGATTTCCAGATCTGGGGTGTCGCGATTGAGGCCGAGGTCGACCCCCGCATCCAGCTGCAAGTCGCTTGAAACGAGATAGGCCGCGGCGGCGTCGATTGAATATTGCCTTACCGTCCGATCCGGATCGAAGTCCGACGAAGTCCACAGCTCTGCAGAGACTGTGAACCGATCGGACAACGGCAAACCCGCACTCGCGGCCTGGGCCATCGCGAAATGGTATCCGGAGCCGTCCGCGTCGGAGACAACATCGACTTCGGAATCCAGGTTCCAGCCGGCCGAAGATCCGGCGAAGGTCGAATCCAGCGAAAACTCGGCGCCGCCTTCGACCTTGCCGTTGCCGATGGAGCGCTTTGCAACCGGAAGCTTGACGAAGGGGCGCACTGCGAACTGGACGGGCGCGTCGTCGGCGGTCATCCGGTATTTGAGCGCGACGCCCGCATCGCCGAGCCCTGATGCGCGGCGGCGGTTGCCGCCCGCGCGTTCGTCTGCTCGCGTAAAAGGCGTGAAGTCCAGCTCGATATGGAACCGGTCGGTGACGCCGATCTTCACCGCGGTGTCGCCGACCGTCAGCGAAGCTGAACGAATGCCGCCCGATCGATCCCGGATCCAATCTGCGACGCCGGTTTCCACTTGCAGGATTCCGCTCGGAACCGTGCAGGTCGGAGTCGCCTTGCCGGGCCGGTCGGCGCAGATGGACTCCACACCGGCCGCCGCCGCGGCAGGCGAAGCAGGTAGCAAGGCGAGTCCCGCCAACAGCCATTTTTTCACGAGCGCCTCCCGCCGGCGCGACCTGCTATAATCCGCCCGGCGAAGGAGGCAAAAGATGCAACTCACCTACGCAATCAAATACGTCGCCGACATGGATCGAGCAGTTGCTTTCCATCGCGACATCCTCGGCCTCCCGCTCAAGTTCCAATCGCCTGAGTGGAGCGAGTTCGCCACCGGCCAGACGACGCTGGCGCTTCATTCGGCCTCGGATGACAAGAAGGCCGGGACGGTCGAACTCGGCTTCGCAAGCGAGGATTTGGGCGGCTTACATTCGCGCCGGGAAGAACTCGGCGTCGAGTTCACCAGGCCACCAACCGAGATGCACGGAATGCACATCGCGCAAATCCGCGACCCGGACGGGGCTGAGACGTCGGTCAGCGGGCAGGCCTGACCTCCGGCGCTGATTTCGCGGCCTCGTAAATCCACAGGAATCTTGGTTGAGAATGAATTTATCCGCTTGCGTTCAGCGGCGAATGAGGCACAATAGGTAGTAGCGCGGGAAGGGGGACACTCAACTGCTGGTGTTCGGCGCCGGAATTCCTATATTCCGGTGACGGACGAACTCGTCCCCGCTTTCCACAGGGTGACGCCATGGCAAACCCTCTCCGCGCGGCGCAAAAGGACTCGTCTTGGCGGGTCCATGAGAGTAGAACGATTCGAGAACAAAAGGCTCGTGCAGAGCCGGAAAGTCGACGGGGTAGAGCGATGGATTTCACGACTGGAAGCGAAGTTCCAACCGGCGACGTGACCGCCGCGGTGCAGTCGAGCAAGAGCGTCACTCCCCCCGCTTATCCGGTGAAGACCGACGAGGCCCGCGACGAGCTTTTGACCGAGTTCGGCAAGGACACGCTTCGCGACCGCTACCTGCTTCCCGGCGAAAGCAACCAGGACCTCTTCGCGCGCGTCGCGAGCGCCTATGCCGACGACGCCGACCATGCGCAGCGCATCTACGACTACATCTCGCGCCTGTGGTTCATGCCGGCGACGCCAGTGCTGTCCAACGGCGGCACCGGCCGCGGACTTCCGATCAGCTGCTACCTCAACAGCGTTTCCGACAGCCTGGAAGGCATCGTCGGCACGTGGAACGAGAACGTCTGGCTGGCCAGCCGGGGCGGCGGGATCGGGACCTATTGGGGAAGCGTCCGCGGCATCGGCGAGCCGGTCGGCCTCAACGGCAAGACCAGCGGGATCATTCCGTTCGTGCGGGTGATGGACAGCCTCACCCTCGCCATCAGTCAGGGTTCGCTCCGTCGCGGGTCGGCCGCCTGCTACCTCGACATCTCGCACCCCGAGATCGAGGAGTTCCTCGAGATCAGGAAGCCGAGCGGCGACTTCAACCGCAAGGCGCTCAACCTGCACCACGGGGTGCTGGTCACCGACGAATTCATGGAAGCTGTCCGCGAGGGCGCCGAGTTCGAACTCCGGTCGCCCAAGGACCAGAGCGTCCGCGGCAAGGTCGACGCGCGGGCCCTGTTTCAGAAGCTGGTTGAGACCCGGCTTGCGACTGGTGAGCCCTACATCATCTTCATCGACCAGGTGAACCGGTCGATGCCCAAGCACCACCGCGACCTGGGGCTCAAGGTCACGACCTCGAACCTGTGCTCCGAGATCACTCTCCCGACCGGCCGCGACCATCTCGGCGCCGACCGCACCGCCGTCTGCTGCTTGTCCTCGCTCAACCTCGAGACCTGGGACCAGTGGAGCGGCGACAAGGTATTCATCGAGGACGTGATGCGCTTCCTCGACAACGTGCTCAGCGACTATATCGCGCGGGCTCCGGACGAGATGGCGCGCGCCAAGTACAGCGCCGAGCGCGAGCGTTCGGTCGGCCTCGGGGTGATGGGCTTCCATTCCTTCCTTCAGGCCCGCAACATCCCGTTCGAAGGGGCGATGGCCAAGAGCTGGAACCTCAAGATCTTCAAGCATATCCGGGCGCAGGTCGACGAAGCCTCGATGATGCTCGCCAAGGAGCGCGGGCCGTGCCCCGACGCCGCCGACATGGGTGTGATGGAGCGCTTCAGCTGCAAGATGGCGATCGCCCCGACCGCGTCGATCTCGATCATCTGCGGCGGCACCTCGGCCTGCATCGAGCCGATCCCGGCCAACGTCTACACGCACAAGACCCTGTCGGGCAGCTTCTCGATCAAGAACCCGCACCTCGAAAGGCTTCTGAAAGAGAAGCATATGGACGGTGACAAGATCTGGAACTCGATCCTCGAGCATGGCGGATCGGTCCAGCATCTCGACTTCCTGACCCAGGAAGAAAAGGACGTGTTCAAGACCAGCTTCGAGATCGACCAGCGCTGGCTGATCGAGCTGTCCGCCGATCGCACGCCCTACATCGACCAGGCTCAGTCGCTGAACCTGTTCATCCCCGCGGACGTCGATAAATGGGACCTTCTGATGCTCCACTTCCGAGCGTGGGAGCTGGGCATCAAGAGCCTCTATTACCTTCGCTCCAAGTCGGTTCAGCGCGCAGGTTTCGCCGGAGGAGTGGAGGCGGACAACACGCCCGAGCTCAAGGAAATCCCCCTGGCGTCGACCACCGACTATGACGAATGCCTCGCATGCCAGTGATCCTTCCGAACCGTCTCCGGCCGAAAACGAAAGCCGGAAAGGCCGGCGCTCTGGTCGGCGGAATCGTCGCCGGTCTTGTCGCGCTCGACCTGATCGCATTTGCAGCAACCGCGGTCATCGCCGCCACAGCAGGGCTACGCTGATGATCGTGAAGTCGTTTCTCCTCCTCGGCACCGCCGCCGCCGCATTGGCGATCGCATCGCCCGCCTCCGCCGCCGATACGAAGGGGCTCGAATCCGCATTCGATGCGCAGATCAGTGCTGCGGACCAGCAGCAGTGGCTGCAGCAGATGGCGTCGGCGCCCAACCATGTCGGAGCGCCGCACAACAAGGCAAACGCGGAGATGGAGCTCGCCCTGTTCAAGCAATGGGGCTGGGATGCACGCATCGAGACGTTCGATGTGCTCTATCCTACGCCGATCTCGACGACTCTCGAGCTTGTGACCCCGCAGCACGTGGCCCTCGGCGGGCAGGAGCCGGCGGTCGCTCAGGACCCGACGTCCAACCTTGAAGGCATGCTTCCGCCCTATGTCGCCTATCAGGGCGACGGCGATGTCACCGCGCCGGTGGTCTACCTCAATTACGGAATGCCCGACGATTACGCGGCGCTCGCCCGCCGTGGCATCGACGTTCGCGGCAAGATCGTCCTCGCGCGCTACGGTGCCGGCTGGCGCGGCCTGAAGCCGAAGCTGGCGCAGGAGCATGGCGCGGTCGGAACCCTCATCTATTCCGATCCCGCCGACGACGGATTCTCGGGCGACGATCCCTATCCCAAGGGCGGTGCTCGTCCGGAGGGCGGAGTCCAGCGCGGCTCGGTCCAGGACATGACCCTTTATCCGGGCGATCCCCTGACTCCGGGCATCGGAGCGACGGCGAACGCGAAGCGGTTGACTCGCGAGGAAGCTCGGACCCTGCTCAAGATCCCGGCGCTTCCGATCTCCTATGCCGACGCATCGAAGATCATGGCCGCGCTCGAAGGGCCGGTGGTGACCGGCAACCAGCGCGGCGGCCTTCCGATGGCCTATCATTGGGGCGGCACCGACGCGGTGAAGGTTCACCTGGCGGTCAAGTCCGACTGGTCGCTCAAGCGGCTCTATGACGTGATCGCGGTGATGAAGGGCCGGGCCTATCCCGACCAGTGGATCGTCCGCGGCAACCACCGCGACGCCTGGGTCATGGGTGCAGCGGACCCGCTGACGGGCCAGGTGGCGATGATGAGCGAGGCCAAGGCGCTCGGCACCCTCGCCCGCACCGGATGGAGGCCCGATCGCACGCTCGTCTATGCAAGCTGGGACGGCGAGGAACCCGGCCTTCTCGGCTCGACCGAATGGGCCGAGACCCATGCCGACGAGCTGAAGCGCAAGGCCGTTCTTTACATCAACACCGACAATAACGGCCGCGGCTATCTGTTCGCGCAGGGCAATGGCGAGCTCCAGCACCTGGTTAGCCAGGTCGCCTCCGACGTCGCCGACCCGCAGACCGGGGCGCCGGTGATCGAGCGCAGCCGGGCGGCGATCCTTGCCGCCCACTACCTCAACCCCGGCGACGTTCGTCCCGAGCTTGTCGAAGACGCCAAGGCAGGCAAGCTTCCGCTCGGGCCGCTCGGATCGGGCTCCGATTATTCCGCCTTCGCCCAGCACCTCGGGATCCCGTCGCTCAACCTCGGCTTCGGCGGCGAGGACCAGTCGGGTGGAAGCTATCACTCGATTTACGACAGCTTTTACCACGTGATGCACTTCGACGATCCGGGCCTCGCTTATGGCGTTGCCCTGTCGAAGGTGATCGGCCGGGTCGTCCTTCGCTCTGCGGATTCGCCCAGGGTGCCTGCCCAATATTCCGACCTCGCGTCGGACGTACGCGGCTATGTCGCCGACCTGCAGAAGCTCGCCGCCGACCAGCGCGAACGCGACCGGGCGCTGGTCGACCTTCGCCGCGAAAACGCGTTCAAGCTCGCCTCGGCGCCCTACGATCCGACCGTCGCTCCGGCCGACCTCGGGATCACGCCGCTGATCGACATGCTCGCGCTCCAGAATGCATCCGACCACCTGACCCGGGCCGCCGCAGCCGCCGACGGAATGCTCGCCCGCGAGGACAAGCTCCCGCCCGCAACCCAGGCGCGGATCAACTCGGCGCTTCACGGCATCGACCAGCTTCTGCTCGACCCGCAGGGGCTTCCCGGCCGCGGCTGGTACAAGAACCTGATCTCCGCTCCGGGCACTCTGACGGGTTATGGGGCCAAGACTCTGCCGGGCGTCCGCGAAGGCATCGAGCAGCGTCGGTTTGACGACGCGCAGGCTTATGTCGGCCGCACCGCGGCAGTCATCGAAGCTTATGCCAACCGCCTCGACCAGGTGGTCGCGATGGCTGGGCCCGCGTCATGACCGTCACCGAAATCATCGAGGTCGTGGTCGCGGTCGCGATGATCGCCGGCGGAGTCTTCATCTACCGCCGCGGCGACAGCCAGGGCGGCGTGCTCGTGTTCGCCATCGCGGTGATCATTCTGATCCACGGGCTCGGACTGATGGAATACCGCCCCTCCGCTGCGGAGCTGGGCCGATGAGGAATTCCCACTTGCCAGAGGTGGGGGGACGAGACCGCCATGCGAATGGTGGGTTCGCGTGGCGGTCTCGCTCGACGATGCTCGTGCTTGCGATCCTTCTTTCCGCCTGCGCCGCGACCCAGGCGCCGGACGCCGTCGCTCACGACGCGAACACGCCCGGCTTCCTTCTCGGCCTGTGGCACGGCTTCATCTTCCCGGTCGCGTGGATCGTCTCGCTGTTCGCCGACAAGGTCGCCGTCTACGCGGTCCCCAACAACGGCGGCTGGTACGATTTCGGCTATTTCCTGGGCATCGCGGTCTTCGGGATCGGCGCACGCAAGAGCCAGGTCGTCTATCGCGACCGCGTGATCGACGTGCGCGCGAAGAGGATCAACTGATGACGACGGCGCATCTCATCGCGCTGATCATCGGCCTCGTCACCCTGGGCGTCGGCCTGACCACGCTCGTCCGCCCGTCCATCACCCGAAGCCTGCTCTCAATGCCCGCCGGCGAGGGCGCGACCTACGCGCTTCGCATCGGCGGAATGATGCTGACCGCCTTCGGGCTCGTCCTCGTCCTGTTCGTCGCCGCTTTCACCGCGACGCCAAACCAATTCCTAGGAGTGCGTTAGATGCCCCTTCTCGAAGCCCGCAAGCAGTACAAGCCGTTCGAATACCCCTGGGCGTTCGAATATTGGAAGCGCCAGCAGCAGATCCACTGGATGCCGGAGGAAGTGCCGCTCGGCGAGGACTGCCGCGATTGGGCGCAGAAGCTCACCGACCATGAGCGCAACCTGCTCACGCAGATCTTCCGCTTCTTCACCCAGGCGGACGTCGAGGTTCAGGACTGCTATCACGAGAAATACGGCCGCGTGTTCAAGCCGACCGAGATCAAGATGATGCTCGCCGCTTTCTCCAACATGGAGACGGTGCACATCGCCGCCTACTCGCACCTGCTCGACACGATCGGGATGCCGGAGAGCGAATACAGCGCCTTCCTCCAGTTCAAGGAGATGAAGGACAAGCATGATTACATGCAGCAGTTCGGCGTCGATAATGACGAGGACATCGCCAAGACCCTGGCCATGTTCGGCGGCTTCACCGAGGGGCTGCAGCTGTTCGCCAGCTTCGCGATGCTGATGAACTTCCCGCGCTTCAACAAGATGAAGGGCATGGGGCAGATCATCAGCTGGTCGATCCGCGACGAGAGCCTTCACTGCGAAGGGATCATCAAGCTGTTCCACGCCTTCTGCAAGGAACGCAATTGCCTGACGAAGAACGTCAAGGAAGCGATCATCGACACCTGCCAGAAGACGGTCAGGCTGGAAGATGCGTTCATCGACCTGGCGTTCGAAATGGGCCCGGTCGAAGGCATGACCGCCAAGCAGATCAAGAAGTACATCCGCTTCATCGCCGACTGGAGGCTCGGCCAGCTCGGCTTCCAGCCGATCTACATGGTCGACGAGCACCCGCTCCCCTGGCTCGCGCCGATGCTCAACGGCGTCGAGCACGCCAACTTCTTCGAGACCCGCGCGACGGAATATTCGAAGGCCGCGACGCGCGGGAACTGGAACGAGGTCTGGGACAATTTCGACCGCCGGCAGAAGGCCAAGGCGGCGAACGACGGGGCGGAAGCCGCGGCGGATGCGGCGGCGGGTGAAGGCGGCGATCCGGATATGTTTAGTGCTGCGGGGGTGGCGGCGGAGTAGTTCGTGCATCGGGGTCGCGAAATTGAAGTGCCCTTCTTTTCGAAGGCGCCGTTCGCGAATTACGACTTGGTTGTATACCTCGGTGGCGGCCTGTTCGCTGTCCTCATTTTTTGGAGGTACGTAGCGCGCCCCTTCAGCATCTTCGATTTCAGTAGCCTGGTGTCGAATGGGACGAGCACGTGGGTTCAAGACGTCATTTACCTCGTGCTGCTGGGCGTCTGCTCATACGTGCTCGGGCACTTGGTTTCCTATCAGTCATCCTATTTCATAGAAGGCTTCGTTGAACGCACGCTGGGCAAGTTCAGCAAGATCGTCGAGATAAACACCGCGCACGAATCGAAAAGGCTCAGATCTCTGAAGAGCGAAATACGCTCAAACCTCAAAACGCGATTGCTGATGTGGTTCAGAATCCCTCTTACTCGGCTGAGAGTTCCTGTTCCCAAAATCTTTCCGACAATTATCCACCTTCCTATGCTTCCATGGTACGCGCTCGTTTACTTCTTTGGCTTCTTCGATTTCGCAGACACACGTTTGCCGGCTCGAATGCTCGACCGTGCGAAGCAGTTGATGAAGTCAGAGCTCACGGATTTTGATTTTGATGAGAATAAACAGTGGTTTAGGTGGATAGAATATTACACGAGCTATAATAGACCAGTCGCAGCATCTAGCATGTATAATTATCTTACCATATCTGGCCTGATGAGATCACTTTCTTATCTGTTTTTGGTATCGATCTGGCTAGAATTCGCGTACTTAATAGCAAAGTTGACTTACAACTTTGACCGCGTATCTCATGGTGCCGGTAATGCTGTAGGCTGGCTCTTATATTTCTTCGTTCTCTACACTGCCTACATCACAACAGCGACGAGCTATTGTAAGTTTTTTCGCCGATATGTTGAAGAGGCAATAATGGGCTTCTTGCTTGAGGGAAGCCATTCACGTTCGTAGGCTCGGACCCTCCCCATCGTTTCCATTACGGCAGCAGTTTACTTAATCACCAATCTGGGCCGCTAGCTTGGCTACTTTACGTAACTGGCCGTCATCAGATGTTGCACGTCTGCGGCTCCTTCCGACGCGGCGGTGAGCGCGAGCATTATGTCTCCCTTCGGGGACTTGAGACGCCACGCCCTGTAGCTTGCAGGCTTCCCGTTGATCGGATTGTCGTTCTGCACCTCGAGCGCAGCGCTTGAATGGAGGAATGTCGCAGTTCGATTCACGAGCTGGTCGAACTCTGCACGCACGGAATCGCGATCTGCGGAAAGGACTTCAGCAGCGCAGATTCCATGGCTGGACCCCACGAACATCCGCACTTTAGACTGTGTCCCGACAACGCCCCAAGCTTTGTCGGCGTCAAATTCCGGCAGCGTCTCCCGCGCGTCTTTCTCATCCACCTTCATCATCTGAAAGCGGGTTGGGTCGCCCGACGTCTTTTGACCAAGCAAGCTCCGCACGCACATGTCGTCGAAGAGTGCGACAGCATCGGCACTGCGTGGATCGGGAACGGCTGATGGCTGGGCGATCATCATCGCCAAGGCGGCGGCAAAAATGAGCATTGCCGATGGTGTCACGAGCGACGGCGATACGCAATTACGCGCCGCAAGGCAGAAAGCCGTCACGAAGTGAATTCGTGACGTCGAACGGGTTGGCCTTCGGCCACCCGCCGGCCGGGCTTACGCCGTCTCTCGACACAAGCTCCGCTTGCTTCGCAATCGCGCGCTTGTGCTCGGCGGCTCAGCCCTTGATCCCCCCGCGCCCGCTCCTACCTCGCGCAACGTCGCCAACCGGACAGACGAGAGGAGCCCTTTATGCTCGAACCGCCCCGCTTCAGCCTCACCGATGTGAACCCGGAGGCCTATCGGCACCTGCTCCAGCTGGAGGCGCTCATTGCTCGCCACGTCGAGCCGACGCTCTTCCACCTCATCAAGCTGCGCGCGTCGCAGATCAACGGCTGCGCCTTCTGCCTTCAGATGCACACCGACCAGGCGCTTCGCCACGGCGAGCGGCCGGAGCGGATGACGGCGCTCGACGCCTGGGAGGAATCGCCACTCTACACCGACAAGGAGCGCGCCGCGCTTCGCTGGACCGAGGAGCTGACCCTGATCTCCGACAGCGGCGCCTCGCGCGAAGCCTTCGACGAGCTGAAAGAGCATTTCAGCGAGGAGGAGATCGGCTGGCTGATCTTCGCCGTGGTGCAGATCAACAGCTGGAACCGAATCGCAATCTCCAGCCGCTCGCAATACGACCCCGCCATGTACGCGCCGGCCGGCGCGAAGCAGAAGGCGACCGAACCGGCCTAGCTCGACACCAACTCCGCCGCCCGCCCCGCTGGGGCAGCGCGTCCTCATAAGCCGTTCTTATCGATCGGCTGGCTTCATTGATTGGCGGTCGCTTCCGGCCTTTGTTTAGTTACCGTAATGAAGCTGCCATCTTCGCGAGTAGCGTAGCCGCGTACGTCGATCTCGAACCAGGAGATGAAGAGACAATGACCGGCAAGACTCCCCTTCTGTCCGCCGCGCTCGCCATATTCGGCGTCGCTTTCCTGCTGCTCCTTCCGCTCGGCATCCTGTGGCCGTCCGGTTGGGCCTGGCATCAGGGCAGCCCGCTCGCCAGCGACTATTACCCGATGATCATCGCATTCTATTCGACGCTCGGAATCTTCATGATCCGCGCCGCGAAAGACCCGGCGGCGAACGCCTCGCTGATCTGGTTCGTCGTGTGGTCGAGCGTCGCCCATTCGCTCGTCATGGCATGGGAGTCGTTCCGGACCCCGATGATGATGGGGCATTTGGTGGGCGACGTTCCGGTGCTGCTGATCGTCGCCGCGGTCCTCGGTACGCTGATGAGCCGTGCGACCCCCCGAGTTTCGGCGTCCACCTGAGGTCGCCCCCACCGGGCGCCACCCTCAGGTCCAGTAAGCGCTGATCGCGACCACGATGATGTCGATGGCGACGGCGAACAGGAGCACTCCGAGCATGGCCAGCCAGATCTCGCGCTCGCTCGATTCCCACGTCAGCTTGCCGTCCTCGGCCGCCTTGTCGGCGGGCACGGGATCGCGGCGGATACGCGACGGGCGAGCTGCGGGCTGCAGCTCGACGGTCTTTTTTCCAGGCTTCCAATTCTTGCTCACGCCGCGTCCTTACACCAGCGCAGGTTAGCGAGCGGTTAGCGGCAGGCCGCTCACTGCTCGCCGTCGCCGCGAGGCTTGCGCCGCTCGGCATAGCCCGGCGTCGGGTGCTTGATCTTGCTGAGATCCAGGCCTTCCCACACCTTCTCTTCCCAGCCGGTCTCCGGAAGGCCGATCGCCGCCCGCTCTTCGGGGGTCATCAGGAACGCCTTCGCGCGGCGGTTATATTCGGCGAACTCGGGATGGTCTTCCTCCCACGCCTCGATGTCGGAATCGCTAAGCTGGCGCGGCGCCGGGCGCTCGGCGCGAAGCTTGGCCTTCTCCTCGAGGCTTGGCTTGGCCAGCCATTTGCCGAGCCAGGATTCGAGGCTTTGCTCCTCATCCTTGAAGCAGGCTTTCCAGCCGCCGTAGTCCACTTCCTCGACGTCGAAATAGACGAGGCCGCCGCTGTCGCAATCGATGCAGGTCAGGTCCCAGTCGTCGCCGTGGACCGGGAGCAGCTTCCGGGGCCATTTCTGTCCGCGCGGCCCGACCGGCTCATCCGTCATCTCACGCCACTTCGCGAGCAGCTCCTTGAGGCTGTAGAGGCCGTCGCCCGGCCCGACGCCGCCGTTTGCCACCTCCAGATAAAATTGCCGAAGCTCTTCGGGCAGCCTGAAGCCGAGCTTCGCCTCCGCGGCCGCGACCTCCGCCTCGCTTGCCGGGGGCGGCGCCTTGGTCGGAGCCCGCTTCGGTCCAAACGAAAATGTCTCTCCGCCCGGCCCCATTGCGAACATCTGCTTCCCGCCGAGAAGCGAGCCGATCGTTCCGAGAAAGCCCTTCGCCTCGCTGCCGTCGCCGGTGACCATGTTGGCGATCATTCCCGCGAAAGGCGTGTTCATCCCTTCGAGATATTCGCGGACCGCCGGGTCGTCGCTCTTGGGGGTGGATGCCAGCATCTCGTCGATGCCTTGGCTGTTCGCCTCCATCTCGCTCGAATCCGACCGCCGGTCGGAGCGGCCTGCGCGCTCCTTGAGTGCCGCGATCGTTTCCCTGCTCAGCTCGATACCCATGCAACATCCCCGAAATCACACGGGTGCCGTTCCTACCCGAACGCCATTGCCAAATTGTTTAAGTCGCAAGGGGAAGCGACGCTGACGATCGCCGGCCGATTAGGGAAAAAACGGCCGTTGTGGTACAAGCCGCCCATCGCACGGAATGACTTCGTAAGCCTGTGCGGCTGAGAGACGAAAACGCGCTCCCGCTTACCTGTCCGGAGCCAATCAATTGGATCTCAAACACTTCCCCAATGAGGATGCGGCATGAGCCGCGTGCTTTTCGTTTCGATGGACGAAGGTGACGTCGTCAATCGCTGCGCTTCCGCCAATGTCGGAGTCTCCGCCATCGAGCGGCTTCCCGAAGGCGGCGTCCGCCTCGTCTGCATGAGCAACGACGGCGCCGAGACAATGCGCAAGAAGCTCAAGAGCCACCTGATCAAGGCGCAGGTCGCCAGGGCAAGCCACAGGCCGACCGCGCCGACCTGGTAGGCGCCTTCCCGCGCCATTCGTCCATTCGCAGAATAGTCGTTCGCCGCCGGTTGCGAATGCGGAGTCGCGCGTTAGTCTCAGGCCGGTTCCATTAGGGGGAGACGAAATGGAAAAGCGTCCGCTGTCACTGACGATCATAGCGTGGGTGCTGGTGATCCTGGCGTTGCTCGGGCTGGCCGGCATCGTAATGGCAACCACCAGTGCGGAGCTTGCCGCGAAGATGGCCGAGCAGAGCAACATGCCCCTGCCGTTCCAACAGGCATGGACCGCGATCGGGGCGATCGTCACGCTCGTCGTCGCCTACGGAATATGGAAGGGCCAGCCGTGGTCGCGAGTGCTTTACGTCGCGTGGGGCGTGATCGGCATCGTGGTCGGCTATCTCGTCGGGTCGCCGGGGTATGGCATGATCCTCGGCGTGGTCATCCTCGTGGTGATCTCAGCCTTCCTATTCACCAACCGCGCCAACGAGTGGTTCAACGCCAGCGGCCTTGCACTGAAGCGCGACACCCGCTGACGAGCGAACTCGCCGGCCGGCACTAGGCCGGCTTCAAGTCCACGGCGGCCCTCATCTCCGGTCCAGGATGGAAGGGGACCGAGCTGTGAGCGTGCGCAATCTTCCAGCCGTCCGGCTCGCACCGGAAGCAGAGCGTCGAGCGCAACCACAGGTCTACAGGCACACCGCCGACGCGCGTCCCGGTCAAATGGTGGAGCGAGTGAGCGAAACCGACCATGCCGTCGGCTTCGATGCGGAGGTCGCGGACCTCGACGGAAATTCGCTCGAAACTTGCCAGCCAGGCGGCGAAACCCGCCTCGTCGCGAGCAGCTCCGGGCGGAAGAGCCAGCGGCGGCACGAGCTCGAACGCGACGACGTCTTCGGCCATCACCCGCATGGCCCGGGCAGCATCCTTTTCGCGGATCGCCGCGACCCTCTCCTCGATGATCGCTCGAATCTCGGATTCGGCGCTGTCATCCATCTGCATTAGCTAACGCCGCCGCTTCCGCCGCGCAAATGATCCACCTGCGGCTTGTCCCGATACAATCGTCGCATTCGAGCGTTATTCTTCGCCGACGGTGGGTCGCGAAGGAGAAAGCCTATGCGAACCTTGATCCTCATGGGCGCGATCGCGCTCGCGGCGCTGACGTTCTCGGCGCCGGTCGCCGCCGAAGGCCCCGGCGGTTGGGACGGGAGCTCGTTCCACGACGGCCATGGCGACGGTGGGCGACATGACGGTGACCGCCGCGACCGGCGCCACAATCGGCACGACGGCAGCGGCGGCATGTTCGTCGAATATGACGCCGGCGCCTGGGCGTTCTACAACAACCGAAGCTGGCAGCCCGACAGCTATAACGACTGGTGGCACGACCGTCCCGACCGCGCCTTCCCGCGCTGGGTTCAGCACAACCAGAATTGCACGCCTGACCGCATGTGGTGGTCGGGTAATGGGTGGCACTGCTAGCGCCCATCGCCGAAACGGTTCGTTAATTATCCGAACTTGAGACAATAACCGGCTTGTGCCATGTCCCCGCTGCTCGGTGACATTGGGGCAGGAGTAGGTCCGTGCACCGAGCGGGCCCGGTACAACATGATTTCCGGCGCGGCAGCGAATGAGTTTCGCCGCCGCCCTCACCCATATTGCGGCCGAGCTGGCGCTGTTCAGCGCGGTCGGCTTCCTGCTGTTCGCCATCAACGACCTGCTCGTCGACCTCATCTATTTCGGCCGGTCGCTGTGGCGCTCGGCAACGGTCTACCGGCGCTATCCCAGGACATTCGGAAAGAATTTCGCCGAGGAGGAACGGGCTCAGCGCTTCATCGCCATCTTCGTACCCGCCTGGGACGAATCCGCCGTGATCGCCTCGATGCTCCGCTCGTGCGTGACGCGGTTCGAATATGGCAATTACAGGATCTTCGTCGGCCATTATCGGAACGACCCGGCGACCTTGTCAGCGATCGCAAGCGTTGACGATCCTCGAATCGAACCGGTGCTCGTCCACGCGGACGGACCGACGACAAAGGCTGACTGCCTCAACCATCTTTATGACGCGCTGCTCGCTTATGAGCTTCGCGAGGATCAGGCCACGGTGGCGGTCGTGCTTCACGACGCCGAAGACGTCGTCGATCCGCTCGAGCTCACCGTATTCAACGGGCTGATCGACGGGGCCGGACTGATCCAGCTCCCGGTCCAACCGCTGCCCGACCCACGCTCGCGCTGGATCGCCGGCCATTATTGCGACGAATTCGCCGAGGCTCACGCCAAGGAGCTGGTGGTTCGCGAAGCGGTAGGCGCGTCGATCCCGCTTGCGGGCGTGGGCTGCGCGATCGCGCGGGCTCCTCTGGCGCGCCTCGCTGCAATTCATGAAGGCTATCCCTTCGCCGGTGCAAGCATGACCGAGGATTACGAGCTGGGGCTTAGGATCGGCGAGCTCGGCCTGAAGACCATGTTCGTTCGGATGCCCGCCGTTCCGGGCAGCCGCGGAGTCATTGCCAGCCGGGGGCACTTCCCGGCGAGCTTCGGCGAGGCGGTTCGCCAGAAGGCGCGCTGGCTCGGCGGAATCGCGCTGACCGGATGGGATCGCCTGGGTTGGCGCGGAGGGCTCGGCGAACGCTGGATGCGCATGCGGGACCGAAGGGGTCCTGTGGCCGCGCTCCTCCTGCTGTCGGGCTACATTGCCGCGCTGCTCTGGTCGCAGATGTGGCTCGCCGAGGCTCTCGGCGCGCCGGTTCAGGTCGCCATCGATCCGACGCTTGCGACCCTGCTCTGGATCAACCTTTGGCTGTTGCTGTGGCGAATTGCGATGCGCGCCTTGTTCACCGGCTCCGCTTACGGATGGCGCGAAGGCGTCCGTTCGGTGCCTCGGATGGTGGTGGGCAACGTCATCGCGATCGCGGCGGCCATGCGTGCGGTTACGCTCTATGTCGGCCGTGCCCAGCCGGCGTGGGACAAGACGCGCCACACTTTCCCCAAGGAAATTTCGGCTTGAGCGCTCCAGTGCGCTTTCTGGTCGTTGTCGTTGCCGGATGGGGAGCCGTGCGTGCGATGACCCTGGGCGCAATCCCGGGCTTCACCGTAAGCTATGCGAAGGAGCCGCCGGCGCTATCGCTTCCGCCAATTGCAACTACGCAGTTCCCGCCGCTTCCGCCGGTCGAGATGGACGCCTTTCAGCAGCCGCAGATGGCCTATGCTGCGGCTAGGCGAATGCCGACGTTCTACTACCAGCCTTATCCGTACCCGGCCGGCCCTGCCCCTGCCTCGACCGCTATCGCGCCTAGGCCGCAATGGCAGTTGCCTTCGACGCAGCCACTGGCCTTCGCGTCCGCCGAGGCGGCTGATGATTGGCAGGTCGCGAGTTTCGCCGGCTTCCCGCCGCGGCAGAGCCGGCCAGTGGCAATTCTTCCCGCACAGCCCCCGCCCCAGCCGAAGCTCGATCGGGTGCAGATGTCGAGCTGGGCCCTGCTTCGCGGAGAGCCGTCGCCCGGAGCGCTTGCGAATGGCGGGACGCTCGGCGGAAGCCAGGCCGGAGCGCGGCTGACCTACGCTTTCAACCATTGGATCGCGGCATCGATTAGGACGAGCAGCCCGGTCGGCGGATCGCGCGGGGCGGAGGTCGCCGGAGGCGTTCGCCTGACCCCGTTCCGGTCGATCCCCGTCGCCTTCACGGTCGAGCGGCGACAGTCCGTCAGCCCAAGCGGCGGCGGCCGTTCCGCCTTTGCGGTGTTCGCCGAAGGCGGCCTCTACCGGCAGCCGCTGCCGTGGAAGTTCAACCTCGACGCTTATGTCCAGGCGGGCGTCGTGGGGTTTAGCAGCCGCGACCTTTTCGCCGACGGCGCCTTCGCGGTTTCGAGACCCGTCTGGGGCCGGATCTCCGCAGGCTTCGGGGTCTGGGGCGGAGTACAGCCGAGCCTCTACCGAGTCGACGCGGGGCCGCGGATTTCCGTCCGGGTTCGCGACAATATCTACGCCCATGTCGACTGGCGGCAGAGGCTGGCCGGAACCGCGCGGCCCGCCTCCGGCCCCGCGCTCACGCTGGCCGCCGACTTCTAACTCCGCGCCTGCCGTCCTCAAGCGTTGGACAGCCGCGCCTTTGCGGCTAGTCCTCTGCCCGGGCAGATGGACATTTACCTCCCGATCGCGGGCCAGTCGGTCAACGCACTGCTGATCATCCTGCTCGGCACGGTGGTCGGCGTGCTGTCGGGGATGTTCGGCGTCGGCGGCGGCTTCCTGACGACGCCGCTGCTGATCTTTTATGGAATCCCGCCTTCGGTCGCGGTCGCATCGGCAGCGACGCAGATCACGGGCGCAAGTGTTGCCGGCGTTTCGGTACACCTTCGACGCGGAGGGGCCGACCTTCGGATGGCCGGAGTGATGACCGTCGGGGGCTTCATCGGCTCGGGCTTCGGCGCGCTCCTGTTCCGGATGCTTCAGGACAGCGGCCAGATCGACCTCGTCATCGGCCTTCTCTACGTGATCCTGCTCGGCTGGATCGGCGGCCTGATGCTGTGGGATGCGCTTCGAACGCTCGGCTATGTCGGCGCTCAGGAGCAGGCGGAACCGATCCGCCACACGCGCTGGCTGTCGTCGCTCCCGATGCGGTGGCGCTTCGCGGCCTCCGGCCTCTATATTTCACCGATCGCCCCGTTCCTGCTTGGCCTCGGGGCGGGCATATTGACCGTGCTGCTGGGTGTCGGCGGCGGATTCATCCTCGTCCCGGCGATGATCTACCTGCTGGGAATGCCGGCGCGCGTCGTCATCGGGACCTCGCTTGCGATGGTTCTGTCGGTCAGCGCGGCGACGACCTTCATCCATTCCGTCACCACGCATTCGGTCGACATCGTCCTTGCCGGCCTGCTTCTCGTCGGCGGCGTTTTCGGTGCTCAATATGGCGCGATCCTGGCAACGCGGATCAAGCCCGACCTGCTCCGGCTCGCGCTGTCGGTCATCATTCTTCTCGTCGCTCTGAGGATGTTCCTCGGCCTGTTCTGGCGGCCCGACGAGATCTACTCGGTCGCCTACATGTGAGGCGGGCAGTCGCAACCGCACTGGCCTGTGCCTCGCTCGCCCTAAGCGGAGCGAGCAAGCCGACGCTCGTGCCGGACGTGTCGGCCCGGCACATCGAGATCCGCTACACGTTCGCCGGCGCCGAGCTGCTCCTGTTCGGGGCGATCGTCTATCCCGGCGGGCGGATTCCCACGCACACTCCGGACGTCGTCGTCGTCGTCAAAGGCCCGGCGGACTCGATCGTCGTCCGCGAGAAGCGCCGCATTGCCGGGATCTGGATGAATGCGGACTCCAGCCGCTTTCGCTCAGCGCCCTCATTCTATGCGGTCTCGTCGTCGCGGCCGATCTCGAAGATCGTCGATGAGCGGACCGCGGCAATTTACGAGCTTGGGGTACAGCACCTCCAGCTGTCACCGGGCACCTCGTCGCTTCCGGACCGGGCACGGCGGTTCGAGGCCGGGCTCCTCGACCTTCGCGAGCGGCAGAGCCTCTATTCCGAGAATTCGCACGGCGTCGAGATCAGCGGCGGCGTGCTTTACCGGGCCACTATCCAGATCCCGAGCCAGGTTCCGGTCGGAACCTATACGGCGGAGACTTTCCTGGTCGACGAGGGCCGCGTGGTCGCGGCGGCAACCCGCGATATCGAGATAGGCAAGAGCGGCTTCGAAAGGTTCGTCGCCCTCGCCGCCCGCCGCCACTCCGCGCTTTACGGGCTGTTCGCCGTCCTGCTGTCGCTGGCGCTCGGCTGGACTGCGATCCTCGTCTTCCGCCGCCGCTTCTAGAACTTCGCGGGCACCTCCTAAGGTAATCTTAACCCAACTTCGGTAACGCCAGCGGTGCAAAATCGCGGAGAGTGGCGGACCAATGGACGATCAACCGAACCTTCACCAGTTCATCAATGAAATGAGCAGCTTCGACGAGGAAGCGGCTCCGAAGGCCGCCACGGCCGCAGCTCCCGGGCTTCCGGCGGTCGGCGAGGTCGTCGAGATCGCCGGCTCCGGCTCGCAGATCCGGATGAGCGCAAAGACGCTGACCGAACTGCAGACCCATTCCGATCCGGCAGTCGCGATGTCGGGCCAGGTCGGAAGCCAGGTGAAGATGATCGTCGGCAATACATGGCTGATCGCCAACGTCCGCACCATGGCCGCGGACGACAACGGCTTGATCGTCGCCCAGGTCGACTTCCTCGGAGAAGGAAGCCGGGACAGCAGCGGCAAGATGAGCCACTTCCGCCGAGGCGTCACCCGCTACCCCATTCCGGGCTCGGTGGTGATGCCGGTGACGACGGAGGACCTTCGCGCGGTCTTCGCCGCCGACGATAGCCCGAACATCGAGATCGGGACCGTCTATCCGACCGACGACATCCGCGGCGCTCTCTACGTCGACCCGATGCTGTCGAAGCATTTCGCGGTGCTGGGATCGACCGGTACCGGTAAATCGACCTCGGTCTCGCTGATCCTCCACCGGATCTCGGAGCTAAGCCCCGAGGGCCACATCGTGATGATCGATCCGCACGGAGAATATTCCGCCGCCTTCAAGGGCTGCGGAGAGCTGTTCAACGTCGACAATCTCCAGCTTCCCTACTGGCTGATGAACTTCGAGGAGCATTGCGAGGTCCTCCTGACCACGCACGGCGCCGATCGCGAACGCGATGCCGACATCCTCGCCAAGTGCGTCCTCGCCGCGCGTACCAAGGGCAAGGACATGAGCCAGTACGGCAAGGTGACGGTGGATTCGCCGATCCCGTATCTTCTGACCGACCTGAACACGATCGTCACCAACGAGATGGGCAAGCTCGACCGCGCGGGCGACACGCTTCCCTATCAGCGGCTGAAGCAGAAGCTCGACGAGCTGAAGGCCGACCCGCGCTACACCTTCATGTTCTCAGGCATGCTGGTGTCGGATTCGATGCCGAGCTTCATCTCCCGCCTGTTCCGCCTTCCCGCCAACGGACGGCCGATCTCGATCGTCGACGTTTCGGGCGTTCCGTCCGAGATCACGTCCGTGGTCGTGTCGGTGCTCGCGCGAATGGTGTTCGACTATGCGATCTGGTCGCGGACCGAGGCGCAGCGCCCGATCCTCCTCGTCTGCGAAGAGGCGCACCGCTACGTTCCCAAGGACGAGAATTCCGGCGCCCAGGCGGTCCGCAAGATCCTCGAACGTATCGCCAAGGAAGGCCGTAAGTACGGCGTGTCGCTTGGCCTGATCACGCAGCGCCCGTCCGACTTGGCCGAAGGCGTGCTGTCGCAGTGCGGAACGATCATCTCGATGCGATTGAACAACGACCGAGACCAGGCATGCGTTCGCGCCGCGATGCCGGAAGGTGCTCGCGGCTTCCTCGACGCGATCCCCGCTCTTCGCAACCGCGAATGCATCGTCTGCGGTGAGGGCGTGTCGATCCCGATCCGGGTCCGCTTCGACGACCTCGAGCCCGAGAAGCGCCCGGCGTCGTCCGACCCGAGCTTCGCCGCCCTGTGGCGCGAGACCGGCGGTGAGGAAGGCATCATCCAGCGCACTATTAAACGTTGGCGCGGTCACGGCCGCTGAGCCGCCGAGCGCAGTGACCCCGACGCGCAGCGTCGCCGGAACAGCGCGAAGAGACGGCGAAGCGCGGCCGGCCTGCGGTCAAGCAGCCTAAGCTGCGAAGAGCGACAGGACCGACGTCGCGCGGATTCACTCCGCGTGACGGCTTTTCCTGGCGTCCGTTTTCGACCCATTGCAGACATTTGCTGGAACGGACACACTGAGCGAGTGGCAGTAAGCGGGGTCAGTCAGTTGAGATGGTTTTCCGTCGCTTTCGCTTGGTTGGGAATGGCGGCAGCGATCATGGCAAATCTGCTGTGGCTGGCAGGTCGGCTGCCCTGGCTCGGACTGGGTCTTGTTTTGCTCAGCGCTGCCTTGCTCATGATTGCGGTTTTGATGCGATCTAACGACGCGTCACTATCAAGGAGGCCTCGCTCGCGCGATCGCCGTGTGACCGCGTCGCTCCTTATCATCTACTTGATTGTTTTCGTGAGCTACCAGAGCAGTTGGCAACTTCTCGGAAGGTACGACGAGAACATTTGGGCGACGTTGAATGTGGTCGCCCTTATCTGGATCTTCCGCCGGGCACTTATCCCGACGACAGCCTAAGCGACAGCGCCCGCGTTGCACCCAAAGCAGGGCATTAGAGTTTCGCCCCTAAGCCTTCGCCCCAATCGCCATAAGCTGCTTCAGCCGAGCGTCGAACGCCACCTTTGCCGGCCCGCTGACCACGTTTCGCGACTGCATGGTCACCGACATCGGGTCGACGGGGCGTCCGTTGATCCGGACCTCGAAGTGCAAGTGCGGACCGGTCGAAAGGCCGCTTGAGCCGACATAGCCGATCACCTGGCCCTGCCTGACCATCTGGCCGGGCGTTGCGACGACTCCGCTCATGTGACCGTAGAGACTGACGATTCCGCCGCCGTGGCCGATCTCGACCGCCCGGCCGTAGCCGCCGGTCCAGCCCGCGACGACCACCTGGCCGTCGGCGGCTGCGACGATCGGGCTTCCCCATGCAGCCCCGAAATCGAGGCCGGCATGCATCCGCGCATAATGAAGGATCGGGTGGTAGCGCATCCCGAAGCGCGAGGTGATGCGGCCGGCGACGGGCGCCATCAGCCCTGCCGAATGATCGGCCGCGCTCGCGTCGGTGTCGAACCAGTCGGTCTTGCCGTTGGCGTTCCACTTCAGGAGCTCGACGTCGGCTCCGTCCACGCGATGGAGAGCTGCGAAGACGAGCGGCTGGGCAGCAGATTTCGAAATGACGAGGTCGAAGCGGTCGTAAGGCGCGACTTCGCCGACATCCATCCGGGTCGACAGAGCGTGGAGGTAATCGGCAGCCACCTGTGGGGACACTCCGGCATCGCGAAGCGACCAGTAGAGCCCTTCGGTCACCGCGCCCTGCACGCGAATGTCGGACCCACTGGTGGCGATGATCGGCTTGGCCGCGACCTCGGGATCGGACGGGAACTGGTATTTGGGCTGGGCATCGGAGGGAGCGGGAGCGCTCAACATCGGATTGAGCTGGAACTGCCGCTGCGGCGCCACGGAGCGGGCGAGAGCGGGCGAAAAAGGATCGAGGCCGGGGCTCAGCGCGAGCACCGAAGCGCAGAGCCCGGCAAGCGTCGCGACGCCGCGCAGCCAGCGTTGCCCGACCGGCTCGGCGGCAAGATCGACGACCAGGCTGAAGCTCTCGGGAGCGTCCACGGTGGGCGCTTCGCTCTCCCTCGCGCGAGCGAGCACGAGCCGGGCCGAAGCCTCGGTTGCTGAAAATCCGTCCAACATCTTGGACCGGAATGCCCAAACAGGGTTAAGAGCTGTTTAAAATCGGGAACTTGCGCTTTCGCCGGACGCTGCCACATTCGAAGACGAAATGGCGCGCGACGATGCACCCGTTCGGGCGATCCTCGGCCCCACCAACACCGGGAAAACCTATCTCGCGATAGAGCGTATGTGTGGCCATTCGTCGGGAGTCATCGGCTTCCCGCTGAGGCTCCTGGCACGCGAAGTCTACGACCGAGTCGTGGGGATGAAGGGCGAAAGCCAGGTGGCGCTGCTCACCGGGGAAGAACGGATCGTCCCCAGGAATGCGCGCTATTTCCTGTGCACCGCGGAAAGCATGCCGGTGCCGAGCGGCGACGGTCACGACGCGGGCGATTTCCAGCGCGACTTTGCCTTCGCCGCGATCGACGAGGCGCAGCTCGGGATCGACCCCGAGCGCGGCCACGTCTTCACCGACCGGATGCTTCGGGTTCGCGGCCGCGAGGAAACACTGATCCTCGGCTCCGATACGCTGAAGCCGATGATCCGCGAGCTACTGCCCGACGCCGAGATCGTCAGCCGCCCCCGCTTTTCGACGCTTCGCTATTCGGGAAGCGTGAAGCTGTCGCGGCTTCCGCCACGCTCCGCAGTCGTCGCCTTCTCGGCGGAGCAGGTCTACGCGCTCGCCGAGGCGCTCCGCCGCTTCCGTGGAGGCGCCGCGGTCGTGATGGGCGCGCTGTCGCCAGCCACCCGAAACGCCCAGGTGGCGATGTTCCAGCGCGGCGAGGTCGACTATCTGGTTGCGACTGATGCGATCGGGATGGGCCTCAACATGGATGTCGCCCATGTCGCCTTCGCCGGCCTCGAGAAGTTCGATGGCCGCCGCGACCGCCGGCTGACGATCGCCGAGATGGCGCAGATTGCCGGCCGCGCAGGCCGCCACCAGCGGGACGGGACGTTCGGCACCCTGGGTCTCGGCGATCATGGCGCGGAATTTTCCGATGCCGAGATCGAGGCGATCGAAGAGCATCGCTTCCGCGCTCTCGACTTCCTCTACTGGCGCAACCCGGACCTCGACTTCACCGACGTGCGGGCGCTGACCGCAAGCCTCGAGCGGCCGAGCGACGATCCGGTGCTTCGCCCGGCGCCGGAATCGATCGACCTGGCTGTCCTCAAGCTCGTGTCGGAAGATCCGGCGATTGCGGCCAAACGAGGCGCTTCGGCGCGCCGCTTGTGGGCCGCCTGCGGGCTTCCCGATTTCCGCAAGGTCGGGCCGATGCACCACGCGCGGATGGTCCGGCGCGTTTTCAGCTACATCGGCGACGGCGGGCACATCCCGCACGAATGGTTCGCAGCCGAAGTCGCGCGGCTGGAGAATGTCAGCGGCGACATCGAGGTGCTGGCGGACCGCCTCGCCGGAATCCGCAGCTGGGCCTATATCGCCCACCGTTCCGACTGGCTCCAGGACCCGGCCAAATGGGCGGATCGGACGCGCGAGGTCGAGGCTCGGTTGTCCGACGCGCTCCACTCGGCGCTGACCCAGCGTTTCGTCGACAGGCGAACGTCGGTGCTCGTCCGCGACATCGGGGCACGCGGTTCGGACGCCCTGCCGGTCACCGTGTCCGCCGACGGGGAGGTCAGCGTCGGACCGGAGCCGATCGGCCACCTTCGCGGCTTCGAGTTTCGAGTCGATCCGGCCGCCCGCCTCGCCGACAAGAGGCTGCTCCTCGCTGCTGCCGAGCGGCGGCTGGGCGACGAGCTCGAGCGGCGGGCAAGCTCTCTGATCGACGCTCCGGACAGCGATTTCGCGCTGCTGGTCGAGGATAGCGGAGCGGTCGGCATAGGCTGGAACGGCAATGTCCTCGCGCGGCTGGCGCCCGGGCGATCCTTGCTCGAGCCCGCGGTCCGCACCGCCCGTCCGCTCGACCGGCTTTCGGCGAACAGCCGCTCGGCGCTGCGGGCGCGGCTCGAGCGCTGGGTCGATGCCCAGGTGGACGGGCATCTGAGGCCGCTCAAGCGCGTGGCCGAAGTCGCCACCGACGCCACCACCTCGCCCGGAGTGCGAGCGGTCGGAGCCATGCTCGCCGACGCCGGCGGGGCCGTCCCGCGCCGGGCGATCGTCAGCGCCATCGGGACCCTCGAGCAGGACGACCGCCAGCTTCTCTATCGGCTGAAGGTCCGGCTCGGCCCGCTCGACGTCTATGTGCCGGCGCTTCTCAAGCCCGCGGCCCAGCTGTGGCGCGCAGCGTTGCTCGCCGTCCGGTCCGGCGAGCCGATGCCCGAAATCCCCGCCGCCGGGATGGCGACCCTTGCGGCCGATGCCGATCCGCGCGGAGCCGCCCTCGCCTACCGCCGCGCCGGACGCACATGGGTCCGCGTCGACCTGGCCGACCGGCTCGCGAGCCACGCGCACAAAGTGCGTTCGGCGGGCGGCGACAATCCGGTGGATTCTGAGCTTGCGACCTCGCTGGGCCTTGGCGAGGAATCGCTTGTCCGGCTGATGGCCGACGTCGGCTTCGCCAGGACGGGCGACAGCTGGCGCTGGCGCGGCCGGCGGGGCTCGCGGCCGGCTCCACGCGAAACGGGGTCCAACGCCTTTGCCGAGCTGGAGAAACTGCGCCGCAAGTGAGGATCGACCGCTTCCTCTATTTCGTTCGCCTGGCCAAGAGCCGCACCATCGCCCAGTCGCTGGTAGATACCGGTCACATCCGTATTGACGGAAAGCGGGTGACGAAAGCGAGCGACGAGGTGCGCGGGGGAAGCGTCGTCGCGCTTCCGCTCCATGGCCAGACGCGCGTCCTCAGGGTGCTCGTTCTGCCCTCGCGGAGAGGCCCCGCATCCGAAGCGCGTGCCTGCTACAAAGAGCTGGACGTTGACGCGACAAGCGCCTCGACTTAGCGAACGGCGAAAGGGAGCTTCGCCAACATGACCTACGTCGTCACCGACGCCTGCATCAAATGCAAATATATGGATTGCGTCGAGGTCTGCCCCGTCGACTGTTTCTACGAGGGCGAGAACATGCTGGTGATCAACCCCAACGAATGCATCGATTGCGGCGTGTGCGAGCCCGAATGTCCCGCCGAAGCGATCCTTCCCGACACCGAGGGCGGGCTTGAGAAGTGGCTCGAGCTCAATTCGACCATGTCCGCCAACTGGCCGAACATTACCCGGAAGAAGGAAAGTCCCGCCGACGCTGACGAGCACAAGGGCGAAGAGGGCAAGTATGAGAAGTACTTCACGCCTGACCCCGGTGAGGGCGACTAAGCCTCTCTGACGTCTACCTTTTCTCTATTTGCTTTTCGGCGGCCACGGGCGCTGGCATAGTGCTGCGATAACAGGGGGGAAAGTCGATGCGCCTCTTTGCCTTGTCAGCACTGTCCATTCTCGGCCTGAGCACGCCAGCCTGGGCCCAGGAAGCCTCGCCGCTGCCGTCTCCGGTGGATGCGCAGCAATCGATCACGGTCGGCCTGGGCGTTGGATTTCTGCCCGACTATGTCGGGTCCGACGATTATCGGATCATCCCGGCCGGCGGAGCGCGCGGAACGATCGGCCCGGTCAGCTTCGCGACCCGGTCGAGCTACCTCTACGTCGACTTCCTGCCGCGTCGGGAAACCGGATTGGATTTCGACCTCGGCGTGATCGGGGGTGTAAACTTCAACCGCACCACGAAGATCGACGATAAGGTCGTTCGCCTGCTTCCGGAACTCGACACCGCGGTCGAGCTGGGCGGGTTCGCGGGCATCAGCCTGCACAACGTGACCAATCCCTATGATACGCTCGCCTTCCGGCTCGACCTGAAGCACGACGTTGCGGGGGCGCACAAATCGACGGTGATCAGCCCCAACATCGAGTTCGCTACGCCGCTCTCGCGCACCACCTACGTGAGCGCGTCGACGAGCGTCGACTTCGTGGCCGATAAATATGCGCGATACTATTTTGGAATCACCCCCGCCGATGCCCTCGTGAGCGGGCTTCCGATGTTCACTCCCGACGGTGGGCTGAACAAATGGCGGATCGGCGCGCTGATCAACCAGTCGATCACGGGCGACCTCACGCACGGTTTCTCGCTCTGGGGAACGGTCGAATATTCGCACCTCACCGGGGATTCGAAAGACTCGCCGATCGTTCGAATCAGGGGGTCCGCAAGCCAGTGGCTGCTCGCGGCGGGGGCCGCCTACACCTGGCGCTAGCGCCGGCTTAAAAGCTTCTCGACGATCGCATCGGCTGCCTCCTCGGCGGTCACGGTCGTCGTGTCGATGTGGATCTCGGCATTCTCCGGGGGCTCGTACGGGCTGTCGATCCCGGTGAAGTTCTTGAGCTCGCCGGCGCGCGCCTTGGCGTAGAGGCCCTTCACGTCGCGCTTCTCTGCCTCGGCCAAGGGAGTGTCGACGAACACCTCGATGAACTCGCCCTCGGGAAGCATCCGCCTCACCATGTGCCGCTCGGCGCGGAACGGCGAGATGAAGGCGGTAAGGACGATCAGCCCGGCGTCGGCCATCAGGCGGGCGACCTCGCCGACGCGGCGGATGTTCTCGATGCGATCGGCTTCGGTGAAGCCGAGATCGCGGTTGAGCCCGTGGCGGACGTTGTCGCCGTCGAGGAGGAAGGTGTGGCGGCCACGCGCCGCAAGCTTCTTCTCGACGAGGTTGGCGATGGTCGACTTGCCCGCGCCGGACAGGCCGGTGAACCATACGACCGCCGGCCGCTGTCCCTTGAGCGCAGCGTGGGTCTCGCGCTCGACCTCGAGGTGCTGGCGGTGGATGTTGAGCGACCGCCGAAGCGCGAAATGGAGCATCCCTGCGGCGACGGTGCCGTTGGTCACCTTGTCGATCAGGATGAAGCCGCCGAGCGCGCGGTTCGGGCTCGTTGCCGGGTTCGCATAGGGCTCGAACACGATTTCGCGATCGGTGGAGATTTCCGCCACACCGATCGAGTTCAAAGCAAGCCGCTTTGCCGCGAGGTGCTCGAGCGTGTTGACGTTCACCTCGTACTTCGGCTCCTGCACCATCGCGGTGACCGTCTCGGTTCCGATCTTCATCCAATAGCCTCGGCCGGGCAGCAGCTCGTCCTCGGCCATCCACACGATCGTCGCTTCGAACTGGTCGGCCGCTTCGGGGGGATCGCCCGCGGCCGCGATTACGTCGCCGCGCGAGCAATCGACCTCGTCTTCTAGCGTCACCGTGATCGACTGGCCGGCGACCGCCTCATCGAGATCGCCGTCAAAGGTTACGACGCGCTCGATCCGGGTGGTCCTGCCCGATGGAAGGATCCGCACTTCCGACCCCGGGCCCAGCCGCCCGGACGCGACCAACCCGGCAAAGCCGCGGAAGTTCTGGTTGGGACGGTTCACCCACTGGACGGGCATCCGAAGCGGCTTGGCGGCGTCGGCGCTCGCGTCGATTTCCACAGTGTCGAGATATTCGAGCAGCGTCGGGCCCGAATGCCACGGCGTCTTTTCGCTTCGGGCGGTGACATTGTCGCCCTCGACACCGGAAACCGGAATCGCCTTCCACTGCGTGATCCCGATCTTGTCGGCGAAGGCGGCATAGTCGCTGCAGATCGCGTCGAAGGCCTGTTGGTCATAGTCGACCAGGTCCATTTTGGTGACGGCGAGAAGAAGGTGCCGGATGCCGACCAAGTTGGCGAGGTAGGAATGGCGCCTCGTCTGCGTGAGCACCCCCTTGCGGGCGTCGATCAGGAGCACCGCGACGTCCGCGGTCGACGCGCCCGTGATCATGTTGCGCGTATATTGTTCGTGGCCCGGAGTGTCGGCGACGATGAACTTGCGCTTCTCGCTCGAGAAGAAACGGTAGGCGACGTCGATCGTGATGCCCTGCTCGCGCTCCGCCGACAGGCCGTCGACGAGAAGCGAGAAGTCGAGCTTGCCGCCGTTCGCGGCCTTCTTGCTGTCTGCTTCCAGCGCTTCGAGCTGATCGTCGAACAGCTGGCCGCAATCGAAGAGAAGCCGTCCGATCAGGGTGGACTTGCCGTCGTCGACGCTCCCGCAGGTGATGAAGCGCAGCATCTCCTTGCGCTCGTGTTGCGAGAGCCATTCGCCGACGTCGCGCTCGATGAGCTCGCGATCCTGGTCGAGGACTCGAGCCATTACTTCAGCGGCCCCCAGGCTATTTTTGATCCGCGCCCCACGCCCATCAAAAATAGCCTTCCTTCTTCTTCTTCTCCATCGACGCCGCGCCGGAGTCCTTGTCGATTGCCCGCCCCTGCCGCTCCGAGGTGGTGGTCAGGAGCATCTCGGCGACCACTTGCTCGACGGTCGACGCCTCGCTCTCGACCGCGCCGCTGAGCGGGTAGCAGCCGAGTGTCCGGAACCGCACCCTTCGCTCCACCGGAGCTTCGCCGTTGAGCGGAAAGCGGTCGTCATCGACCATCAGGATCAGCCCGTCGCGTTCGACGGTCGGGCGAAGGTCGGCGAAATAGAGCGGGACGATCTCGATCTTCTCGCGAAGGATATATTGCCAGACGTCGAGCTCGGTCCAGTTGGACAGCGGGAAAACCCGGACGCTCTCGCCCTTGCTTTTCCGCACGTTGTAGAGCGACCACAGCTCGGGCCTCTGGCGCTTCGGATCCCAGCGGTGGTTGGCGCTCCGAAAGCTGAATATCCGCTCCTTGGCCCGGCTCTTCTCTTCGTCTCGGCGGGCGCCGCCGAAAGCCGCGTCGAAGCCGAACTTGTCGAGCGCCTGCTTCAGACCTTCCGTCTTCCACATGTCGGTGTGAAGCGGACCGTGATCGAACGGGTTGATGCCCTGCGCCTCGGCTTCAGGGTTCTTGTAGACAAGCAATTCGACCGCTGGGTCGGAAGCGACCTTGTCGCGAAGCTGGTACATCGCCCGGAATTTCCAGGTCGTGTCGACATGAAGAAGCGGGAATGGCAGCGGGGCGGGGAAGAAGGCCTTGCGGGCAAGGTGAAGCATCACCGCCGAATCCTTGCCGATCGAATAGAGCATCACCGGGCGGTCGGCCTCCGCGACCGTCTCGCGCAGGATATGGATGCTCTCGGCTTCCAGGCGATCGAGATGGGTCAGCGGCATGGGTCGGCAACAAGCCACCGGATCGGCCTCAGCGCCACCTATTTTTGGTAATAGTCGCGGAACCACTCGACGAAGCGGGCGACTCCGTCGCGGATGTCCGTCTGCGGCTGGTACCCAGTCAGCGCTTTGAGCAGGCTCGCGTCCGCCCATGTGGCGCGGACATCACCGGGCTGCATCGGCATGTAGTTGCGCGTCGCCTTCTTGCCGAGACAGCTCTCGATTTCCTCGATGAAGTCGAGAAGCCGCACCGGGGTCGAATTGCCGATATTGACGATCCGGAACGGAGCGACGGGGCTCAGCGAGTCATTCTCCAGGACCTGCTCGCGGTCGCCGGGCATGTGCGGAATGGCCCCCAGCAGAAGCTCGATAGCCCGGACAAGGTCACCGACGTAGGTGAAGTCGCGTTCCATGTCGCCGTGATTGTAGACGTCGATCGGCCGGTCATCGAGGATCGCGTCGACGAACTTGAACAGCGCCAGGTCGGGGCGGCCCCAGGTTCCGTAAACGGTGAAGAAGCGGAACATCGTGATCGGCGTTCCGAACAGGTGCGCATAGCTATGCGCCATCGACTCCGTCGCCTTCTTGGTCGCGGCGTAGATGCTGAGCTGCGTGTCGGTCTTCTCGGTCTCGCTGAACGGCATCTCCTCGTTCGCGCCATAGACCGAGGAGGTCGAGGCCATCAGCAGGTGCGGAGTGCCGAGCGACCGCACGATCTCGAGGATGTGGAAGGTGCCGACGATGTTGCTGTCGATGTACGTCCGCGGCGCTTCCATGCTGTAGCGGACGCCCGCCTGCGCAGCGAGATGGACGATCGCATCGGGCTGGAAGTCGGTGATCGTCCGGCGAAGCAGGGCTTCGTCCTCCAGCATCCCCTCGGTTGCAGCGAAACCCGGTTTCTGGAGCAGCTGCTGGTGACGCCGACGCTTGAGCTGGACGTCGTAGTAATCGGTCATCCCGTCATATCCGTGGACTTCCAGCCCATGGCTGAGGAGCAGCTCGGCAAGGTGATAACCGATGAACCCTGCAGTGCCGGTGATGAAGATTCGTCGCATGCTGTGAGCCGGAATCCGAAGTGCGGGAAGCGCGGGCCGGGCCCGCTGATTTCGCGGGCGCAGTGGCTTGTGCTTCCCCGCGAAGTCAAGCGAAACGTCTTGATCAATCGCGCATGCGCTTGTCAGAAAATCAAAATTCGCTAGAGACCGGCGCCTCTGCGGCGGGAGCTACTGCGAAGCGCCAGCCGCGGTCATGACGAGAGGGGACCGTCTTCCCACGGGTTCCACCTTCAGTGCTCGTCATGGTCATTCAATCTTTGATCCGGGAACGGTGAATTGTCTGTGCAGAAGGACAGGAAAGTTGCGGTTGTTGGCCTGGGCTATGTCGGCCTTCCGCTGGCGGTGGCGTTATCGAGGAAATATTCGGTGGTTGGCTTCGACATCAGCACGGAGCGCGTCGCCAGTCTTCAGCAGGGCAAGGATTCGACCAACGAGGTCGAGCCCGAACAGCTGAAGGCGAGCAGCCTCACGATCACCGACGATCCTGCCGCGATGGCAGGCTGCGATATCTTCATCGTCACCGTGCCGACGCCGATCGACGAAGCGAACCGCCCTGACTTCACGGCTCTCCTTACCGCCTGCGAGCTGGTTGGGCCGCGACTTTCTAAGGGCGCGATCGTGGTCTTCGAAAGCACGGTCTACCCCGGCGTCACCGAAGAGGTCTGCGCGCCCGCCCTCGAGCGTGCTTCGGGAAAGAAGGCCGGAGTGGACTTCAAGCTCGGCTACAGTCCGGAGCGGATCAACCCGGGTGACAAGGAACGGCCGATCGAGAAGATCACCAAGGTCGTCTCCGGAAGCGATCCCGAGACCCTCGACACGCTTGCCGACCTCTATGGATCGATCATCGAGGCCGGGATCCACCGCGCCAGCTCGATTAAGGTCGCCGAGGCCGCGAAGGTGATCGAGAACACGCAGCGAGACGTCAACATCGCGCTGATGAACGAGATTTCGAAAATCTGCGACCTGCTCGGCATTCGCACCAGCGAAGTGCTCGAGGCGGCAGGCACGAAGTGGAATTTCCTGCGCTTCTATCCCGGCCTCGTCGGCGGCCACTGCATCGGCGTCGACCCTTATTACCTCACCGCCAAGGCCGAGCAGCTCGGCTATCACCCGCAGGTGATCCTGTCGGGGCGGAGGATCAACGACGGAATGGGCGCCTACGTGGCGGAGCGCGTGGTCAAGCTCCTCGCCCGAAACGACCAGCCGATCCGAAAGGCGCGGGTCGGAATCCTCGGCTTTACGTTCAAGGAGAACGTGCCGGACATCCGCAACTCCAAGGTTGTCGACATCTACAAGGAGCTTCGGTCGTTCGGGATCGAGCCCATGGTTCACGACCCCGTCGCGGACAGCACGGCCGTCGGCCGGTCGCATGGAATCGAGCTGAAGGACCTGGAGGATCTGACCGACCTGTCGGCGCTGATCGTGGCTGTCGCCCACGAGGACTTTGCCAAGCTCGGCGGCAGGCAGCTCAGCGACATGCTGGTCGAGAACGGAGTGGTCGTGGACGTCCGCTCGCAAGTGGATCCATCCTCGCTACGTTCCGACCTGGCTTATTGGAGCCTCTAAGCTAATGAAACGGTGCGAGATTTCACATGAAGGTGAATCTCGCTTAATGGCCGCCTGATGTGCCTGCCACGAGACGGATGCGTTGTTGCGGGCGAAGGTCGGACGAGATGAAAGGTTTGCGCCAGGCGAGACGACCCGGCGCCAGGAAGCGGTTGTGAGCGATTTTGTAATTACCCCGATCGGTACCTGCCGGATCCACACGCCGCTGAGGCGTGCGGCGGGCCGCTATCCCATGCAGGTTGAGCAGCGGCGCAACTATGGCTTCGTGCACAGCAGCGCCGAAGCGCTGCAGCTGCTGCGTTTCCTACAGGGCGAGAAGCAGTTCGATCCAAGGGTCGCGCCGCTTGTAGCCAGGGACGCCAACCTTCAGCAGTATGAAAGCGAGAGCTGGGAGCCTTCGAACCTCCACCTGGTCGAAATCAGCTCTGCCAAGCGCATTTCGTCGGGCGACGACATCGTGCAGTCCAACTATCTGTCTCATTATTATGCCGACTTCTTTGCCAGTGCGGACCGCGGGCGGACCTTCTGGTCGCTGATCAAGAAAGCGCATCGGAAGGAGCTTCTCGACTATCTCGGCCGCCAGGCGAGCTATCGACTCCTTTCGCGCGACGACCGCGAACTGCTGATCAGCCTTCGGATGGAGCCGCAGTCGTTCAAGGCGATCAAGAGCGACATGGCGGAAATTGCGGAGCGCCTTGGCAGCGGCAGGCTTCTCTTCGTCACTCACGTCAACGCCGCAGGCCCGGATGGCGAGCCCATCCCCGCTCGGGACCGCCTCATCCGCTGGGTCAAGATGGCCGCGGAGCAGCTCGGAGTTCCGGTCTTCGATCCAACGACGGCGATGGTCGATTTCGGCCAGGACAAGGCGCTCGAATCTGGCGGTCTGGACCTGACCCATTACACGCCGGCATTCTACGACCGCGTGTACGACGAAATTCACAGCGCGCACGTTGTTCCGCTGATGGGAGCCTCCGGAATTGGCCGGCTCCCGGACACCGAAAGAGAGCAAGTCGCACGGCAGGCTGCAAAGCTCGAGGCGATGCTGGAGATCGGCGATTTCTTCACGGCGTCGCGCGACATCCACCAGGCGGTCGAAGATTCACCCGACGCGCTTCCGCTGATCGAGCTTCGCGGGCTCGTCCGCTCGCGGATCGGCGATTTCCGCGGTGCGGTCGAGGATCTGACCCGCGTCGGTGACGACGGCGCCTTATCGCAGGCGATGAGGGTGGGCCTTGTCGAGGCCCTGAGCGCCACCGGCGATCCGGAACGCGCTCTGAAGACCGCTCAAAGCCTTCTCGCCGAGGAATATGAAAGCGCCGCCTTGTACGCCGCAGCTGCCGGGGCGGCCGAGCGGGCGGGCAAGATCGACCTGGCGATCAGCTACGCGAAGCAGGCCTTCCGTAACGACAAGAACAGCCTTGCAACCGCTCTTCGGGCATTGATCCTGCTCATCGATCATCGAGGGCCGGAGGAGACGGCGGCGTGGCGGCGCGAGCTTCTCGAAAGTGCGGGAACGTCGGCGAACGGCGCGTTCGAAGTGGCCATGTGGGCCATCCGAAATCGCGACGAGGAACTGTTCGCCGCGGCTCTCAAAGCGGTGGCCCCGCTCGACAAGGCGGCCACCGTCGACCTGCTCGAAGACGCGGCCTCGGCGGGCCTGCACCGCGGCGTCGCCCGCTCGATCGGCCTTGCGGCCGCGCTTGGGCGGATTCCGCGAAGCATATCCGAGCGTCGGCTCGCGATCATCAAGGAGTCGGTCGAAACGGCGCGCAGACTCATCGATCAGGGCAGGCTCGAGGAGGCGCATGACGTCGCCCACGGCCTGCTTTCGCTTGAGGACATTTCAAGCACGCAGATCCCGGGCAGGAAACTTGCTGGTGAGGCGCGCCGGTTGATCCGCGAAATGTCGCAGGGCTTCCGGACCGACATTCGCAACGCCTACGTCGCAAAGGATATCGACGAGGTCCTGCGCATCGGCGCGGCGGCCGGCGACCTGCTGCTCAGCCTGCCCGATGGCGCAATCAACTATGCTCGCGCGCTTCATTCCGCGGGGAGGGTCGAGGAAGCGCTCGATCTGATGAAGCGAGTCCGTGTTGAGCACCCGGACAATTTCGCAGCGACCCGTTGGGCGGCGCGACTTGCGGCCCTGGCCGGCGATTATTCGACGGCGCTTGAGCTGTATGGTGATTTGCGGCGGTCACCGACGGACGAGACGCGCAAGATCGATTCGGAATTGCGGCAATTCTTTTCCCGGGCGGGACCGCGTGCGCTCAAGCAGCTTCGCCGCCTGGTCCTGGAGGAAGAGGTCGAGCAAGCGCTGCGGCTGGCTCGACTGATCAAGCAAGAGGTGGGTTCGGCGGATCGGGTGGATCGCGAACTGAACCGGCTCCATACCCAGCTTCGCACGCGCCTGAGGGAGATCGAGCAGGGCGAGGGTGACGCGGAGGAAGGAGAGGCTCTCCTTCGTCAAATGGTCAAGCTTCGCCCCGCTGACACACGCCTCCTGCGAAAACTTGCTCTCGAGCTGATGGCACAACTTCGCTTCGCGGAGGCCGCCGAAGTCTGGGACCGCATCCAGTCGGTAGAGCCCGATAACGAGACGGCTCCGCGGCAACGGGAGCGCTGCTTGAAGATGGCGCAGCGTCGCGCGCAGGCGGGAGCGGAGATCGAAGCCGCGGCTTAGACGCTAATCTGGGTCAAGAACATTTGGTCCGGCTTTACTCCAACAAGCTCCATTAGCGACTTAAATGTCACAAGTGGGTTGACCCTGGGGCTCTATCGAACGATAGCGTCCGGTCGCCGAATTGGACCAGTGCGTTTGGGGATTCCGTTGCAAGATCATGCAGATGAGCTCCGTGGCGATGCTACGCCGTGTGAGATCGAGCAGGCCGCCCGCGACCTGCTCAAGATCGCGGACGACTCGACATTCGAACGTGAGTGGAATGCCCTGGACAGCCTCCAGCCCGGCAACCCGGCGGTGTTTGCGACCCGAGTCCGGCGCCTGATCAGGCGCAAGGAAACGGAGAAGGCGATCGCTCTCATCGATGAGCGCGACTTCGGCGACCGCTCCGACGTCATCCGCTACATGCTGAAGGCCGAGTTGCTCTACGAGGCGCATGAGCATGACCGCGCTCGGGATCTATTCTTCTCGCTCATGGAGCTGGATCCGGACCACCGGCGCGACGTGGCCATCCGCTACTCGAAGCGCCTGTTCACCGACGGCTCGCTGACAAGTGCAATCGAGGTCGTCGATCCGGTTCGCGACTGTTTCCACGAGGGCGGCAAGGGTCAGACCTACATAGCCAAGCTCGACAGCCTCATGGCGCTTCTCACGCGCCTCGAGGGCCGCAGGCCCGCGGCCGACGAGAACTGCCGGATGCTGGCGATGAAGCATGCGATCCTCCATTTCCGCCACCGCCAGGTCATCCCGCCGAAGCCGAGCACTCTCGGCCGGCTGAGTCTCATCACCGGCGGCCTTGGCCCCGGGGGAGCCGAGCGTCAGCTCACTCGCCTCGCGATCGAACTCGAGCGGGCGCGTAAAACTCACGGCTCAATTGCCGGCATCAAGCTCGACCGCCCTGTGGAGGTACTGGTCCGCTCGCATGGCCCTGAAAAGCAGAACGATTTCTACTTGGGCGAAGTATCCGGTGCCAAAGTCGAGCTTCAGCAGATCAACCTCTTCCCGGCGATTCCCCCGTCGGAGCTGACACGCGACTCCGGGCTCCTGCAATTGCTGGAATATCTACCGCCGGTGGTGAATTTCGGCGTTCAAAGGCTAACCCGCCACTTTATCGAGTCCGAAACGGATGTAGCTTCGGTCTGGCAGGACGGCGCGTGTCTGTTTGCCGGCCTCGCCGCGCTGCTTGCCGGAGTTCCGCAGATCCAACTGGCGATCCGCGGACTTCCCCCGAGCATGCGCCGCCACATGTTCCGCCCGGAATATGAAGTCCTCTACCGCGCGATGGGCCAGGTGCCGGGCGTGACCTTCCTCAGCAACAGCGTCTCGGCGGCGCGGGCCTACGCCAGCTGGCTCGACATCCCGCTCGATCGATTCCGGATCGTCTACAACGGCGTCGAACCCATGTCGGCGCAGCCGACGCCCGACTGCGAGAAGCTGTGGGCCGAATTTGCCGCATCGACTCCCGACGCCACTCACACGATTGGCGGGGTTTTCCGCTTCGACACCGACAAGCAGCCGCTGCTGTGGATCCGCTTCGCCGCCCGATATTTGAAACGGCACCCGGATTCGCGAATCGTCCTGGTCGGCGGCGGGCGGTTGCTGCCCAATGCCATCGAGCTCGCCGAGGAATATGGGATCACCGACCGCATCCTGTTTGCCGGCCGGTCGAGCAATGTCGGATTTTGGATGTCGAAGATGGACGCGCTCGTCCTCCTGTCTCGCTTCGAAGGCCTGCCGAATGTGCTCATCGAGGCGCAATATATGGGCGTCAGGGTCGTGACGACGCCCGCCGGCGGCGCTGCCGAATGCTTGATCGAGGGCGTCACCGGCCATGTTCTCGGCTGCGCCGAGCAACCGGACTACGACGAGATCGTTGAGAGCACCCACAAATGGGCTCTGCGTTCCGATGAGCGCGAGATTTTCGCCCCCGGGGGGCTCGCGCGAGGTTTTCTCGATTCACACTTTTCAATTCCTCACATGCTCGGCCAGTTCGCCACATGCACGTCGGAAGGCTTTGCGGGGCTCGACTCGATCGAACCGCACCGTCAGCGGTCGCTCCGCGCTGCGTGAATTGGCAGTTCCACACCCAGGATCTTTGTCGGTGAAACACAGAATTGCATTCGTTTCCCTCGCTGCGGCGGCGGCCGTCCTCGGCGGCTGCACCATGCCGCGTCCGGTCGCGTCCTTCTCCGAGGTGGAACGGTCCGGCAAAGCAGGCGACATCCAATTGATCGCGGTCACCGGCGCGACGATCCCGCCCGCGCCGGTCTCCTCGACCGCGCCGGCCTTCCCTGCTGACTTTGTCAGCACTCCCGAGCCCGATTACGACCGTCTGGGCCCGGGTGACCGGCTGTCGGTCCGCATCTGGGAAAGCGGCTCGTCGAACGTCTTCGCATCGACGGGCAGCACTGGCAGCGATCTCGGCGAGCTGACGATCGATGACTCGGGGCGAGTTTACCTGCCCTACGTCGGCGCTATCCAGGCCGAGGGCCTTACCGTGCCGCAGCTGCGCAGCCGCATCACCCAGCGTCTTCGGACGGTCGTTCTCAACCCGCAGGTTGACGTTCGCCTGGTCGAGCACCGGAGCGCGCTCGTCAGCGTGCAGGGCGCCGCCGGCAAGACAGGCTCGTTCCCAATCGAGCAGGGACGGACGCGGCTATCGCAGCTGCTTGCCGAGGCCGCACCGGACCAGAAAAATCCGGCGATGCTGGACGTCGTCGTCCGGCGCAACGGCCGAAGCGCGACCGCGCGACTGAGCGAGGTCTATTCGAACCCAAGGTACGACATCGCCCTCCAGCCGGGTGATTCGGTCATCCTCAGGACCGTGGACGAGACCGTCACCGTGCTCGGCGCGGCGGGCGTCCAGGGGACCGTCCCGATGACCAAGCGCAACTTCACCCTGCTCGATGCGCTGGGCGCCTCGCGGGGACTCAACCCGGAAGCGGCAAACCCGCGCGCCGTGTTCCTGATGCGCTTGCCCGAGAACCCGAATGCAGCACCGGTCGTCTATCATTTCGACATGCGTCGGCCCGAAGAGGTGTCGTACGCCGCGAGGACGGTGCTTCAGGACAAGGATGCAGTCCTGATCTCAAGCGCGCCCTTCGCCCAGCTTCGGCTGGTGCTCGCGTCGGTCGCTCAATCACTTGTGGCGCTGCGGTCAGCGGCCGCGGTGGTGCCATGATCCGGAGCGGGCAATGAACGCTGGCTGGGCGGCGGCCGGGGATCAGGAGCCGCGCCGCCACTTCGGCGAATGGCTCGTCGAACAGGGCGAGATCGTGGCGGCGCTGATCTCCCGCGACCTCAAAACCCGGTTTAGCCAAAATATGTTCGGCTATTCGTGGACGTTCGTTCTGCCCGTGCTGTGGATCGCCGGCACATACGGCATTTTCTATGTCCTTAACCGCACCTCGCCGATTTTCACTGATCTGGTCACGTTCATCATCTCGGGCCTCATTCCCTACGTGGCGTTCCGCTACACAGTGAATGCGATGGGCAAGGTGAATGGTGCAGTCCGAAGCCTCATCATTTTTCCCGGAGTCACTCCGGAGCATGCCGCGATCGCGCTCGCGGTGGTTGAATATGTGAACATCTACATCGTCGCCGCGATCATCATGGCGATCAACTACTTCGTGTTCGGCAATTTCGAGCTCGACAATCTGCCGCTGTGGATCGGCGGAATCACCCTCGCGTGGCTCCTGGGTGCTGGCTACGGCTACCTGTTCTCCGTCCTGTCGCGACGAGACATCACCGTCTTCCAGCTCGGTATCATCCTCCTTCGCCCGAGCTATTTCTTCTCGGCCGTTTTCTTCATCCCAAACGAGCTTCGCGGCGACGTGCTCTCAGTGCTCGGCTGGAACCCGCTGATGCACGCGATAGAGATTTCGCGTGACGGAATGCTGTTCCATTATCAGTCGCGGATCAGCGACCCCCTGTATGTCGTCGCGTTCATCGCCGTTCTCTTTGGAGCGGCGCTCGCGGTCCGGGCCTGGCGGCCGATCTGATGTGGGGATTCGTCGACTGCAGCCGCTACTTCATGAAGTTCGGCATGCCGAAAATCGTGCTGGACAATGCATCGATGGCGGTCGCGTCAAACGACAAGGTGGGCCTGCTCGCGGCTCCCGGAGCGGGAAAGTCGACGATTATCCGGCTTCTGGCGGGAGTGGACGTGCCGGACAGCGGTCAGGTTTTGCGCGACGACGGCGGATGGCCCCTCGCTTATGGCGGCGCCTTCCGGCCCGAGATGACGGGCGAGGACAATGTGCGGATGATGGCCGGTTTTGCCGGCGTCGATCCGGACGAATTCGCGGCGTACTGCCAGCAATTCGCGGAGCTCGGGGACTCCTTCTTCGTGCCGATGCAGCTTTATACCGGTGCAATGCGCATGAGGCTGGCGTTTGCAGCCTCGCTTGGGGTTCCGGCCCGCACCTATCTTGCCGACGAAAGGCTCGTCGCCGGCGACCAGCATTTTCGCGAAAAATGCCAGGAAACCCTCAATCGGCGGCTGGAAACCTGCGGCCTCATCCTCGTTGCCAGCAATCCTCGCGCTCTCGAAACGGCCTGCGAGCGCTTCGCCGTTCTCAGCAGGGGGAAGATTATCATGTGCGAAGACCTGGACGAGGCGAAGTCGCTTCTGACTTTCGACCTGGAGCATGGCGGCGAAGAGGAGGCGATCGAAGAGGAGCTCGCTTCCTTCGACCTCGCCTGAGCATGTCTTGGGGCAATAAAAACAGAGTGTTAAGGTAAATACGATGGACAATGAAGAGCGGATCAAGCGCTGGAGGCAGCAGCGGCAGTCACCGCAGCCCGCGCCGGCTCTGCCGGAAGACGAGGACTTCGCCGATCTCGACACCGTCGCCCTGAACCGGCCGGATCCGGGCGAACGCACCGGCTCTGCAACGCCCGGGGGGAGATCGCACGAGATTTCGCTTGAGGAGGCTCGGCTCGCCATCCGACAGAGACGTCGTGAGCGCTGGCGGCTGCTGACTCGCCGCCTTGCTTTCTATGTCGGCATCCCGCTCCTCGCGATCCTCGCTTACGTCGCGTTCATTGCGACTCCGCTTTACCAGGGCGAAGCGGTGTTCACCGTCCAGACGAGCCAGGAAGCCCCGCCCGCGGCAGCAGCAGGCGGTCTGATCGGGCTTGGAGTGAGCACGCCGGGAATCGCCGACGCATTCAAGGCGCGCGAATTCATTCTTTCGCGCTCGATGATGAATTATATGGAGCAGCGCTACGGCTTCATGAGCCACTTTGCGTCGCCGGCAATGGATCCGCTGGAACGCTATCGCAGCCCGCTCGGCCTCAATCGCGACCCGCTGACCTATTATCGCAAGCGCGTCCGTGTTGCGGTGGACACGCAGGAAGGCATGCTCCGGCTGTTCGTCCAGGCGCGCACTCCGCAAGACGCGCAGAAGTTCGGCGATGCCATTCTTGCCGCCTCGGAGAGGCACGTGAACGAATTCTCCGAGCGGATGACCGCGGACCAGATCAGCGCGCTCAGCCGCGACGTGCAGAATGCGGAGCGCGAGGTATCTGAGGCCCGGCGCGGGCTTGCGATCGTTCAGGCCCGCCGCGGCGACCTAAATCCGGAGCAAACCGCGGCGGCCATCTACCAGCTGATCAGCAGCCTGGAGCTCCAGCTTGCCGATGCCCAGCGCGAGCGCAACGCATTGCTTGACCAGGGGCTTACCAACAGCCCGCTGCTTCCGCGCCTGACGACCCGGGTCCAGGAACTTCAGTCGCAGATCAGCCAGCAACGTCAGCGACTAACCAACCCCGGCGGAGGCTCGGTCGCCCGGAGCGTCAACGAGTTCGAATCCGCCGCATCGCGCAAGGAGATCGCTCAAGCGCGTTATGACACCACGCTCAAGACGCTTCAGCAGGCCTATCTCAAGATCCTCGGCGAGCGCCGCTATTTCGTGATCATCGTCCAGATGGGCGTCGATACCTATGCGGCGGTGCGGGACATCATCACGATAAGCTGGCCCATTCTCCTCTTCCTTGCGCTGCTCTGGGCGATCGTCGCGATCGCCAGGCGAAGCTCGGCCGACCGGCGCTGGCTCGACAGCCTTCGCTTCGGCTGGACGGTGAGGCAATGGCGTCGGTCATAGAAACGAACAACGTCCGGGAGCTGTATGGACTGCTTCGCGAATCCGCGTGGCAGGACGCCCTCGCCTTTTATGAGGAGCAGCTTTCCGGGGACGAGCGGGAGGCGCCCGAGGCTCGCCTCGCCTACGCAATGGCGCTGGTCCGGGCAGGCCGTGAAACCCGCGGTATGAATCTGATGACCGCCGACGTGATTCGCCTTCCCAATGCGCGGACCGATCTCCGGCGCTTCGTCATCTCCCCGCTGGTCGCTGCCGGCATTCTGGAGCTTGCTGGCAAGCTCCTCGACCGGTTGATCGCCGCCGGCTCGGGGTCCATCGAGGACAGGCGCCTGCGCGCAAGCGTGCGCGGGCGTCTCAAGCAATGGCCAGGCGCGCTTGAAGATGCGCGAGCGGTTCTCGACGAGCGCCCCGACGATCCATCTGCGCAGCGCTCCTACATCCAGACGCTGCTTCGCGCGGGCCAGGTGGAGGAGGCCGGTGCCGAAGCCTCAAAGCTTCTCGATTGCGCAGCGGACGATCTGAAGCTGGCCAACATCGCGCTTCTCGCACTCACCCGAAGCGGCCGTACCGACCAGGCGGCGCAGCTGGCGCTTGAAATGGCGGAGGCCGACATCGAGGACGAGGCGATGGCCTCCGTCATCGTTCGAAGCTTGTTCGAGTCAGGCCGGCACGACGAAACGATCGAGGTCGGCGAGCGCCTGCTGGAGGAGGGCTGGGAACATGAGGTGCTGCGCTCGAGCGTCGCCCACGCCTACCTCCAGTCGCAGCGCGACGACCGGTACGACCGAGCCATCGAGCACCTGCGCGAGGGGCTCGAAGTCGCACCCGACGACGTGCGAATGAACATGGCGATGGGCGAGGCGCTTCTTCGAACGCGCAATTATTCGGCTGCAATCCCGCACCTGAAGGCCGCCTGCGACCTTCAGCCCAAAGGCGCCCACCAGCGCGCGCTCTACGCCAGGGCACTCAAGCAGGTCGGGCGCTATTCCGAGGCCGCCGATGAGTTTCGCACCTTGCTGAGCCTCCAGCCTTCTTCTCCGCGTTGGGCGCGCTACGCGGCGGGTGCGCTAAGCCAGGCGGGGCGACGAAAGGAAGCCGTCGAGCTCTTCGACCGGTTCGTCGGCGACCGGAAGGCGTCGCTTCCGAGGAACTTCGACAAGGGCCTCAAGGCACTGTGGGACAAGATCGACTCTGTGAGCCTTCCGCAAGCCCGCCTCGACTGGGCAAGGAGCCTCCGCAAAGGCCCCGAGATGGACCGGTCCGAGTGGGAACGCCGCGCCAAGTGGGGCCACCTTGCCGACCATTACATGCTCGACTGGCTCGAATGCCGTGATGACCGCATCCCCGACGTCATGCTTCGACTGGCGGACCTCAGCGACGCCGAGCGCGTGCTCGGAGGAATCGACCGGAGCGGTGGAATGATCCTCGCCTCCGCGCATATCGGCCCGATGTATGCCGGGCCCCTGGCGCTTGAGCTTCTCGGAGTTCGCTCGCGCTGGCTTGCATCGACTCCTAGCGTCGCCCGGACGGCTTATGCCGGCTCGCTCATCTCCACGAGCGAGCAGGACGACCTCAGCGTCGGCAAGGCGTTCATGCGCTCTCTCCGGCAGGGCTATTCGGTGGTGATCGCCATCGACGGAGCGATCAACTTGGCCGCACCGCGAATCCCGTTTGAGGACCAGGAGATCACCTATTCGAGCTTCGCTGCCCGGACGGCTTATTCGATGGGCGTGCCGTCCGTCTTCGCCGCTCCACGGTGGGAGGGGGAGAGGATCGGCTTCGTCATCCGCCAGCTTCCCGATCCGGAGCCCGGCGAGAGCATCGAGGAGCATGCGGAGCGTTGGAAAGCCGCCTACCTCGCCGAACTCCGCGAATTCCTTGGCGGCGAGCCCGAAAACCTCCGCTTAAGCGGCGGCCTCTGGCGCCACGTCCGCTAGCGCGGAGGCGCCGGCGGCTCGAACGACGCAGATGACCAGGATTCTCGTCCTAACCCGGTCTTACCCAGCCGCCGGGGACCTCTACAAATATCCCTTCGTTCACCGGCGCGTGGTCGCTTATTCGGCCGCCGGCCACGATGTTCGCGTGTTCCGCCCGGGCGAGAACGGACAGCCCATGTCGCATGAGTTCGATTCCGTCACCTGCTGGACTGGCAACCCGGCCGCGCTCCAGGCTTTCGTCGAGGATTGGAGGCCGGACGTCGTCGCAGCGCATGGCTTCAGCGAGGGCCTGTGGGACCTGCTGGAGCCGCTCTCCCCATCCATACCCATCCGCGCATGGCTCCACGGATCGGAGATCCCCGATTTCATGCGACAGAAGGCGCTGGTTGCTCCCGCGAGCGAAAGAGCCAAGGCACTGGAGCAGCTCAAGGCGCGATGCGCCTTCTGGAACAGGCTGCTGGGCGACTTCCCCTCGCGCCTGAAGCTCGTCTTCGTTTCGAAGACCTCGATAGAGCTCGCGCGCACGGATTGGGGCGGGAAGCTCACGCCAGACCATTATTCGGTCGTCCCCAACCCGATCGACACCGACCTGTTCGCCTATCGAGCCAAGAGCGCCGAGGACCGCTTCAACGTCCTCCTGATCAGGCCATTCGATTCGCAAACCTATGCGAACGACCTGGCGGTTGACGCCATCCTGAAGCTGGCAGGGCGACCCGATGCGGAGAAGCTTCGCTTCACGATCATCGGCGACGGCCCCTTGTTCGACGAGACGGTCGGACCGCTTGCCGGCCTTCCCAACGTCAGCGTCTCGCGGCGCTTCCTCACACAGGAGGAAATCGCGGACGAGCACGGCCGCCACGGGCTTTTCCTGGTGCCGACGCGGCTGGATACTCAGGGCGTCTCGCGCGACGAGGCGATGGCCTCGGGGCTGGTGCCAGTGACCAACGCCATTCCCGCCGTCCTCGAGTTCGCCGACGAAAGCTGCGCCGCCCTCGCCCCGCCGGGCGACAGCGACGCCTTGGCGCAGGCGATGCTGGAGATGGTCCGGAAGCCGGGCTTGTTCCTCGAACGTTCGAAAGCCGCTGCCGAGCGCATCCGAAGCGAGCGAAGCAGCGCCGTCATTATTCCACGCGAGCTCGAGCTTCTCGAGGAGGCGGCACATGGCTGACGCCCAGATCGGATCGCCGCCCGCGCTGCCTGACTTCTACATCGCCGCCATCGGCCGGTCGGGAAGCACGATGCTGTGCAACTGGCTCTCGACGCCGCCCGATCACATCGTTTTCAACGAGCCGTCCTTCCTTCGGCCGATGAACACCCGGCTTCTACAGATCCAGTTGCGCAGTCTTGGAACCCCTGTTCCCGAGGACGATTGGACCGAGCGCGCCGAAGCTCCGCTCGACCGTTTCCGGCGGCTGATGGGCCCGAGGCTGGCCGGCCGCCGCTGGGCCGCCAAGGAAGTGCTCTGCGAGCAGCATTTCGCGATGACCCGCGCCTTCTCGCCTCAGCGAGTCATCGTCACTGTGCGCAACATCGCCGATGTCGCACTGAGCCTGTTCGAGAAGCACCGGCTTCAGGACAATCTCGACCGCTTCAGCGACGACTGGGTGGTCGATTATTGCCTTCGGGAGAGCGCCGGAATCCTAGACTACCTGGACTTTCTCGAAGCCGAGGAAACTCCCGTCCGGATCGCTCGCTACGAAGAGTTCGCCGGGTCGGCTGACGAGCGCTCGGAACTTGCCCGCTTCGTGGGCTGGCCCGGCGGCGGCGACGTCGCAGCGAATTTGGAGGATTTCGACCGCGGTTTCGAGAGAGAGAGGCACATGGAGGGCGGACCGTGGAGTGCCGACCATCGCTCGCTTTCCGAAGAATGCGTCCGGCTGGCGGCGGAGGTGGCAGAGCGATGCTCTGCCTATCAGCGGCGTTTCGGCTATCGCGGCTAATGCTGGCCTGAGACGGACCGGACCTGTTTCACATTGACGCAGATTGTTGCGTCTAGGCCACAAATTTCATCAATTCGCATCGGCATCGCTGTCATTGGGAAACTTCCGGCAAGCGAATGTGTTGCACGTTCATTCTAGTAAGCGAAAGGGCGACTCATGAGATTCTACCTTCTGGCGGCCGTGGCGGCTGCCGCGATCGCGGCGCCTGCAGCAGCGCAGACGGGCCCCTATGTCGGCGCCGATCTGGGCGCGCTGATGGTCCAGGACGACAATGTCAATTACCAGGGCTTCCAGGGCGACCTCGACACCACGGTCGACATTGACCACAAGCTCGGCATCGATGCCGACATCGTTGCCGGTTACGACTTCGGCATGTTCCGCCTGGAAGGCGAACTTGGGTACAAGCGCGCGAAGATCGACACCGACGTGTTCGTTCCGAACGCTCACTTCGCCGACGAGTTCGGTCCCTTCCTCGACAACAACGGCGGTCACGCCCGCACCGTGTCCGCGATGGTCAACGGCCTGGTCGATTTCCCGATCGGTGGGAACTTCAGCGCCTTTGCCGGGGCCGGTGCAGGCTATGCTCGCACCAACTACCAGCTCAACGCGCTTCACTTCGAAGGAACCGACGGCAATTTCGCCTGGCAGATCCTTGCGGGCGTTCGTGCCGCGATCACTCCCAACCTCGATCTTGGCCTGAAGTATCGCTACTTCGACACCAAGTATAACGTCGAGGAAGGGCCGGTTGAGGAGGTCCTCGGCCATTGGAGGTCGCACAGCCTCCTGGCGAGCCTGACCTATAACTTCGGCGCAGCGGCTCCGCCGCCTCCGCCTCCGCCTCCGCCGGCGCCGCCGCCTCCGCCGCCCCCTGCGACCCAGACCTGCCCGGACGGAACGGTGATCCTGGCGACCGACACCTGCCCGGTGCCGCCGCCTCCGCCGCCGCCGCCGCCGCCGGCTCCAGAGCGCGGCTAAGCGCCAGCCAGCATTGGCAAAAGGGACGGCCCGGGATTTCCCGGGCCGTTTCCTTTTCAGCTTGCAGTCAGCTAATCCCCGGTACGGGCCGCGTCTGAAGCCGTGACCTCATTACTCGCAGGAGAACCGCCCGTGACCCGATTCCTTTCCGCTGCCGCGCTCGCCGCGCTCGCCTTGGCCGCAAGCCCGGCGGCCGCCCAGACCAAGCCGGCACCGGCCGCGCAGGCTCCGCAGCAACAGACTCGCGCCGACTTCGCCAAGAACGTCGATGCCGCCTTCGCCGTCGCCGACGCCAATCATGACGGTTTCGTCACCCGCAACGAGATCGAGTCGATGCAGACCAAGGAGCTGCAGTCGCTGAAAGCGGCGCAGCAGCAGCGCCTGCAGGAGGAGTTCAAGAAGCTCGACACCGACAAGAATGGATCGATCAGCCTCGCCGAGTTCAGCGCCGTCGCCCGCCCGCTTCCGCCGGTCCAGCCGGACGCGCCGATCACCCAGCTCGACACGAACAAGGACGGCAAGATCGGCCGCGACGAATATCGCGCCCCGAAACTCGCCAGCTTCGACAAGGCCGACGCCAACCATGACGGGACGCTGACCGTCCAGGAACTGCAGGCGGCAGCTCCCCGCAAGTAGAACGGTTCGCCGCCGCCTGGCCCTTGCTCAGAACTCCCCGGCGATTCCGACCCTTACGCCGTTGTTCTTGTTTCCGGCGTAAGACAAGCCGACGCCGATCGCCATCGGCGTTCCTGTGTTCAGCCGATACTTGAACTCGGCGCCGACCGCATATTCGCCGCGGAACTGAGCGCCGTTGACGACATAGCTGACTCGGCCCGGCTCCGACGGCATCGGCGCTGAACCGATGGCGATCGCCGAGGCGATGCCCTGCTTCATGTCTCTCCGGTCCCCCTTCCGAAGGTCGAAGAGGGTACCAATGTCGGATTGAAGCACGCCAAAATCGGCATTGATGGCAGCGATTGCCGCCGTGTTGGCCGCAATTTGCGTCGTGTGCGTCGCCACGGTCGTGTTGAGCGTCGAAATCTGCGTCGTGTGAGTCGCGATGGCGGTCGTGTTTGTGGCGATCTGCGTCGTGTGAGTCGCGATGGTCGCGGTGTTGGTGGCGATCTGGGTCGTGTTTGCGGCGACCGCCTGGTTCGTCGCATTGAGCTGCGAACCATTGACCGCGTCGGTCGACGTCGCGTTGACGGCGCCCGCCGCCACGTTGACGACCTGCCGTTCCCCGCCGACCGTTCCGACCGAGACCGTATTCGCCTCGTTAGCAACCGAGCCGGCGCCGATCGCGACGCTGTTCTGCGCGGTCGCGTCGGCATTCCAGCCCACGGCCGTCGCATTCTGGGCATTGGCGGTGGCGAGCGCCCCAACGGCCGTGGATTCATCGGCGGTTGCGTCCGCACCAAAACCGAGTGCTGTCGAATCTTCGCCGGTCGCGTCGGTCTGGTTGCCCAGCGCGGTCGAGCGCGGGCCGGTGGCATTGGCATCCGCGCCGAGAGCGGAGGACTGGCCCCCGGTTGCATCGGCGCCGTTGCCGATCGCAACCGAGCCGTTCCCCGTTGCGGTGTTGTTCGAGCCGATCGCAACCGCGCCGACGCCGGTTGCGGTGTTCGTATCTCCGACCGCAACCGCGCCATCGCCAGTCGCAACATTGTCGGCGCCGACCGCTACTGCCCCGTTACCGGTGGCTGTGTTCGGATCGCCGATCGCGACCGCGCCAGCGCCATTTGCGATCTGGCCGGTTCCTATGGCGACGGCGCCAGCCGACTGGACGTCATTGCCAGTGCCGATGATGATGCTGTTGTCGAAGTCGGCTTCGGCGGCCAGGCCGATCGCAATCGCGCTTGCGCCGCTCGCAGAGCTCACATCGCCGATCGCAACCGAGCTCGCGCCGCTTGCAATCGTCCCAAACCCGACTGCGATGCTGTCAAAGGCGCTCGCGGACGAGAATTGGCCCAGTGCGGTCCCGCCTTCGCCGGAAGCGGATGCACCGACTCCGAATGAGCTTGCGCCGACTCCGGACGCTTCCGAGTTAGCGCCGACCGCGGTGCCGGCGTCTTCTGTGACCCGGGAGCCGCTTCCGATCGCAGTCGCGTTATCGACGCCCTGAATGTTTATATCGTCTGGAGTGTTGATGGTCAGCACCCCAACCCCGGCTTGATCGCCGACGGCGACACTGCCGGAGCCGACGGCAAAGGAGTAGGATCCGAGTGCCGTAGTCCCGGTCGTTGCAGATGGAGAATAATCGAGAGTGGGCGTTTGGATAGTGACTGCGGTCGGGACAGTTATTGCCAATGCATCCGCGCCAACAGCAGTCGCGTCCCCGACTAGCACGGCGCCGCTTGCCCTTGCATCGACTCCGACAGCCGTGGAATTGTCGGTGAAGGCGCTTGCCGCGCCACATTTCAGCGTATCAGTCCCGAACAACGGCGGCGCCTGGGGCACCCCGTTGATGTCGCAGGCGCTCTGGGCCTGAGCCGGACCCGACGAAACTGCCAGCGTCAATGCAAGTGCAGTCCCAGCGAACAAGATGGTGATGCGTGCCATTGTGAGTCTCCCTGTTCGGCCGGTCGAAATGACCAACCGGTTCGGAGCTCGACTCCCACGTCCGCACACCGCGCACATGCTGACCCCTCCCGGCCGGGAAAGGCCGAGCAGCCGTTGGCAGTTTTACCCTATTTTGTAACGCTCTACCAACGATTGCCAATCTGCGACGCCGACTTCGATCAGCGCTGGCCTCTTGTCGGAAGCAGTCCTATTGCAGTGGTTCCCGGGGAGCCTGCACTTGCCGAGATGTTTCAAAGGCAAGCGACAAAAACGGGCTGAGAGTCGGCGTCCGGCCGAGACCCGCTGAACCTGATGCCGTTAGCGCGGCCGTAGGGAGAGAGAAGATGGGCGATGCCCCCGCAAGAACCGAACTTAAAGTCACCACCGGCCCGATCCGCGGATCACGGAAAATCCGCATCGGAGAGCTCGCGGTCGCCATGCGAGCGGTCGATCTCGAGCCCTCGAGCGGCGAGCCGCCGGTAACGCTCTACGACACCAGCGGTCCCTACACCGACCCAGATGCCCGCATCGACATCATGGCCGGCCTCCCCGAGCTCCGCGCCAAGTGGATCCGCGGCCGAGGCGACGTCGAGGAAGTCGACCAGCGCGAGATACGCCCGGAGGACAACGGCCAGCTGGGCCCCGACCGCAGCGGCGGGGTCGCGCCCTTCCCCAAGGTCCGCAAGCGCGTGCTGCGCGCCCGCGCCGGCTGCAACGTCACGCAGATGCACTACGCCCGGCGCGGCATCGTCACTCCGGAGATGGAATATGTGGCCATCCGCGAGAACCTTGGCCGCGAAGCCGCGGCGGAAGCGCTGATCCGCGACGGCCAGGACTTCGGCGCCTCGATCCCCGACCACGTCACCCCGGAGTTCGTCCGCGACGAGGTCGCCCGCGGCCGCGCCATCATCCCCAACAACATCAACCACCCCGAGACAGAGCCGATGGCGATCGGCCGCAACTTCCTGGTCAAGATCAACGCCAATATCGGCAACAGCGCCGTCGCCTCGGACGTCGCCTCCGAAGTCGACAAGATGGTATGGGCGATCCGCTGGGGCGCCGACACGGTCATGGACCTGTCGACCGGCCGCAACATCCACGACACGCGCGAATGGATCGTCCGCAACTCGCCGGTCCCGATCGGCACCGTCCCCATCTACCAGGCGCTGGAGAAGGTCGGCGGCGTCGCGGAGGACCTGACTTGGGAGATTTTCGCCGACACTCTGATCGAGCAGGCCGAGCAGGGCGTGGACTATTTCACCATCCACGCCGGCGTCCGCCTCCCCTACGTGCCGATGACCGCGAAGCGGGTCACCGGCATCGTCAGCCGCGGCGGATCGATCATGGCCAAATGGTGCCTCGCGCACCACAAGGAGAGCTTCCTCTACGAACGCTTCGACGAGATCTGCGAGATCATGAAGGCCTATGACGTCGCTTTCTCATTGGGCGACGGCCTACGCCCCGGCTCCATCGCCGACGCAAACGACGAGGCGCAATTCGCCGAGCTCTACACATTGGGCGAGCTGACGAAGAAAGCCTGGGCGCACGATTGCCAGGTGATGATCGAGGGCCCCGGCCACGTGCCAATGCACAAGATCAAGGAGAATATGGACAAGCAGCTGGCCGCGTGCGGCGAGGCGCCCTTCTATACGCTGGGCCCGCTCGTGACCGACGTCGCGCCCGGCTACGACCATATCACCAGCGGCATCGGCGCGGCGATGATCGGCTGGTTCGGGACGGCGATGCTTTGCTACGTCACGCCGAAGGAGCATCTCGGCCTCCCCGACCGCGACGACGTGAAGGTCGGGGTCGTCACCTACAAGCTCGCCGCCCACGCGGCCGACCTGGCGAAAGGCCACCCGGCCGCCAAGCAATGGGACGACGCGCTGTCGAAGGCCCGCTTCGAGTTCCGCTGGCGCGACCAGTTCAACCTGTCACTCGATCCCGAAACCGCCGAGCAATATCACGACCAGACGCTCCCGGCCGAAGGCGCCAAGACCGCCCACTTCTGCTCGATGTGCGGCCCGAAGTTCTGCTCGATGAAGATTACCCAGGAGGTGCGGGATTTCGCCGCAAAGCAGAATGCGCCGCTGGAGGACTCACTAGCTGTCCAGGAAGCGGAAGCGGGGATGGCCGAGATGAGCAAGCGCTTCCACGATGAGGGCGGCGAACTCTACGTGCCCGCGGAGTAACCCCGCCCCAGCGTCCCCCTCACATCCGCGGGAGCGGATAGACATTCTTGTCGAGGGGGAAGGTGATGTCGACGCGAATCACCTTGCCCGACGGATCGCGCACGAACACGAGCGTTCGGTCATCGGCCTTCATGAAGAAGCGGTCGGGCGCTTCCTGGGTCATCTCGAACGGCTGGTAGACGGTCTGCCACCACAGTTTGCCATTCTGAATGAACACCTTGGCGGGGACCCCGTCCGACCGCCGGTACGATCCCACGACGTCCGCCCAGGCGGCCGGATCGGGCGCCATCTGGTGCCGGGCGACCTGGGTCAGCGAGCGCCACTTCGCCACATTCGCGGCTGCCTTCTCGGCGCAGGGCAGCGCCGGGTCGACGAAGTTCACCAGCACCGCGCAGGCCATCACATGGCCTTCGATCGGGTCGATCCCGTTGCCGGCATTCACCGAATGACCGTTCGCGATCGCGACGAACACCAGCTCCCGGTCCGGCACCATCATCATCACCGCCGAATAGGCGTTGGGATAATAGCCATAGTGATAGATGATCCGGTGGCCGCCATAATCCTCGACGAACCAGCCATAAGCGTAGGGCGACCTTTCGCCCTTGGCGAGAACCGGCGCGGTCCACATCCGGGCCAGGGTCTCGGGCTTCAGCAGCCGCCCGCTCATCACCGCGTCGGCAAAGCGTGCATAATCGCTCGCCGTGCTGACGACATTGGCGGCCGCATTGGGCTCGGGATCGACCGGGAAAGTCTCGACGATCTCGGTTCCGGCGTAGACGTTATGCGGTTTCGCCAGCCGCGCCATGATGCTCTCGTAATGAGCGACCCGGTCGGGGCTCAGGCCCTTGGCGAACTTGGGATCCTTCAATGACCCCGGCGAGGTCTGCTTGAGCCCGAGCGGCTCGATGATGCGTGAGCTGAACGCCTGTCCCAGCTCCTCGCCGGCCACACCCCGGATGACGGTGTCGAGAGTCCCATAGGGATTGCCGTTGTAGGAATAGGCCGAGCCCGGCGGATCGCTTTCCGAGCGCATGCTAAGCACATGGCCGACGGTGATCCGCGGGTCCTTGTAGCTCGGATCGTAGCGCTGCATCGGCGTGTCTAGGTTTAGCTTCCCGGCCTCGACCAGCTGCATCAGCACCACCGCGGTCATCGGCTTGGTCAGCGAGGCGATGTTGAACACCGTGTCGGCCGTCGCGGGGATGCGCTTGTTGTAGTCGGCCCAGCCTCGCGCACCGGCCCAGACGATGCGGCCATGCTCCATCATCGCCATGGAAACCCCGGGCAGCGCGAGCTCGCGCGATTCCTTGTCGAGCATGGTGTCGAGTGCGGCGTAGCGCGGCGCCTGCATCGGCGCGTGCGCGCAGCCCCAGGCGGCAATCGCGAGCAATGGCACGCACAGCGAGCGAGCGAGGGTCATCGCGACAATCTATTGCGCATGACGCATATCGCCAATTCTCTCGCGGCCGGATCGGATTTCCAGGAGGCCGGCGGAAGAGCGACTAGGCTGGTTTAGGCAATGACCAGCGCAACGCGGACCCATTCGACTTGAGTCGCGCCCTGGCATTCAGCTCCCGCCTCTCCTCGACGTCGCGAAGGACCTCGGCCCCTCCACGCGCCCCCGCGCGTTTGCGCTCCATTCCCTCCCCTCACCGAAGGATTCCCATGGCTCGCCCGAACCCTGCCGCCGACTGGTCTCGCCTGATGTTCGACGCCTCGCGCCTGTGGGCCGACGCCTCGATGGTCATCGCCCTGCGCTCCTGGAAGATGATGGCGGGCGGCCCTGCCGCCGCGCGCGAGCTCGAACGGAGCGTGAGCGAAAAGGTCGAAGCCGGCGCGGAGCTTGCCGGGGCGCTGTCGGGCGGCCGCTTCGCCAGCCCCGAAGCCGCGACCCGAAAGGCGATGAGTGTCTACGGACGCAAGGTGAGGGCCAACCGCAAGCGCCTGAGCTAAATCGCACCCGGGCACGAACACAAAGCGTCCGCCCTCGGTCGAAAGCGGACGCTGCCGGTTAGAGCTGTGAACCTGCGCTATGCCGGTTACTGGGCGGTGTATCCGCCGTCGACCAGATGGTAGCTGCCGGTCACGAACGACGCCTTGTCGGACGCCAGGAACAATGCCAGCTCCGCCACCTCCTCCGGACGGCCAAGCCGGCCGATCGGGTGCAAGTCCACCAGTCCGTCATAGACCTGCTTGTCGAGGGCGTTCAGGAGCGGCGTGTCGATATAGCCGGGACCGATGGCGTTCACTCGCACGCCGTCCTTGGAATATTCGAGCGCGGCCGTTTTCGTGAGGCCGACGACCCCATGCTTTGCGGCGTTATAGCCCGCGGAATCGCGGCCTCCGACCGAACCCAGGATCGAGGCGATGTTGACGATCGAGCCTCCGCCCGAGCGAAGCATCGCCGGGATCTGGTACTTCATCCCGTAGAAGACGCCGCTCAGGTTGACGGCGATCACCTTGTCCCAGCCCTCGAGGCTGTAGTCGGCAGTGGGTGCGAGATCGCCGGTGATTCCGGCATTGTTCACCGCGACGTCGAGCTGGCCGAACTTGTCGAGCGCGAACGCGACCGATTTCTCGACCGACTTGGGGTCGCCGACGTCCTGCTGGACCGCGACCGCGGTGCCGCCGTCCTTTTCGATTCCCGAGGCGACCTTGCTCGCGGCCTTCTCGTTGATGTCGGCAACGACGACGGTCGCGCCTTCCTGTGCCATCCGGCGGGCGATAGCTTCGCCGATTCCGGATCCGGCGCCGGTCACCATTGCGACCTTGTTTTCAAGCAATGTCGTCATTTTCCTTTTCCTTCTGGTTTGCGTGAATGGGTGAGGGACGGCGGGCGAGCCGCCCCTCCGAGAGAGCGAGTCCCGGGCGATTGGTCAGCAGGGCCGATCGGTACGGCCCGGCATTGTGATCGCCGGCGGGTCACTCGCTGGGAATGTGTCGTCGAGCGCGTCATCGAGCATCGCCTCACGTCGCTCAGCGCACGGAGACAGTCTTTGGTCTCCCTGTTGCATCAAATTCTTCTGTTCGCGTTGGCAGCTCCGGCCGCCTGGGCCGGAACCGGCGCTCACCCCGCGAGGATGTGCGCGCCGATCAGGATGGCCGGCAGGGCGATGATCAGGATTGCTCCGAACAGGCCCACTTCGAGCTTTTCAGTCATGGTCATTGCGTTCATTGGGTGCCTCCAATTCCTTGTTTTCTTTGCCATCCTCCTTCCGAGGACTTGCCATTGTTATAGTTGGGAGCGCGCCGCAGGTGGCATCGAAGGTCTTGACCGGAACCGCAGAGTCTGCGGTCTTGGGCGGCAATGACCGCAGCTCCGAAGCTTGACCGGATCGACCGCAAGATCCTGGCGGCGCTCCAGGAGGACGCCCGCCTGACCAACCAGGCGCTATCGGAGCGGGTCGCGCTATCGCCCAGCGCCTGCCTGGCGCGCGTTCGCGGGCTGGAGCGCACGGGCGTGATCCAGGGATATCATGCGCGCCTCGACCCGTTCACCCTCGACATCGGGCTGGTGCTCTACGCCGACATCACGCTCGACGGGCACACGCCTGCGGAGCTGGCACGGTTCGAGGAGGCGATCGCCGCCTTGCCGCAGGTGGTCGAGGCCTCCCACGTGACCGGTTCCTTCGATTACATCCTGAAGGTCGTCGTCGCCGACATGCCGGAATGGACCCGGATCGCCGAAGGGCTCGCGAGCGCGGACCTCGGCGTCGAGCGGATCAACACGCACGTCGTGATGCGAAAACCCAAATTCTTCGTCGGCTACCCGATCGCAGGATCGTAGCGCCGCTTATCTGGCTCCCGCGGCAGCCGTTGTGGCACGGGCTCGACACCTTCGATGTCAGGCCTTTGCGCCGACCGTTCGAACAGCCCGCGATACAGCCCACCGCCGAGGACCCCGCCGATCAATGGCGCGACCCAGAAGAGCCACAATTGCTGAAGGGCGAGGCCGCCCAGAAGCAGAGCAGGCCCAGTGCTCCGCGCCGGATTCACGGACGTGTTGGTGACCGGGATGCTGACGAGGTGGATCAGAGTCAGGGCTAGCCCGATCGCGATCGGCGCGAAGCCCGCGGGCGCCCGCCCGTCGGTCGCGCCCAGGATGACAAGAAGGAATCCGGCCGTCAGGATGATTTCGCACACCAGCGCTGCAGCGAGAGAATATCCGCCGGGGGATCCGTCGCCGTAGCCGTTCTGCGCGAGCCCGTTCGCGGCCAGGTCGTAATCGGCCGCCCCTTGGGCGATGAACAGCAAAGCAATGGCCGCAAGGAACGCTCCGGCGACTTGGGCCACCCAATAGGGAATGACCTCCCGCGCGGGGAAGCGGCCGCCCGCCCACAGGCCCAGGGTCACTGCCGGATTGAAATGCGCGCCCGAGATATGGCCCACCGCATAGGCCATGGTGAGCACGGTAAGGCCGAAGGCGAGAGCGACGCCCACAAAGCCGATCCCCACGTCAGGGAATCCGGCGGCGAGCACCGCGCTGCCGCACCCTCCGAACACCAGCCAGAAGGTCCCGATCAGTTCCGCCGCGAGCTTTCTCATCGCCCGGCTCCCGCTGGAATTGGACACGGGCGGCAGTACGCCTGCCGTGAAGCGGGGCCATCGGGTCAAATCCGGAGCGGCCGACTTTCGCTGGCCTCTCCGTCCCTTATGGGGCAATCCCCGATAGGAAGCCGCCGCGATCCGCCACAAGCTCGGGCGCAGCATCCTCGATGTCCGCCACGCCAACCGACCAACCGGAGTAACCAAGATGAAGCTCACCCGCCTGGCGATCGCTGCCTCGCTGCTGATGACGGGCGGCGCCGCCGCGGCACAAAGCGCCACCGACGCAGGATGCCTTCTCGTCAGCAACGCTTTTGCCCAGAACGCCAAGGACGCCGCGGCCCAGAAGGCGGCGCTTGCGGCTTCCTATTTCTATCTCGGGAGGGTCGGCGCCCAGGCGACTGCGGCCCAGCTCCGCGCGCTCTTCGAGAGCCAGGCGAAGACGATCACCGAAGCGACCGCCGGCGACATGATGAATGCCTGCGTCAAGGAAATCCAGGCGAAGACCCAGTTGGTCGAAAGCCTTTCCCCGCCCGCTCCACCGGCGCAGCAGAAACCCAAGCCGCAAGGCAGGTAGCCCGCGCTCCCGCCCGCCGGCATTGCCAATCCGCTTTGAAGGTTGGACCAGAGCCGTCCAATCATATTGTGCAGTCAAAGGAGACTGACGGGGTGAAGGCAATCACTGTGACGGACCAGGCCGCGGGGACGGCGGGGATGACGCTGGCGGATCAGCCGGAGCCGCAGCCGGCGATCAACGATGTACTCGTCGAAATCCACGCGTCCGGGTTCGTCAACACCGAGCTGAGCTGGCCGTCGACCTGGACGGACCGCCTAGACCGTGACCGGACTCCGACGATCCCCGGCCACGAGCTCGCCGGCGTCGTCACCGCGCTCGGCTATGGCACGACCGGCCTTTCCGTCGGACAACGGGTGTTCGGACTCACCGACTGGTATCGCGACGGCACGTTGGCGGAATATGCGGCGGTCGAGGCGCGCAACCTCGCGCCTTTGCCCGACGACATCGACTTCACGGTGGGCGCCAGCCTGCCGATTTCCGGCCTGACCGCCTGGCAGGGGCTGTTCGATCATGGCCGCCTGCAAAAGGGACAGCGGGTCATGGCCCACGGAGCGGCCGGCGCAGTCGGGGCGATGGTCACGCAGCTTGCCCATGAATTCGGCGCCCATGTGATCGGGACAGGCCGCGAACGGGACCGTCAGAAGGCGCTGGACCTCGGTGCGAACGAGTTCGTCGATCTCGACAATCAGGCGCTGGAGGACATTGGCGGAGTCGACCTGGTGTTCGACCTCATCGGCGGCGAGATCGGCAAAAGGTCCGCACGGTTGGTCCGCTCCGGAGGTGCGGTGGTGTCGGTCGTCGGACCGGTGGAGGAGCCCCCGGCCGATGGCCGCGCCATCGACTTCGTCGTCGAGGCCGACCGGGCCCAGCTGCGCGAGATCGTCCAACGCGTGCGCGACGGGCGGCTCCGGACCAACGTCGGCACCGTCGCGACGCTCGACGACGCCGTCGCCGCGTTCAATTCCACCGAGCGCCGACCCGGAAAGACGATCATTCGAGTCCGTCCCTGAGAGGCGTCCATTCGCTTCATTTTTACCGTTTACAAATGTAATCGGTTAAGATTACAACTGTAATCGCAACATGGAGTCGGCGATGGAAATGCGCCTTAGCGACGCGGAATTGTGCGTGATGGAAGTGCTCTGGTCGGCCGGCCAGCCGCTCACTTCCAATGAGGTCGCAGAGCGCGTGCCCGCCGACCGCGCCTGGTCGTTCGCGACGGTCAAGAGCCTCCTTTCCCGCCTGCTGGCGAAAAAAGCGGTGGAGCCGGCCAAGGACGGCCGGCGCTTCCTCTATTCGCCCGCGGTCGAGCGCGAGCCCTATGTCGCCGCGGAATCGCGGCGCTTCGTGACGCGGCTGTTCGGCGGCAGATTGTCGCCTTTGTTCGCTCGCCTTGCCCAGGACGAGGCCCTCGATGACGCCGACTTGGCCGAGATCGAGGCAATGATCAGGGAGCTTCGCAAATGATCGACTGGCTCACCGATACGCTGCTCGCGACCACGCTGCTGATGACGCTCGTGCTTGTCGTCCGCGAACCCGTGCGCAGGCATTTCGGCCCGGCCGCCGCCTACGGGCTTTGGCTGGTCCCCGTGCTTCGGCTGCTGATGCCGCCGCTGACCCGGACGGTCGAGCGCACTACGGCGCCCCTGTCCGTCGCCCCAGTTCATTCCACGCAAGTCGCGCCCGCGGCCGACGCGGGCGTCATTGCACAGCTCGGCGGCTGGGAGACGCTGGCACTGTCGGCGTGGCTGGCGGGCGTCGCGATCATGCTCGTCGGCGGAATCCTCATCTACCGCTGGCAGCGGCGCGAAGTCCTGCGCGACAGCGTCCAGATCGCGCGCCTGGGCCGGATTCGGATCGTCCGCAGCCCGACCGTGAATGGACCGATGGCTTTCGGAATCCTTGACCAGGTGATCGCGGTGCCGATCGATTTCGACGATCGCTTCCAGCCCGACGAGCGCCGCCTGGCGTTCGATCACGAACTTTCCCACCACCGCTCCGGCGACCTCATCGTCAGCCACTTCGCGTTCGCATTGCTCTGCCTGCAGTGGTTCAACCCGCTCGCCTGGCTGTCCCACGCGGCCTTCCGATTCGACCAGGAAGCGGCCTGCGACGCCCGGGTGCTCGACAAATCGAGTTTAGGCAATCGAGCGACCTACGCGCAAGCGATCGCGAAGGCGGCTTCCGGACGGGCTCTGCTGTTCGCGGGCGCCCTCGACCGCCCACGCACCCTCAACAGGAGATTGGCATCCATGCTCACCACGCCAAGCACGGGCCGCCGCCTCGCCGGCCGGGCCCTCATCGCAGCGGCCGCTGCTGCGGCGCTTCCGCTGACCGCCACCCAGGCAACCGAATATGTCGATATTCCGTCTCCGCAAATGGCACCTTCGAGGGCTGCCGCCGCGGCAACTCTCGTCACCGCTTCGGCCGCGACGGTTCAGGCGAGTGCCGCGTCCCAGCCCACGGGCGTTGCGGGCAGCGAGCTTTCCTATCCAGATCTCGGCGGCGTCAGGCTCGGCACGAACGACGTCGCCTTCATGGCAGACGACACCGTGCTGATCGGCGGCAAGCGGAAGACCGTGGAACAGCTCAATTCGTCCGAACGGGCGCGGCTGCGGCACGCGATCGCAAGCTCGCAACAGGACCTGGTCCGCGACCGCGAACGCCTGCCCACAGAATTGGCGGAAGCCAAACGCGAAGCGGATCGTGCCCGGAACGGCGAACTGAGGCGCGAACACATGCGGGATATCGAACAAATGCGCCGAGACCTGGCGGAGCTGGACTCGCGCGCCGCCGAGCTTCGGGCTGAGGGTGAGGACCCTGCGAAGGAAAAGGCGCAGCTCCTGCGCGACCTCCGCGAGGCCGAAGCCGAGGACATCGCCGCGGAAGAACGCGAGGCGATCGAGGAGGCCGATCCGGCCAGGAGGACGGCCGAGATTCGTACCGAAGAGCAACAGATGCAGCGGCTGCTGGCCAGGCTGGATCGGCTCGAGCGGCGGTAACTCTCCGAGCGCGCCGGTCGAACCCTCCCGCCGCCGCGTCGACGATTGCTCGCCGCTCACCCGCGGTTCACGATAAGGAGCCTAATCGCCAGTCTCGGAGAGCCTGAATGTCGACGGGTCGAAGCGCTGTGACCGCTGCCTTCGCCCTGGCGCTTGCCCCCGTTACCGGCGACGCTGCGAGTGCAGCCGACCCTCCGAAGATCGGCAAGCCGAGGCCCGCTCCGCCCGCTGTCCCGGGCAGCGTCTACCTCCCGCCCGCGCAGCTCGACCCGACGCTTGCCGTCGGCGGGCAGGACGTGAAAGCGAAGAAGATCGAAACGCGGCTGAGCGTCGACGTTCATGTCAACGGCACGGGCCCCTACAAATTCATCGTCGACAGCGGAGCCGACACGTCCGTCATAGGCCTTCGAATCGCCAAGTCCCTCGAGCTTCCGCTGGGCACTCCCGCCACGCTCAACGGGATGACATCGCGAAACATCGTGGACCGGGTGAAGGTGGCCGAGCTGGTGCTGGGGCCGACCAGCGTCAGGAACCTTGAGCTTCCGGCACTCCGAGAGGTCGATGTCGGCGGAGACGGGATCATCGGCATCGACGCGCTCGTCCAGAAGCGGCTGATGATGGATTTCGAAAAGAAGCTGATCAAGGTCGAGGATGCCCGGATTCCGGAAAAACGCATGCCGGGGGACATCGTTGTCATCGCCAGGCGCCAGCGCGGCCAGCTGATCCTTACGCACGTGCTTGCTGCCGGCCTGCCGCTCGACGCGGTGATCGACACCGGAACGGAGATCACGATCGGAAACCTCGCCCTTCGCGACAAGCTGATCCGCGGCAACCGCGAGAAGTTCGTGACCGTGCCGGTGATCGGAGTGACTGGGGAAACCATGAACATGCAGGTCGCGCGGATCGCCGAGCTCAAGCTGGGGCCCATCACGATCAGCGACGTTCCGATGGCCTTCGCCGACGTGCCTCCGTTCAAGCTGTTCGGGCTTTCCGATCAGCCGGCGCTGCTCCTGGGCAGCGACATCCTGGAATCGTTCCGGCGAATCTCGCTCGACTTCAAGGCGCGCAAGGTCCGTTTCCAGCTTCGTCGATGCAATAGCGAGGGCGTGATCATCAGCACCCAGCCCGAGAATTTCTCGCGGCTGTCGTCGAACGGCGCCTACGAGGTGTGCGGGCGCTAGCGCCTAGCCGACGAACTGCTTCTTGAGGTCCGCCTTGATGGACGGGCCGCCGAGATGTGCGTCGACGTTCGAATAGCCTTCCTGGCGGAGCGTCTTGCGGATTTGGTCGATGTCGGACGACTCGCGCGCAAGCTGGAAGGCGCGTTCGATGATGTTCTGGGTTTGCATGGCGAATCCTGGATGTTTCGTTCCCGTCATGAACGGGCGAAAGCCATTTCCGTTCCTTCGAGCGGTCACTTTCCCAGCCGAACGAGGGCCTCATCCAGGGCCTGGAGGAACCGCGACCTGTCTGCCTTGGAGAAGGGCGCCGGGCCGCCGGTGATTCCGTCCGCCCCGACGCGAAGGTCGGCCATGATCGCCCGCGTCGCGATCGCGGAGCCGATGCTTGCAGAGGTGAACGGCTTGCCATTGTGGCCGATGACCGCCGAGCCCTTCTTCAAGCAGCGGTCCGCAAGCAATATGTCGCCGGTGATCACAACCGTCCGCTCGTCCGCTTGCTCGGCGATCCAGTCGTCTGCGGCGTCGAATGCATCCGACACCACAACCCGCTCGACCAGCGGATGATCGGGCACTCGGATACGCTGGTTGCTGACGACCGTCACCGGCACCTCGCGGCGCCACGCGACCTTGTATACCTCCTCCTTCACCGGGCAGGCGTCGGCGTCGACCAGGATCTTCAATGTCCCGCCTAGTCGTTCTTCATATTCTCCAGGCCGCGGACTGCGCCCTTCTGAGACGGCTGCGAAGCGTTCGTCTTCACCTTCGCCTTCTTGGGTTTGCGCGCTTCCTTGTTCGACCGTTGCTGACCCTTGGCCATGACTGCTCTCCTCCGGCGGCGCGAATGTGCGCCACGAGCCGTCATCATAGCCGTTTGGGATCGCCGCTCCTACTGCGTCAAACGCGTGGCCGGTGCCGCTCGTCGAACAGCGCTTGTCCGGCCCCGTTTTTCAGCGGATGCTTGGAAATTGCTCATGACGCTCACCACGCCAGCGGCGAGGTTTCGCCGGCCGAGTTTGGGCCGAGGAGAGACAGTATGATGCGTATGAGGCTATTCACGTCGCTCGTGGTCGCCGCCGTTGCGGGAGGCACCGCCGCCGCACAGGACGCCGATCCGCGCAGCGACCAGGCGATCGTCGTCACTGGCCAGAAGGACACCCCCAAGGCCATCTCCGACTTCGTGAAGTCGCTGACTCCCGTGGATTCCAACGGCCAGTTGAGCCGCTTCGAGCATTCGGTGTGCCCCGTCGCCTACGGGCTTGCAAAGCCGCAGGCCGAGGCGGTCGAGCAAAGGATCCGCGACGTCGCCAAGAGCGTCGGGATCGTCGTCGCCAGCAAGGGCTGCGCACCCAACGTCGTCGTCGCCGCGACCGCCGACAAGACCCGCTTCATCGAGGCGCTTCGCCGCGACCGCGGCGACTATTTCGGCGACATGCCGACCCGCAAGGTGAAGGCGATGGAGCGCTCGCCCGAGCCGGCCGCCGCCTGGCAGGTCGGAGGCCCGCCGATGAGCGCCGACGGCCGCGAGCTCTACTGGGATCCGCAGTTCAACACATGGCGCAACTCCACCATCGAAGGATCGTCGCGGCTGACGGTCCCCGTGCATCCGCAATTCGGAGCGGCGATGGTGGTCGTCGAGAAGCGGGCGCTGGTCGGGCTGACCACCACGCAGCTCGGCGATTATGCGGCGATTCGGGCCCTGACCGGCGCGGACCCGGCCCGGCTTACCAATTCAGGAGCGCCGACCATCCTCCACGTGCTCCAGGTGCCGATCGGCGGAGTGGCGCCGATCACCATGACCAAGTGGGATTATGCGTTCCTCAAGGGCTATTACGATTCCAGGCGCAACCTCACGGCCAGCCGCCAGCGCTCCGCAATCGGCGAAACCATCGAGCAGCAAGTGGTCCCGAAACCACAATGATCGGGAAATGCCGGGCGTGGCGCGGACGGGCGCAACTATTTGAGCGGCCTGTCGTTTGCTGCTGTTGATGCCCTTTGCCCGACTGGCTGTTGCCACCTCCCTCCTGGTCTTCTCGGCGCCGCTCGCTTCGGCGTCTCGCCCCGTAGACCCGCTTCGCTTCTTCGAAGGCCGGACCGTCGTCGACGGCACCGTGAAGGTCATGTTCCACAAGCCCTACCGGACTCACAGCGATGGCCAGGGCGTGATGAAGCCGGACGGGAGCCTGTCGCTCGTCCAGCGCGTCGTCGACGAGGGCAAGGAGCCGCACGACCGCAAGTGGCGGGTGCGCCCGGTCGGCGAGGGCACGTTTACCGCGATGATGAGCGAAGCCATCGGCCCCGTAACCATCCAGCAGGTCGGGGATAGCTTCCGTTTCCGTTACAAGATGAAGGGCAAGCTGTCGGTCGAGCAGGTCCTGACCCCGATGCCCGACGGCCGCTCCGCGCGGAACGTCGGGAAGGTCAAAAGGATGGGTGTCACCGTCGCCACGACGACCGGCGTTATCCGCAAGGTCTAGGTTCGGTCGCTGGTTCTAGACCAGCGAAACGACGAAGGCACCGATGAAAAGCAGCGTCGCCCCGCCGATCAGCAGGATGTCGCGGACTCCGCTTTCCACATATTCGCGGTGATCGCCTTCGCTAAAGTCGTCGCTATCGCGGCGATGGTGAATGATGTCGCCGATACGTTGCATGGCGTCTCTCCCTTTCTAGGGACCGGCAATCATACTCCCATCCGGCGAGTCGCACCATAAGAACCGCCGCCCCGGCAATCCCGAAGCGGCGTCGCTGGTGTTTCGAATTGGTTGGGTGAGCGGAAGGCCCGCTTAAGCGATCTTCTCGGCGTAGATCATCCGGCCGCCCGCGAGCTTGCGCATCACTTCCCACTGGCTCTTGCGGGAAAAAGCAAAGCAGCCCTCCGACCGGCCAAGCTTGCCATGTTCGGCAATCATCTCCGGCTCCGCATACCAGGCGTTGTGGATTACGATCGCACGCGCCTCGGCGTTGCTGTTGGTCCAGTCGAGCCCGCGGACCTTCATCGAAAGGCCGTACTTGCCCTCATAATAGTCCGCCGTGGTGTAGGTGCCGTTCGAGCTCGCATGGCTTCCGAAGTCGTTCGAGAAGCGCTCAAGGAAGCCCGAATGGTCAGGATCCGAGCCGCGGCCGTGGGCTACCAAGTGGCTTTCGACAGTGCCATCGCGAAGGTCGACAACGTGGAAGCGCGGATCACTGGACGGCCTGGTGAAATCGACTATTCCCATCCAGTCGCGGGGCGCGATCCGATGCTGGTCCAACGCCGCCTTGGCGCGCTGGAAAAGTTGCGGATCGATTCCGGTCGGCGCAAGCGGCAGCGACGGCTGCACAGGCGGCGGCGGAGGGGCCAGCGGGCTCCTCGTCTGGCCGTAAATCATGTTCGGAAGGCCCACGCATCCGGCAGCCGACGAAAATACGGCAGCACCCGCGCCGACGGCGCCCCAGCGCAGCAATTCCCTGCGATTCAAAGACATTCGCTCCCCAGCTCTCATTGGGTCCGTATATCAGAAGAAAGGTTAACCGCCCCCGACCGAACGTTAAGAGTTGCCCGTTTCACCGTCTCTGAACCACGATTCACCGCACAAGCGCGTGATTCACCGCGCTTGAAGTGCCTGACGGGCACTGCTAAGGGCCCGCCGCCGCCGCAGGCTTGCTTGCGACGAACAGATTGATGCGCTCCGGCGACGATGGAGCCTCTGACGATCAGGGGCGTTTTCCGGCCGGGGCTCAATTCGAGAGGAGTTTGACGGGCAGTTTATGCAGATCATCGTTCGCGACAATAATGTCGACCAGGCGCTGCGCGCGCTGAAGAAGAAGCTGCAGCGTGAAGGCGTCTACCGCGAGATGAAGCTGCGCCGGCATTACGAGAAGCCGTCGGAGAAGCGGGCCCGCGAGCGCGCTGCCGCAATCCGCCGCGCACGCAAGCTCGAGCGCAAGCGCGCCGAGCGCGAGGGCTCCCGCTAAGCCGCTTCCCTATTGGCCGCGCCGGCGCTAGTCGGGCGGCATGTCGTCAAGCACCCTCTATCACCCGCCCCATCACAAAGGGGCGCTCACCAAATTCTGGATCGCGATCCTCGCGCTGCTCGCCATCGGCGTCGGACTGGCGTGGATAGGCGCCGGATCGCTTCGGCCCGAGGTCACCTCGTCGGGCCTGCAGTTCCGGGTGGTGAACGAGGGCAAGGGCGAGCCGATCACGTCGGTTGACGCCGCTCTCCTCGATTATGTCGGAACGCTGGAGGACGGCACCGTCTTCGACAACAGCGAATCCCACGGCGGCGCCCAGCCGTTCACCATGGGCCAGGTGTTCCCCGGCTTCGCCGAAGCGATGGCGAAGATGCGCGAGGGCGGACGCTATCATTTCACCATGCCCAAGAGCCTGGCCTTTGCCGGCCAGGCTCCTGCCGGCTTCACCGGCGATACGCTGACCTTCGACGTCCAGGTGCGCAAGATCGTGCGCAACGGCGCGGCGATGATGCAGGCCGCCCAAGGCGCGCAGCAGGAGCCAACCGACCGCGGACCGCCCGAACAGGGGCCGCCGGAGCAGAGGCCACAGCAGCCCTAGCGTTATTTCGCCGGCGACTGTCCCGAATGGGCAGGCCGGAGCGAAGTCCCCGCCCTCCCGCTTCGAAGCGCTTCGAACCAGCTGAGCGGGTTCAGGAGCTGGGTCGTCCCATCGAGGGAGAAAGTGATGAACTCGGCGCGGCCGCCGATATTCTCCCACGGCACGGGGCCGCCGAGGCCGTGGTCCGGATAACCCGCGCCAAAGCGGCTGTCGGCGCTCTTGTCGCGGTTGTCGCCCATCAGGAAGACGTGGTCGGGGCCGACCTTCACCGGGCCGTAATCGTCACCGATGCTCTGGCCGAGGTCGATCGTGTCGTAGGTGGCGCCGTTTGGGAGCGTCTCGCGAACGATCGGGAGCCGGCAATAGCGCTTGCCGTCAGCCCCGTCCGTCATGAAACCCGAAAATTCGATTCCGCAGGGAACGTTCGCGTCGACCGGGATCATCGCAGGGGGCCGCTTTTCCCACTTCACCATCTGGCCGTTGAGGATTAGCCGCCCGCCGCGAACCTCAACGGTATCGCCGGGAATGCCGATCACCCGCTTGATATAATCTTCGCTGCTATCCGGTGGAGTGACGATGACGACGTCGCCGCGCTTGGGCATCTTGCCGAGCAGCCGGCCCTGCCAATGCGGAAGCACGTGGAAGCTCGGGGACACCCATGACCAGCCGTAGGGATATTTGCTCACCACCAGCCGGTCGCCCTTGAGCAGGCCGGGCATCATCGATTCCGACGGGATGTAGAACGGCTTGGCGACGAAACTGTGGAAGGCGAGCACCGCGAGCAGCACCCAGATCAGCCCCTTCACCTCGCGCCAGATGGCCGAGCCTTTTCCTTCCGTTTTCGCCGGTTCGCCGTCGGGCGCATCGTCCTTCACGAGGGCCCCGTCTTCAGCCAATTCCATCTCCGTCCTTCCGGGCAACGAGGATCACGAACGCCTGCGCCCATGGATATTCGTCGGTTAGTGTGAGGTGAATGTCGACTGCGTGGCCTTCCGGCGCAAGAGCGTCAAGCCGCGCCCTTGCTCCGCCGGTAAGCTGGAGCGTCGGCTGGCCCGACGGCAGATTGACCACTCCGATGTCCTTCATGAACACGCCGCGCTTGAAACCGGTGCCGACCGCCTTGGAGAAAGCCTCCTTCGCAGCGAACCGTTTCGCAAGGGTGCCGGCGCGAGTGTAGGGACGCCGGGCAGCCTTCGCCTGCTCGGTGTCCGTGAAGACCCGCTGCACGAATCTGTCGCCGAACCGCTCCAGCGATTTTTCGATGCGCCGGATGTCGCACAGGTCGTTGCCGATGCCGACGATCATCGCGCGGCGTCCATCAACTCGCGCATCCGGCGAACGCTTGCATCGAGGCCAGTAAAGATCGCTTCGCCGACCAGGAAATGGCCAATGTTGAGCTCGGCGATCTGGGGGATCGCGGCGACGGGCTGCACATTGTCGAAGGTCAGGCCGTGGCCGGCATGGGGCTCGATCCCGTTCTTCACGGCAAGCGCGGCGCAATCGGCGATGCGCTTCAGCTCGGATGAGCGCTCGTCGCCCTCGAGATGGGCAAAACGGCCGGTGTGGAACTCCACGACCGGAGCGCCGAGCCGGGCGGCTGCGGCGACCTGCTCCTCAGTCGGCTCGATGAACAGGCTCACGCGGATGTTCGCCGAGCCGAGCTTGTCGACATAATAAGCAAGGTGGTTGTGCTGTCCCACGGCGTCGAGGCCGCCCTCGGTCGTCCGCTCCTCGCGCTTTTCGGGTACGATGCAGGCGGCGTGCGGCCGGTGAGCGAGCGCAATAGCGAGCATCTCCTCGGTCGCCGCCATTTCAAGGTTCAGCGGAAGGTCGATTTCGGCCATCAGCCGGTCGATGTCCGCGTCAGTGATGTGGCGGCGGTCCTCGCGGAGATGGGCGGTGATCCCGTCGGCTCCCGCTCCTGCGGCGATCAGGGCAGCCCGAACCGGATCCGGATGATCGCCGCCCCGCGCGTTCCTTATGGTCGCGACGTGGTCGATATTGACGCCGAGGCGGAGCCGGTTGCTCAAGCGGCCGCGCGGCTCCCTGGTTTCACCGGCGGGATCTGCGCCAGCTCGGGCGGCACCTCTTCGGGCTTGTAGGCGGGAACGTCGATTCGGATCAGCGCGGTGTAGGGGACGCCGAGGTCGGCCGTGCCATTGCTCCGGTCGACCAGAGACGCGGCCGCGATCACCCTGCCCCCGGCAGCTTCGACCGCGGCGATCGCTTCGCGCGACGAAAGGCCGGTCGTGACGACGTCCTCGACCAGGAGCACGCGCTGCCCCGGCTCGATGCGGAAGCCGCGGCGAAGCTCGAACGTGCCCTCCGGCCGCTCGACGAAGATCGCCGGCTTGCCGAGGGCCCGACCCATTTCATGGCCGATGATGACCCCGCCCATCGCCGGCGAGACGACGAGATCGATCTCGTTGCGGACGCCGGCGGGGATCTTGTCGGCGAGAGCGCGGGCCATCTTCTCAGCCCTTGCCGGCTCCATGAGCAACCGCGCGCACTGCAGGTAGCGCGGACTACGCAACCCCGACGACAGGATGAAATGACCTTCCAGAAGCGCGTGCGCATCCCGGAATTCCGCGAGAATCTCGTCGTCGGTCATTCGCGCCTTCCTGGCTGGTTCCGGGTGAGGCCGAATAGGCGCTGGCGGCCGATGCTTCAACCGCCAGAGAAGGGGAGTTGAGGGGAGCGGAACCCGCGCCTATAGAGGCCGCAATTCGGGGCCGCGCCACGGCGACTCTCCCCGATTCAATTCACTGTACCCTGGGGTGCGAATGAAACTCTTTGGATGGGCGATTGCCCTTGCCGCAATCCTGGCGACACCAGCCGCCGCGCAATCGGCAAACCCGACGAACCAGGCAGCCCCGGCTGCTGCAACTGCTGCAGCGCCTGCGGGCAATGCGATGGCCACCGACCCGGGTGGAACCGGCGGACCCGCCCAGGCGGCGACCGCTCCTTTCCAGTACGAGGCGCCGACCACCGGAATCGGCGAGCCGGTTCCGGGAGGCTGGAGCACCCAGGAGCAGGTGACCGAGGTCGGGCGCGAAGCCGCGACCTTCCATAACATCTGGCTTCTCGGGCTGTGCGCCGCGATCACCGCGGTCGTCCTCATCCTGCTTCTCTACGTCATGTTCCGGTACCGGCGCGGGGCCAATCCGACTCCGTCGAGGACCTCGCACAACACGATGATCGAGGTCGTGTGGACCGTCGTTCCGGTGCTGATCCTGGTGGCGATCGCGATCCCGTCGATCCGGCTCATGCGCGCCCAATATGCGTTTCCGAAGGCCGACCTGACGGTCAAGGTCATCGGCAACCAATGGTATTGGACCTACCAATATCCGGACAATGGCGGGATGGAGATCGTCTCCAACATCCTGAGGGAACCGGGCGATCCGACCCTGAAGCCGGGCGACCGATTCCGCACCGACGCCGACGGGCCGCCGCTGCTCGCGGTCGACGATCGCATGGTCATCCCGGCGGGCAAGGTGGTGAAGTTCATCGTCACTTCGAACGACGTGATCCACAGCTTCGCTATGCCGTCCTTCTGGCTGAAGATCGACGCCAACCCGGGCCAGCTCAACGAGACCTGGGCCAAGGTCGATCGGCCGGGCGTCTATTTCGGTCAATGCTCGGAGCTTTGCGGCGCCCGCCACGGCTACATGCCGATCGTGATCGAGGCGGTCCCGCCCGAGAAATTCGCCGCCTGGGTGGCTTCGAAGGGCGGCACCATGCCCGGCGCGACTCCTGCCGTAGCGCCGGCAGGCGCTCAGCCGGCGGTCACGCCCGCCGCCCAGCCCAATCCGCCAACTCCGTCGGCCGCCGACCGCGCCACCGCCAACGACTGAGCGAGGACATTTAGTCTCATGAGCACCATTCCCGCCGACGCCCTCCACCTCGAGCAGCCTGGGCACGGCCATTCGGCCGATCATCATGCGGATCACAAGCCGGGCTTCTTCACCCGCTGGTTCATGTCGACGAACCACAAGGACATCGGCACGCTCTATCTGATCTTCGCAATCATCGCCGGGATCATCGGCGGCTCGCTGTCGGGAATCATGCGCTGGGAACTGATGGAACCGGGAATCCAGGTGCTCAATCGCGCCTGGCCGCTCGGCGCAGGCACCGCCAATTTCGACGAGTGGACTCATCACTGGAACGTCCTGATCACCGCTCACGGTCTGATCATGGTGTTCTTCATGGTCATGCCCGCGATGATCGGCGGCTTCGGCAATTGGTTCGTGCCGCTGATGATCGGAGCGCCCGACATGGCGTTCCCGCGGATGAACAACATCAGCTTCTGGCTTCTGGTACCGGCGTTCATTCTCCTTCTCGGCTCGACTCTGGTTCCGGGCGGAAGCGGTCTTGGAACGGGCACCGGGTGGACGGTCTATGCGCCGCTATCGACGTCCGGCTCGGCAGGCCCGTCGACCGATATGGTCATCTTCTCGATCCACCTTGCCGGCGCCAGCTCGATCCTCGGGGCGATCAACTTCATCACCACCATCTTCAACATGCGCGCTCCGGGCATGACGCTTCACAAAATGCCGCTGTTCGTATGGTCGGTCCTCGTGACGGCTTTCCTTCTCCTGCTGGCCCTTCCGGTGCTCGCGGGAGCGCTGACTATGCTTCTGACGGACCGCAACTTCCAGACGACCTTCTTCGACGCCAGCGGCGGCGGAGACCCGGTGCTCTATCAGCACCTGTTCTGGTTCTTCGGCCACCCGGAAGTGTACATCATGATCCTTCCGGGCTTCGGAATGATCAGCCAGATCGTGTCGACCTTCAGCCGCAAGCCGGTCTTCGGCTATCTCGGAATGGCCTATGCGATGGTCGCGATCGGCGTGGTCGGCTTCGTTGTCTGGGCGCACCACATGTTCGTCACCGGAATGAGCCTGGACACGAAGATGTACTTCACCGCGGCGACGATGATCATCGCCGTTCCGACCGGCGTGAAAATCTTCAGCTGGATCGCGACGATGTGGGGCGGAAGCCTCACCTTCGAGACGCCGATGCTGTTCGCGATCGGCTTCATCTTCCTGTTCACCATCGGCGGCGTGACGGGTGTCGTGCTCGCCAACGGCGGCGTCGATACGTACATGACCGACACTTATTACGTGATCGCCCACTTCCACTACGTGCTGAGCCTGGGCGCGGTCTTCTCGCTGTTCGCCGGCTTCTATTACTGGTTCGGCAAGATGAGCGGGCGCATGTACAACGAGTTCCTCGGGAAGGTTCACTTCTTCCTGATGTTCATCGGCGTGAACACCATCTTCTTCCCGCAGCATTTCCTCGGCCTCGACGGAATGCCTCGCCGAATCCCGGACTACACGCCGGCCTTCGCCGACTGGAACTACGTCTCCTCGGTCGGTTTCATGATCACCGGTGCGGCGATGATCGTCTTCTTCGTCAACCTCGTCTATTCGCTGCTGGCGGGACCGAAGGCGCCGGCGAATTATTGGGGCGAAGGCGCGACGACGCTGGAGTGGACGCTGTCCAGTCCGCCGCCGTTCCACCAGTTCGCGACCCTGCCCAAGATCGACTAGTCTGGGGGAGACCAGGAAAAACGGCCCGTCCTGCAGCCGCAGGGCGGGCCTTTTTCATTGTCGTCCGTCCACGCCAGGCGCGCGCTTTGACTTCCGTGGCCGGAGGCACCACATCCCTAGTGCCATGATGAAAACGCGAACCATCCGTTTGAACGCGCACGCGGGACAGATTCCGGCCCGAGCCTAGCCCCGGGCTGCGATTCGCGCTGCCCGGGGCAGGGCATCATCCAACAAAATCAGAAGAGTGAAGACATGGCCAATCCCAAGGCGGGCACTCCACGCCCGCAGATCCATTTGCTTGCATCCGAATCCGACATGGTCGCCGGACTTGCCCTCCAGGCGGAGGAGCGCCAGCCCGTCGTCGCCGCAATGCTTCTCGGAGAAATCGAGCGAGCAGAGCTGTACGATCCCGAAAGCCTTCCCGACGATGCGGTAAGGCTCGGCTCAGATGTCGACTTCGTCGACGAGAAGACCAGCCAGCTGCGCAAGGTCCGCATCGTGCTGCCTCTCCACGCCAACATCGCCGAGGGACGGATCTCGATCCTGACCCCGATGGGCGCGGCTCTCTATGGACTGAGGACCGACGACAGCATCGACTGGCCCGACCTGGACGGAAAGTCGCGGCGAATCCGGATCGTCCGTGTCAGTCAGAGCGCGGCTGGCGCGAGTCAGCCGTCCGTCAATTGAAAGGTTGAGAGTCCGCTAGTCCTTCACCCGCTCGATTTTGACGATCCTTATCGGCGGATCGAGGATCTGGCCTTTCATCGCGCCCTCCCCCTTGGTCGCCGAAACCGGCGCTTCGAGGATGGCCTTCACGACGTCCATTCCTTCGACAACCTGGCCGAAGGCGGCAAAGCCGTCGGGGCCGTCGAAGGCGGGGATGTCGGTCGTCTCGATGAAGAAATCGGCCTGGGCCTTGCCGGGCTCGAACGCCGCCATGGCGATGGAGCCCGCCTTGTTCTGGATCCCGGTCTTGCCGGAAGATTCGAAAGCCACCGGCGGATTGAGCTTGCGCGCGTCGCTGGTGATCCCGCCCTGGATAAGACCTCCCGCGCCGTAGGGCATCGCGCGGTAGAAGCTTTCGCCATCGAATTTGTGGGTGTCGACATAACGAAGGAAGTTCTCGGTCGTAAGCGGCGCGTGGAGCCGGTCGAGCGCGACCAGGATGCGCCCCATGCTCGTTTCGATGGCCACGGGCACGCGGTCGCTGTGGATCGGCGGCTTGATCAGGTCGACGTTGGTGGCCTGGGCAAAGGCCGGCGCTGCGACAGCGGCGAGGATGAGTGCGATTCGGTTGAGCATCATGCGGCCTTGATAGCCCGATCCCGCTCCCGTGAGAGGGGGTTTTCGCCACGCCTCCAACCCCTTATAGGGCGGCCGTGCCCACAGTACCGATGACAAGTCCAGCCGCGCTTCCCGCGGACTGGCGCGATCTCTACGCGCTGACGAAGCCGGGCGTGATGCGCCTGGTCGTCTTCACCGCCTTGTGCGGCTTGCTCGCCGCGCCGGTCATGCCGCCGCTGGTCATCGGCTTCACCGCCATCCTGTGCATCGCGCTCGGTGCCGGAGCAGCCGGCGCTCTCAATCAATGGTATGAGTCAGACCTCGACGCGAAGATGAAACGGACGGCCAAGCGGCCGCTTCCCGCGGGTCGGCTCGACCGCCAAACCGCGCTTCACTTCGGAGTGGGCCTCGCCTTCTTCTCGGTCATCCTGATGGAGCTTGCGACCAACGCTCTCGCGGCCATACTGCTTGCCGCCTCGATCCTCTTCTACGTGCTCATCTATACCGTCTGGCTGAAGCGCCGGACCGCCCAAAACATCGTCATCGGCGGTGCTGCGGGCGCCTTCCCGCCGCTGATCGGCTGGGTGGCAGCTACCGGGCGAATCGAGCTGCTTCCAGTGCTGCTGTTCGCGATCATCTTCCTTTGGACGCCGCCGCATTTCTGGGCGCTCAGCCTGTTCGTCCGCTCCGACTATGCCGCCGCGAGCGTGCCGATGATGCCCGTCGTTGCAGGCGTTGACGCGACCCGCCGCCAGATCCTGATCTACAGCGTCATCATGGCTGCGGCTGCGGTCGCGCCCTGGCCACTGGGGCTGACCGGATGGATCTACGGAGCAGCGACCGCGGGCTTGGGAGCGGTCTTCGTCGCCTTCGCGATCGCCGTCTCAAACAACCGCGCGACCGAGCCCCAGGAGATGCGGCCGGAGAAACGGCTGTTCGCCTTCTCGATCGTCTACCTGTTCGCGCTTTTCACGGCCCTCGTCGTCGACCGCTGGCTGCTCGGATGACCCAGGCCAACGAACCACGGCCGGAGGATGAACTGGTTCGCGCGCGCCAGCGCGACCGAGCGCGGATCATGGCCTGGCTGCTCGGCGGGCTGGTGTTTCTGTTGTTCCTGATCACTCTTGTGAAGGTCGGCGGCGGCAAGTGAGCACGACCGTCAACCGCAACAACCGCACCGCCGCGATCATGGCCATGATGGGCCTTTTGATGCTCGGCCTCGCCTTCGCCTCGGTGCCGCTGTACCGCATTTTCTGCCAGGTGACCGGCTATGGCGGGACGACCCAGCGCGCCGAGGCCGCGCCCGGAGCCCAACTCGCCGAAGGCAAAATCGGAGTGCGTTTCGACGCGAATGTGAGCACCACGCTGCCGTGGAAATTCGAGCCGGTTCAGGAGCGCGTTCAGGTCGTCCCCGGCGCGTCGACCAAGATCCTCTACCGGGCGACGAACATGGTGGCGCGGCCGACAACGGGGCAAGCGGTGTTCAACGTCTCGCCCGCCGAGGTCGGCAAATATTTCAGCAAGATCGAATGCTTCTGCTTCACCGAGCAGACGCTGAGGGGCGGCCAGACCGTCGACATGCCTGTGGTGTTTTTCGTCGACCCCAAAGTGCGCGAGGACGCGGACACCAAGGGGATCGACGAGATCACTCTCAGCTACACATTTTATCCAGTGGAAACCGGCGGCTCGGGAAGCTAGAGGCCGCGAAGAGAATTACGAGGGAAGACTAATGGCGGGCACGCAGAACCACGATTACCATTTGGTCAATCCGGACCCCTGGCCGATCATCGGCGCCTTTTCGGCGCTGGCGCTGTTCGGCGGGGCGGTCATGTGGTTCCACGCCAATCCCTATGGCGTGCCGGTCATGATCGCCGGCTTCGTGATGGTCCTGGTCACCATGTGGCAATGGTGGCGGAACACGATCGATGAGGCGCACCAGGGCTATCACACCCCAGTGGTCCAGCTTCACCTGCGCTACGGGATGATCCTGTTCATCGCATCTGAGGTAATGTTCTTCCTCGCCTGGTTCTGGGCGTTCTACAGCTCTGCCCTGTTTCCTTCGGCGGTGGACGCGGTCGGCGGAGTGTGGCCGCCAAAGGGCGTCGAGGTGCTCGACCCGTTCGGCTTCCCGCTGCTGAACACCTTGATCCTTCTGTGCTCGGGCACCACCGTCACATGGGCGCACCATTCGCTGATCCATGGCGACCGGCAGGGGCTGAAGCTCGGGCTGTTGCTGACCATCTTGCTCGGCCTCACCTTCACCGGCGTCCAGGCCTACGAATACATCCACGCGCCGTTCGCGTTCAAAGGAAGCATCTACGGCTCGACCTTCTTCATGGCGACCGGCTTCCACGGCTTCCACGTGATCGTCGGAACGATCTTCCTGATCGTGTGCCTGGCTCGGGCCAACAAGGGCCACTTCACTCCAAGGCAGCATTTCGGCTTCGAAGCGGCCGCCTGGTACTGGCACTTCGTCGACGTGGTGTGGCTGTTCCTGTTCACCTCGATCTACGTCTGGGGCGGCTGGGGCGCGCCGACCGCGGGATAGTGCGGGAGATATCCCCACTCGCCGGAGCGCTCTCGGGCCTGTGCCCACGCTGCAAGTCCAAGACTTTGTTCGCTGGATGGGTGCGCTTCGCTGACTCCTGCCGCGCCTGCGACCTTGATTTCTCGAGCTTCAATGTCGGCGACGGACCGGCGGCTTTCCTGATCCTCATCATCGGCGCGATCCTCGTCGCCGCCGCGCTCACCGTCGACGGCATGTTCTCGCCGCCCTGGTGGGTTCACATCGTCTGGATCCCGATCGGAATTGGCCTGACAGTCATGGGCCTGCGCTGGGCAAAGGCGCTGCTTCTGACGCAGGAATACATCCACCGGGCGCGCGAAGGACGCATTTCCGACAAATGAAGCGCGTTCCGATCTTCGCGACGCTTCTGGTGGCCCTGGCCGTTGCGACGATGATCGCGCTCGGCGTGTGGCAAATCAGCCGCGGTTACTGGAAGGATCAGCTGATCCACCAATATACGACCGCACAGAAGCTTCCGCCGATCAGCTTCCCGACGGCACCGTACAAAGGCGAGCTTCCGCTGTTCCGCTGGGCGACCGGTTTTTGCGTGAAGCCGGACGCCCACCGGGCGATCGCCGGCCGGAACCGTCAGGGCGAGACCGGCTACGTGCATATCATCCAATGCTCCACCGGCGCGGAAGGACCGGGAATGGCCGTGGAGATCGGCTGGTCAGAGGATCCGAACGCCAAATATCGGTGGGCGGGCGGCCCGGTCAGCGGAATGATCGCGCCCGACCGACAGCAGCGAATCCGGCTGGTGGCCGCATCCGCTCCGCCCGGGCTTCAGCCGGCCGCCCCGCCGTCGATCGAGTCGATCCCAAACAACCACCGGTCTTACGCTTTCCAGTGGTTTGCCTTCGCTCTGGTCGCCCTCGTCATCTACTTCCTTGCGCTGCGGAAGCGCTTCCGCCCCGAGTGAGCGGGGAGCTTGCAACCCTGGTCGCCGAGCCCTGGGAGGACTGGGCCCTCATCGATTGCGGCAACGGCCAGAAGCTCGAGCGCTACGGGCCCTTCACCGTCGCCAGGCCTGAGCCGCAGGCGATGTGGGCGCCTGCACGCGAGCAGTGGGACCCCGACGCCACCTTCGTCCCCGGCTCCGACGAGGAAGGCGGCGGACGCTGGGTCCAGCACCGGCCCGTCCCTCGGCAATGGGAGCTTTCGCGCGGGCCCGTGCGGTTCAACGCGTCGCTGACGCCGTTCCGGCATCTCGGCTTCTTTCCGGACATGGCACCGCAGTGGGACTGGATGCGCGAGCGCGCTGCCGACTCCGACATCCTCAACCTGTTCGGCTACACGGGCGTCGGCACTTTGCTCCTGAGCGAGGCGGGGGCGCGGATGGTGCACGTCGACGCATCGAAGAAATCAGTCGAGCAGGGCAAGGAGAATTCCGCCTTGTCCGGCCTCGCCGACCGGCCGATCCGCTGGATGGTCGACGATGCGTCCAAGTTCACCGCTCGCGAGGTTCGACGCGGCCGGCGTTATGACGGAATCCTGCTCGATCCGCCCAAGTTCGGGCGCGGGCCGACGGGCGAGGTTTGGCGGCTCGAGGAAAATCTCGCCCCCCTGCTGTCCGACTGCCGCAAGCTGCTGGACGAGAACAGCCGCTTCCTGGTTCTGACGGTCTATGCGGTGCGCATGTCGGCGCTGGCGATCGGCGAGCTCGTCAGACAGGTGCTCGGCGACCTCGGAGGCACCGTCGAGACAGGCGAGATGGCTGTAAGGGAAGAAGCGCGCGGATTGCTTCTGCCGACCGCGATTTTCGCTCGTTGGTCACGTGAGTGACCGCTTTGAGGGACTGCCCCCGGCAGTCCCTGTCGCGTTCAAGTCCTAGAAGCTCGAATCGCCGCGCCGGCGACGAACGGCGCGCCCGCCACCAGCAGCAGGGCCACGGCACTTTCCAGCAATAGCGCGCCCGAGCCTGGATCACTCGAAGCGGCGGCTCCGAAAATCAGGAGCGGAATCGCCAGCGGCAAGAGCAATAGTCCCGCGAGCGAGCCCGCGCGCGGGAGCCCGGCGGTCAAAGCGGCGACCGCGACAGCCATGGCGGCGAGGCCGAGGCTGCCTATGCCGAGTGCGAGAAGGAGCCTCGGAAGCTGGTCCGGCGGAAGCCGTAACAGCAGGGCTCCGACCGCGGCGCTGACGAGAAGCAGCGGCCCGAAGGACAGCCAGTGGCCCGCGACCTTCGCGGCGGCGATGCTTTCGTCGGCGACTCCGCGGACGAACAACTGATCCAGGACTCCGTCCGCGCGGTCCGGCTCGATCAGCCGCTCTATCGGCAGGAGCGCGGCGGTCAGCGCTGCAATCCACAGGGCGCCCGCCGCGATCCGGGCCAGCAGCCGCGAATCCGGCCCGACCGCGAAGGGAACGAGGACCGCGACGAGCAGGAAGAAGGCGGCAGGCAGCCACGCCGGGCCGCTGAACCCGCGGCGGACCTCGCGAGCGATGACACGCCCGATCACCGGCCGAGCTCCAGCGGCCGCCATTCGCCGGGAAGCGCCAGATGCGAAGCGGCGACGACCGCTCCGCCGCCCGAGCGGTGCTTGGCGATAAGTCCGCCGAGGAGGTCCACCGAAGGCGAGTCCAGCCCATTGGCCGGTTCGTCCAGAAGCCATAGGGGCGAACCCGATGCAGCGACGCGCGCGAGCGACGCGCGCTTCGCTTGGCCAGCCGACAGCAGCCGCACCGGCACCTGGTCCAGCGCGTGGAGACCGAGCGCGGAAAGCGCCTCGACAACGCATCCGCCCCAGAAGGACAGGGCGCGGCGCAACGGAAGCTCCGGGTCGAGCGCGAGGTTGTCGTCGGCAATCGCCACCTCTGCCGCTTCGACCGTTCCGCGGCTCGGGTGAAGAAGCCCGGCCGCGAGCCGAAGCAGGCTGGACTTCCCGCTTCCGTTTGGCCCGGCGACGTGGAGCGCGTCGCCCGGAGCGAGCTCGAGGCTCAGATCCTCGAACAGGAGCCGTCCACCGCGGCTGCAAGCCACGCCGTCGAACCGAAGGAGTGTCGTCACTCTGCCGCTTCCTCGAGTGCGTGGATGTCGTCGTCGGACAGGCCGAAATGGTGGCCGACCTCGTGGATCAGCACATGGGCGACGAGGTGCTCCAGTGTCTCCTCGCCGTCTGCCCATTCGTCGAGGATCGGCCGGCGGTAGAGGAAGATCCGCTCTGGCAAAGTCCCGGACTGCTCGACACTCCGCTCGGTCAGCGGAATGCCCTCATAGAGGCCGCTCAGGTCGAACGGATCGTCGATCCCCATCTGCCGAAGCGTTTCGTCGTCGGCAAAATCATGGACCAGCAGGACGATGTCGCCGATGCTTGTCGAGAATGGCTCCGGAAGCCGCTCGAGCGCCGCGCGCGCGAGTGCTTCGATCTCGTCGGCCGAGGGCGGTTGTCCGAAGCTTCGCATCGGCGCTCGGCATAGGGGCAGGAGCATCTGCGCGGCAAGCTTGCCCGCTTGCGGACATGACCCTATCTGGGCGACCTTCCAGTGCATGCGGAGCGGTGGCCGAGTGGTCGAAGGCGCTCGCCTGGAAAGTGAGTATACGGCAAAACCGTATCGAGGGTTCGAATCCCTCCCGCTCCGCCACCCACCGGGCTAACGGGTCTCTCCTTTGGGCGGCTTCGCCTTTAGCAAAGCCTCGCGCGACAGGCCTCGTCTCCGCCTGTCGCTACCCCGCTTCTCTCAGTGCTTCTGCGCGAGCTGCGTCTTTGCCCTAATGATCGGCGTATCGCCGTCCCCGACAGCGGCGAAGGCCGACCAATAAAATGGGTGCGACGTGTTTGCGTCGTCCATCAATTTTTCTTCAGAAAGCCGCAGGGCCGTCACCGTTGGCGTTCCGGGCGTCGTGGAAAACAGCCCGGTAATCAGCCGCTGGGTTGCGTCAAAATCGTCCGGCACCGGCCAGTGGCTGGCTATGACCAGACGTCCGCCTGCGCCGACGAACGCACGAACGAGGCCGTCAAGCGCCACATCGCCGCCTGTGCTGAGGCCAGCGCTCTGAGTTGCGAGCGCGGTCGCCGTCCCGGCTGTGTCGCACGCCGAGAGAAGGACGATATCGGCGTCCAGCTTGAGATCGAAGATGTCACGGAAGGTCAGGAGCCCGTCCGAGCCCTGGCCGCCAAAACTCGTGAGAAGTGCTGGCTGCGTCGGGCACTTAGGCCTTGCGGCGGTCACTACACCGTGCGTTGCGAAGTGGATGATCCGATATTCATTGAGGTCGGTGCGTGACGCGATCGCAGTGTCGGTAAAGCCATCGCCGGTGACGATCTGGACTCCGGCCGGATCGACCCGTGACATGATGTCGCCCGCGATATGGAGTTCACGGTCGGAAATCGGGCGCTGCCACGACGAAAGCGGGAGGATGCAATCGCGGTCGGCCTCGATGGGAATGAATTCGGCTCCGGCTGCAGGGGTCGTGTTATGCCCAAGGCCGAGATATTCCTTGGATCCGGCGGCCGGTGGAGCGCGCCGGAGCTCCACGAAGGAGTGCGGCGAGACCGCCGTGCTGATATCGCGGCCGCGTCCGAACCAGTGGATCCCCGTGAAATCGAAATCCGCGTCCGGGTTGGCCTTGACGCGGTTCGCGTAGAGATCGACCGACGCTTGATCGACGACGAGCGGATTCGGCGGCATTCGAAGCATCGCTCCATCGGGCTCGAAGATCAGGTGCCGCACTTCCTTAAGTTCGGCGTCGAACGGGCCGAACAACTCCGTGTATAGCTTGTGCGCGAGCGGAACGTCGTACGCGTAAGTGACCTGCTGTCCCTTCTCGACGGTCGCAATCGTGTCTCGAAGCGAATTCACCTGCTCGTCCAGTTCTTTCGCGGTGAGCGCGAGCTTCATGGCCCGGGCGGAGCTGGGAGTTGCGAGCATCGCGTAGATGCTGTCTTCCACGATCGTCATGCGGAAATAGGCTTCGCCAGGTCTCAGCGCCTTCTGCAGGTCGGCAAGGGACAGGACGTCGCTGGAAACGGCGCGATAGCGGGGGAAGCTTGCAAGCGACGCCTGGGTCGCAACCTCGCCCTTGCGCGCGACGTCCAAGTCAGCGGCGAGCACACGCATCTTCGTTAGGTCCTCGGGCGACGGATGCGCGAGATCACGCAGATGGGCGAGCGCGATCCGCGTCCGCTCTACCTGACGTGTCAGCGTTACCGCCTGGCGGAAGAGGCGTGACGCTTCATCGGTGCCACCGCTCAGCTCACGAGCGAGTACAGCCTGGGTCTGGGCGAGACCGGGACGCATCATCAACTGCGTCGTCGCGAAAAGCTCATCCGTCGCCGCCGGATCGCCCTCTTTCTTGAGAAGAATGTCGACATAAGGCCGAAGCACCCGGGCAAAGGACGGCGGGAGGTCATTCGCATCGGTCTGCGAGTGCACGATGTCGCGGAACATCGCCTCGGCCGCGGATGCCTGGCCGGAACGCGCAAGGAAACCGGCCAGACGTGCCTGTGTGTTGAGAAGCGCAGCAGACCCAGGGTAATTTTCTTCGAGGATCGCTACGCCTTGCCGGTAGAGCCGGTCCGCCTCGGCATTGTTACCGCTCTGCTCGGCAATAGCGGCGAGATCGTCAGCTATTTGCGCTCGCATCCAAGCGATAGAAGCTACACGGCCGCCGCGCACGGCCTGGAGCCTCGCATCGGCCTCACGAAGAGCAGAGCTGGCGCCTGCGAAATCGCCCTCGACGCGAAGCGACGTGCCGCGGAGCTGCAGCGCCTGTCCGTCGAGGATGTCGGCTTTCTCTTCGGGAAGAAGTTGGTCCGACGCGCCTCCGAGCTGCCCTGCAAGATTGGATTCCGAGTTCAAGCGTTTGGAGATGACGGAGTTGATTTTCAGATTTGCCTTACCGGCCGGGGCCGACGCAGATGTGAAGGATGGGACAGGCTTCTCGAGCTCCTTCAGAGCATCAGCCGCATGGCCCTGGTTGAGGACGTGCATAGCGCGGTAGTTGCGCAGCCGCCGTCCTTCGAGCGGATCCCCGCGCACAAAGGCCGCTGCTCGAGAGAACAGCGAATCCGCTTCGGCAAAACGGCTTAGATTCGACTTCTGAAGCGCCTCGTTGATGAGGGCTTCGGCGCGGCTGATCGGAGCATTGTCGTCACTGCTTACGGCAGCGAAGAATTCTGCCGCGTCCGCATAGCTGCCGACGTTGTTGCGCCGATAGGCCTCGGCCAGGGCCCGGGTCGGATCGAGAGTCCCGGCCTGCACTCGAGCAAAAGCCGCCGGGTCGCCTGCGCCCGTCGTTGCGATCGACACTTCGCCGTCGACCAGCTTGTCGGCGATGATGCTTCTCAACCCGAGCTGGAGCGCGCTGTCGTAACCGGCCAACCCTTCAGCGGCGAAGTACTGCTTGCCTTTGCGATATTCGTAGACCCTGTAGCCCACGTTCGCATCGTTGAGCTTGCACTCGGTAATTTGGACTGGTCCGAGCGTCTCGACGGCGCCCGCATGCGCTGCGCCGCAGGTAACTTCCTTGGTCCGGGCCGCGGAAAGCCGCGCCTCCGCATTGCCGCTCCGCATGTCGTAGAGCTTGCCGATGGGCAACGCCGCGTCCCGGCACGTGATGACATAAGCGGCGTCGAACATGGCGCTGAGCGTCGGGTCGTTGGCGGCCGGCTGCGCCGAACAATAGCTGGAACCGCTTGTCCCGATACGGAAGCTGTCGCGGACGCTGAGCGGCGCGGCGCTTCCCGTCGGAGCAATCGCCAGGGACGAAAGCGCGGCAGCAAGTGCAAAACCAGACTTGCGCATAATTAACTCCGTCAGTTCGGCCCGCCGGGGCCGTCGTTTCCGCTCGTAATGGGTTCGTCGATGATCTCGTTGGTCTGCAGCGGCGACGTATTGATGAGGTGCGCCGAAGCGTCGACGGAGCTGTCGCCTTCTGCGCTGTCCTCATCCTCGTCATCCGCTGAATCGTCGCTCTGTTCGGTCGACTCGCTCGAAACGAGAGGGCCCATCACCGCATCAGAGGCCACAACCTCCGTCGGAATTTCTGGTTCGACCGGTCCTGAATCGCCGCAACTGCCGGCACCGATTGCGCAGCTGTTCACCTGTGAGTCGGACGTTGTTTCGCCGTCGACATGGACGAGCGCGGCAAAGGCGTCGTTTTTGACGATCGTGCCATCGGGGTTCACCTGCCGTCCAAACACGATCACCTTCGCCGGATCGTTCCCCTGATTGACGATGGTGAGGCCACCACCCCCGGCGGTCAGGCCGGCGAAGTCGTCAGCGGTACCGCTGTTCTGGACAAGCAAGCTGCTGCCGAGCAGCGTCGCCTCGATGCTCCCGGCCCGGACATAGCCGTCCGGATTTACGGGGCCGTTATTGATGGCAAGCGCCGCAGCCAGAGCGTCGAAATCGGGATCCTCCTCCAGCTGGTCGATGAGCGCCTGGTCAGCCACCCAGACATCATGCGCGGTGAGCGACAGAGAGCCGGAAAGGTCGCCGTCGCTGTCTGTCATCGAAATGCTGCCGCTGTCGGTGATGACCTCGATCTTCTCGCCCGCATTGAGCGCCAGTGAATCCTCCGAGCCCGCATTCACGAAGTCGACATGACCGCGGACGATAATCGACCCGTCCGTGTTCACGATTATGTTGCCAAACCCTCCCCCATCGGTCTGGCTGCCCTCGATCTGCGTGTCGAAGATGTTGATGTCGGGTCCGCCGGTTTCGCCGTTACCTATGGCGTTGAACACGAGCGCGTCGGACCTGATGTCGCCTTCCTCATTCAGATAATAACCATGCGAGCCGCTATCGCCTTCGCCTATGACGATCTCGTCATTGCTCGCGTTGAGGGTGACGAGCTGCGTCACTCCGTGAACACCAAGCGATGCGCCTTCGGCGATGTCGATGTCGCCCGACGTGACCGTGATCGTCGGTGCGGAAACCGTTCCTAGGAAGCTTGCGAGCGAGCCAGCGCGAAGATCGACCGACGTGTTCGCAGTGACGTCGCCAAGAGTCATGCTAGCGCCAGCGGCGGCCTGCATCCGTCCCGTCGTCACCGGTCCGTCGATAGTGATCGAACCACCTGTCGTAACCGGATTACCGGAAAGGACGGCATCCGCATCGAAATCGTCCGTGCCGCCAGCGGCGACGAACATTGATGAATTGCCGAAATAGACCCGGCCGTCTGCCGCTGTGGTGATTGCGCCGGTGAGAAGGTCGCCGCCGACCAGAGCGAGGAAGGTGCTGCCCGCGCTCACATTGCCGGTTGTCAGATTACCGTGCGTTGCAAAACCCACTCTGCCAGGCGAGCTGACATCACCGACCTCGATCGAGGTCGCGGAGAAGATTCCGATCGAAAAGTCGTTATCTTCCAGGCCCTCGGCGACCGACGTGACAGTGATGTCGCCGAAGTGGACAGCGCCTTCCGCGTCGCCGCCCACGTTGGCCGAGGCGACGATGTCGCCGCCGCTGACGGAGCCGCCAGCCGAAAAGTCGAGACTACCGGCGTGGACATTGCCCATGGTGATGCCGCCACCAGCGTCCAAGTCGACAGAGCTGCCGGTAATATTGCCGACGGCGATCGATCCCCCTGTGTCGACAAACACGTCTCCGCCGGAAGAAAGATTGCCTGCGAAAATGTCGCTTCCGGCAGTCAGCGCCACGGAATTGGCACCGTGGACATCGCCGACGAGGATTCCGGCAGTGGCATCGAGAACGACGGTTTCGCCGCTGAGGCTGGAGTTCGCGAAAATCGACCCACCCGTCAGGGTCAGGGTGTCGGCGTTCACCGAGCCACCGGATCCGTCGTCGAAGAAGTCGATCAGGTCCGTGGCATCAGCGGAGAGCGCGCCCGTGACATCGATGGTTCCTCCGCCCTGCGTGGTGAAGAACGCAGTCCCGCCGGACGTAATCGAAAGGCCGTCGGCCTGAATCTGACCGCCCGAACAATCGCAGTCGCCCGCAGACAGCACGGCCAGGCCACCCGTGCCAAGCGCCTGGATATCGGCGGTGCCGAGATCCGCAGTGGTGCCGGAGCCAGCGCTTATGAAGATGGCGCCGCCGAATGTGTCACCGCTCGTGAATGCATCCAGCGCGCCGAAATCGAGATGTCCCGCCTGATTGTCGCCGCCGAGCTGAGTGATCAATTCCACGACTCCGCCGGTGGAGCTTCCGTGAGCGATCGTCGAGAATGAACCTCCGCCGATCGAGCCGCCTATGGCCTGGACGATTACTGCACCGCCTGCGCCGATTGGACCGCCTTCGCTGTCTGCCCCCGTGCCCTGGTTGCCATTCGCGGTGAGTGCCGCGGTGTTAAAGTCGATGCTCGTGGCGAGCCCGGAATCTGAAGAATCCGAGAGCAGGTTTACGAAGCCGCCAGCGGCATTGCCGGCGACCGCGCCATTGCCACCGAGCGCGTCAGCGCTCCCCGTGAGGCTGTTGCCCGTGAGGCTTCCGCCAGCGGATGCTTCAACCCAGACATCGCCGCCGATGGCTATTCCGCCCGCACCGCTGCCGGCGTTGCCGCCCGTAGCAATCGCATCGACCAGGGTGGTTCCTGTGATTTGCGCCGAACCATTTCCGGTGACGACGAATTCCGCATCTCCGGCGGAGGCGTTACCGCCATCCACGGAACCGTTCCCGCCGACGGCATTGCTGCCGACGATAATGTCGCTTGCGGCGAGAGTTCCATCGACGGTCAGCGTTCCACTGCCTGCGTCCGAATCACCCCCACCGCCGGCACTTCCGGCGCCGCCCTGCGACTGGCCCGTGCTCTGGACGAGCCCGGCATTCAGCGAGCCATTGACCGTGATGACGGAATTGCCGCCGAACGCGTCACCGCCGTTGGCGCCATTGCCGCCCATGCCGAAGGAGGTGACGAGGAACTGGTCGCTGAACGTCGCATTCGTCGAGTCGAGCGTTCCCTCGCCATAGCCGCCCTGCGCTATGCCACCGTCGCCTGCGCCGGTGCTTCCTGCTCCGCCATCGCCGCCGTTTCCGTTACTGCTGGCGCTGTAGGAGATCCCATCTACGGTCGAACCGCCGGCGGCCCAGAAGGTGGTGGAACCGCCTTCGCCATAACCGCCGTTGCCGCCGAGGCCGGCGGAACCCGTGCCGCCGTTGCCGCCCCGTCCGCGAGTGACCGCGTTTACGTTGCCGACCGACAACGTGCCGCCGCCGATGTTGAGCGCTGTGCTTCCGCCATAGCCCCCGCCGCCGGGTCCGCCGGTACTTCCATTGCTGCCGGCGCCGCCAGCGGCATTCCCATTCAGGACGAGTTCGCTCAAGGCCACGGTCGTCGTCGCCTCGGAACCGGGGACGTCCACCTGGATCGTAGCTGAGCCGCCGAATGCGTCACCGCCAGCACCGCTAGAACCTGCCGCGCCGCCGACAGCGCGACTTGAAACCACCGTGTCGCCGCCCGCAGCGAGCGAGCCGCCGCTGGAGGTGATCTGGATGGTAGCCGAGCCGCCTTCGGCGTCGCCGCCGCCGCTTGCACCGTTGCTGCCGACGCCCGATCCGTCCCCCTCGGGATCCTCGTTGGCGACTGCGCGCACTGTGATTCCGAGGTCGGCATTTAGCGTCCCGCCATCGATAATCAGGCGGGCGACCCCGCCCTCGGAGTCGCCGCCAAGGCCGCTACTGCCGTTTCCGCCCGTTCCACTGGAATCGAGGGTTGTATTGTCCGAATTGAGCGTACCCTGGACCGTCAGCGTCGCGCTCCCGCCGCTGGCTGCTCCGCCGTTCTCCCCATTGCCGCCAAAGGCAGTCACCGCGAGGTCCGCATCACCGTTGAGCGCCCCGCCGGCGAGGATGTCCATCGTCGCGTTCCCGCCGAAGGCCGCGCCCCCGTTACCGTCGACCGTCGATCCAATGCCGCCATTGCCGGCGAATGCGCGGTCGTAGGAAGAAACGACCGAGGAGTTCACCGTTGTGCCGATGGTAGTTGAAGAGAATCCGCCCGTCGCGCTTCCGCCATTGCCGCCGGCGCCCGACGATCCCGAGCCGCCGTTTCCGCCGCGAGCAGTCGCGAAGGTTTGCAGTTCTGCGGTCGTGATGTTTCCACCGAATAGCTCGGTCGTAGCTTCGCCGCCGAAACCGCTGCCGCCGTTGCCGCCAACAAGCCCGTTACCGCCAAAGCCGCCTTCGCCATTTGCTGCAACGAAGACATTCGCCAGCTGCACGTTAATGGTCGCTTCCGGCTGCAGGAAGTCGGTGATGTAGAATTCGGCATTGCCGCCATAAGCATCACCGGCAGTGCCGCCGGTTCCGCCTGGATTCGCAATTCCGGCGCCGCCGTGCCCGCCAGCCTGCACGCGGAAGTCGCCTGCGACGTGCAAGGTGCCACCAGCTCCCGCGCCTTCGCCGCCGCCAATGAACGCCGATGCGGTCCCGCCGAGGCCGGTGCCGCCCGTTATTCCGCCGCCACCGAATCCATCGGCAAACAGCATCAGATAGCCACCACCGGATATGCTCCCGCCGTCGAGGAACAGGTTTGCCAATCCGCCATTGCCCTCGCCGCCCTGGCCCGCCGAGTCGGCGCCAATGCCCTGCGCAACGAAGTCGGCATCGGAACCGAAGCTGAGGGTCCCTCCCTCGGTAGCCGCCACGTTCGCCGTGCCACCGATTCCGCGACCTCCAGTTCCGTTCGGGCTGGAGATGAGCTGACCGCCAACACCGGAAGCGACGACCAACGTCGTGCCAGTGACTGAGATGGACCCGGACGTGTTTGCCGCCACAGTCGCGAAGCCACCGTTTCCGGTGCCCCCCGTGCCGCCGGACGAAACCGCGCTATAGCTGCCATCGCCTTCCGCGATTACGCTGAGGTCGCCGCCGATTGCGAGAGACCCGCTAGTGTCTGCTATCGCCTCGGCTTGGCCACCCGTGGAGTTTCGCCCGTCCAGACCATGGTCGACTGTGTCTCCGAACGCGGTTGCTTCGATGGTTGCGTCGCCGCCGATGGAAACACTGCCGCCGCTCGCGTGGATCCCCGCGAAGCCTCCGTTGGACGTTCCTCCGTAACCGGTGACGAGGTTGGCGGTCGGGCTGGCATTTGCGGTGACGGTGGCGGTGCCGTTGATGGTGACCGAACCGCCCGTGAAGGCTGCGATAAGTGCCGAACCGGCCTGCGCGTCGACCTGGTCGCCTTCGTTCATTCCAACGAAGAAGCGAAGATCGTTGGAGGTCACGGTCGCATTGCCGCCAACGGTGATGGTCTCGCCGGATTCAGCAAACAGCGCCGACCCGACTAGCCCCTGAAGCGCCACGTCATGATCGAAGTTCAGCGTGCCTCCGCCACCGGTCGCCTCGACCGAGCCAGTCGCATAGCCGGAGACGTCCGACGTGAAGTCGCCGCCCTGAATGTCGATGCTTGCGTCCGAACCGTCAATCGCGCCACCGAGGTTCAGTCCGTTGATAACGACATTATTGCCGTCGTCGTGGCTGACTCCGTAGCCCGCGGAAAGAATGATCCGGCCGTTCTTGACCGTAGCTCCGTCGACGGAGGTGAAGCCAACCCGGCCGCCGTTCAGGAGCATGGTGAGCGCGTTGTTCTTCGGAACAGCGACCATGTAGATAGAATGGTGATCGTCGGCCGTGACATTGCCCGTGCCGGTCGTCGTTCCAGTGTGAACAATACCGTTGGAATCGTCGGTGCCGAGATCGACAGAGATGTCGAAGAGGCCCTGATCGAACGTCATCGTGAGCTGCTCGGCCGCGGCATAGGCGGCGGAGCCGTTTACGTTGACCGTCCCTCCTTGCTCGATCCGCGGCGCGATCATCGCCACGTAGTTATCGTGGGCATTGATTTGCGCGCCGTTCTGGATCTGGATCGCAGAGTTAGAGTTCGGCGCGGAGAAGAATGCGGAAAAGCTGTCTTGGCTGGCGCTGAAGCCGTTGGGCAGGTCCGCGGTGGTGAGAAGGATTCCGCCGACGTCAAAGACAGCGTTCGACCCGATGACAATTCCACCAGGGCTGAAAAACCAGACGTTGCCGCCGATCGTGCTCGTGCCTTCGAGCGTGGAAACGACTGTGCCGTCCAGCAATATTGAACGGCTTGGATCGACAGGAACGATGCGGTTCAGAACTGTATAGTCGGTGAGGCCCGGCGTGCTGGTGAAAGTCGCTACATTCCCGGTGGGAAGGAAGTTGATCGGACCGCCGCCAATTGCCGTGTCGTTCGGCGACCAGTTGATCGTCGCCGTGCCCGATCCAATGGTGATTGTCTCGGTCGTGTTCGTAGTGGGATTGCGGACCACGCTTCCGACGGAGCTCGCGATCGACCCGCGGAACGCGCCTGCCGGCGGAGCCGCTTGGGCATGCGCCGCCTGCGGCGCCATCGCGGCCGCAGCAATGGCGAGCGACGCGCACGACAGAAGGAGTGACTTGCGCCTGACGTTGAGACGCAGTGAAAGCGGATACGCAACCGACATCATTCGTAGCTCCATGGCCAAAGGCGAGTCGTTAGCGAGATCAGGAGTCGTGGGTCGGGCTTCTTCTCGACGATCCCTATGCGGGTCATCGGCACGGCAAGATTGGCGTCGAGGGAGAAGCGGTCCCAATTGACACGGGCGCCCGCGCCGACCGAATTCAGGTGCTTGGAACCGCTGACGATGAACAGCCTGTCGAGGTTGCTCACTCGCGCGTGATCCCAGAAGACATATCCTTCGACGGCGGCTCTCTTCGGGTCGGACGGAACGAGACTTCCGATCCGGATTTCGGCCTGGGTCCCCCACCCCCGATCGCCGAGAAGCGCGCCCGGATCATAGCCTCGACCGACGGTGTAATTGCCTGCTGAGAATTCCTCGAAACTAAGCAGCGGCTTCCATGCATATTGCCCCCGAGCGCCGAGCGCCAAGGTCAGCTTCGAGATCGGCCGCCACTCTGCGTAAAGCAAAGCGCGGACGACCGCCGCGGTCGCGATACCCTCGACACGGCTCGGTGGCACATCGCCTGGTCCAAGACACTTCGCCCCCGCCGGCCCGCAAGGCTCGGTCGCGCCGAAGATGTCGAAGCCCTTGCGAAGCTCCAGGACGCTGCTCAGGCGCCACAAAGGCTCGACGAACGAGTGACCATTCGAGAACTGCGTATCGAGCGCATCGAATCCCATTCGAAGGAAGCCGACACGAAGGTGGTCGCGGGTCAGTTTGATCTTATTGAGATCCAAGTCCTGGTCGATGTAGTCGAACCCGGCCGACCCTCGCAGCGTCCGCGCCAGCTTCCGCACGATCGGGTAGTCTGCCTGAATCGTGGCAAGCAGCGTCTGCGCCTCGAAATTAGTGCCCTTCGGCTTGATAGTCGGATGCGCCGACGCATAAGTGAACAGCCCGCCTATCCCGAGCCCCTCGGATCCGATTCTGAAATCGTGTCCGATCTGCAGGGTCTGCTGTTCCTGAAAGTCCCCCGTCGTGTAGGCCGCAAGCGTGGTCCGGTCAGCAAGCCCGGTCAGGCCGAAAAACTGGGCACGAAGCAAGCCGCCCCACGGACCAAGTTCGTCCGAGCCGCCGTTCTGGATGTTGCTGTCCACGTAGGCAGCTGTGCGCTGAACCGTGACATCCCCAAGCACCTCGCCGGGCGTCGAGCCAGCCGGTCGAAGGGTCATCCGAACGGTGTAGCCGGGAAGATCGGTCGCCAGCAGCAGGTAGCGTTCCGCGTCGTAACGGTTGAAGACGGGCTGCTTGGTGAGCTCATTCAGGTAAGATGCGATAATCCGCTCCGCGCCGCTCGCATTGCCGCGGACCCGAACCTGGCTGAGGTGCGCCATGAGCACCTGGAAGCGGACGATTCCGTCCGCGACTTCCTGCTCTGGCACCTCGACCGCGGCGACGTAGCCGGCGTTGCGCAGGATAGTGGCGGCCCGGTCGCGAATGTCGCAGACTATGGAGATCGGCTGCTCGGTCCCGACTAGGTCGGAATAGGTTGGCGTAAGCTCGGCTGGTGACAGCCCCTTCAATCCATCGAAAACCGCGCCGCGGACCGTAAATTTGATGTCTTTGAACTCGGGACTGTCGAGTGCGCACGGAGCGCGCTCAATCCCACCCTCGATGTCCAGCTGCGGACCTCGGTTGCGAATCGGCTGTTGCTGCTGGCGAGTGACCTCTTCCCGCGTCGGCCGGAGCCCCTGCGGCGGGGCCTGCGCAGCGGCAATCGCCGGCGCGCAGACCATGAATGACGAAAATAGAAGACGTCCCGTCCGGCGCCGCCAACTGCGCGCGTAGCCCCCGACCTTATGACGCTCATTAACAAACCGAGTCATACGGGGCGCCCCTCCCCAAGACTGCGAGTCGCACCCCGCGAACCGTCGGTTTAGAGCAGCTTAACCAACTTCGGACAAGCCCGGTTTGTAATATGTTTCAACTCGTTACACTGTAGTTGTTTACTGAGTTACTGCCGGATCCGCTTCTATTCTTGGCAGAGGCCGTGGCTTAACTTTAGTTAAGTCCAACTCACTCGTGACACGCCCGTGCAGCTGGACGCCTCGGGGAATTCCCAGACCCTGCATCAGAGAGAAGTTCGCAGACGCCTGCGCCCACCGCCACCTGCTGTTCCCGTATCCCGCAGATGTTGGCGCGGGCGCTCCAGACGTGCCGAAGCCGCTACCTACGGTTGCAGGTGAGCCGAGCTCGTAAGCACGCGGACCGTTACTCGGCGCGCGCTGGCATGGGCAGTTGCGTCAGCCTTGTCGATCGGGATGTTCATCTCGCCCATCGCCGATGCCGAGAGAACCCGGCCCGGAAGCAAATGTCCGCTCTGCTTCAGGTAATTGATGACAGCCTGGGCCCGGCGATTGCTCAGCCTTTCGTTCGCTGCAGCATTGCCCCTGGGATCGGCGTAGCCCAGCACAGACACCACATATCCCTTGATGCCTTTGGCTTTGCCTGCAATTTCCATCAACCGGTCTTTGTCGGCCGCTGAAATGGCGGCGCTGCCGGTCTTGAAATAGATGTTCTCCTCCGCGCGGATGTCCCAATCGCCCATCTTCGAATAGGCAGAGCGAAGCTCGGCTTCGCGACGCGCGGTTTCCTGGACTCCGGCATTGATTTGAACGGCGGTTTTGTAGTCGCTGGCTTTGTAATCCACCTTGCCTGCGACTACGCGGCCGCTCGAATCGTCGCCTTCGATCGTGACGGGCAAGCCGGGCAGCAGCGCGGCGTGCGAAACCTCTTCCTTCTGGCCGCCGAAGACGCCGGAAATCGAGCGTATTGGAGTATTGGGCGGAAGGACGATGGTCTGGTCGCCGTTCGGCGTCTTGATCGTCAGCTGGCCGTTCTGGTTGGTGACGACCACGCCCTGCACCTTCACCGGCGCGGCGATGGCGGGGGTCTGGAAAGCCGCGGCGAGCAGCGCAGCAGCTAGAAGATTGCGGTTCAGGCGTGACATCGGGCTCATCCTCTCGGCCAATCGTCAAATGATGGCCGAATTTTGAGCACGCTGCGGGCACGCCGGTATCGGGGAAAACCCGCTATTCGCGGGGGTTCAAGCGCGCTCTTTTACGCGCTCGCTGAGCCTTCCGATTTCGTTGTGAATGGCCTCGTACACGCGGCGGAGGCTCGACAGGCGAACTTCGTCGAGAGACCGGCTCGAGAAATCATCATCCGGCAGCGGCAGGCGAGCGAAGAAATACTCCTTGCCCCCATCGTCCCTGCCGAGCGAAAGTTCGATCTCGTCGGATCCAACGACAAATGACTGCAGCCGCATAAAGCCACTCCCAATTGCCCCACCTAAGAGTGTGAGCGACGGGATGTGTATGGGGGATTAAGCGTTGCGCCGCCGGAAACATCGGAGGAGGAATGTTTCCGGCGGCGCCAGGCCCGCTCTGAAGGCCGATAGAGACGTGCTGGTTTCTACTGAACGACGGTGACCACCACTCGTCGGTTCATGTCGTTGTTGCCGTCGGCAATCTGCTGCTCTTCGCCGTGGCTGAACAGCATCATCCGGTTGAGCGCGACTCCCTGGTCGCGGAGGTAATTGTATACCTCCCGCGCCCGCCGAAGTCCGAGCTCGCGATTGCTCTTCGCGCCGCCGCGCGGATCGGCAAAGCCTTCGATTTCGATATATGCGCTTCTGTCTGCCGCCTTGAGACCGGCCAGAGCTGTATCCAGCTTGGCCGCTTCCTCGGCTTTCAGCCTGTAGCTTCCGGTGTCGAACAGCAGGGCTGTCTCGCCGACCTTCTGGTAGTTGAACTTGCCCTTTTCGACGGCTGCCAGGCGCGTGTCATGTTCGCTGGTCTTGGCCTCGACCGCGCCTACGCGGCTATTCATCTGCCCCGCGAGAGCATCCACGCTCGATTGAACCGTGGCAATTCTCTCGTTCACGTAATCTTCCGTGGCGCATCCGCCCAACGCAACGGCTGCCACTGCAACTGCCGCGAACGCTAACTGCTTCTTCCTGTTCGTCATGATGCCCGTCCTCATTGTTGGGGCCGCGATACGCTGCGTGCGGCGCGAGTTCCTCGATTTGCCTAGGGGCTTGCGCCGGAGGCGCTCCATCAGTGGAAACCCGATGAGTGGGGGCGGTTGATTCAGGACCCGTTGCCGGTCGCAACCCTTGGTTCCACAGGCTTTGTGAAGGGCGCAACGTGCCCGACAGCAGAGGTATGTACGTAGGTGATAGCAGCAGCTTGTCGCGCGTGACTTTATGGCCAAGACAGGACGGCGCTGGCGTGAAGGCCCGTCTTCGCTCTCCTCCCCACCCCGTGAGGGCGGGCCTTCCTCCTCCGCCAGGCCGATCGCGCTCGACAGCTCGCCGAGCCGAAAGCGGCGCGCTCGCCGCTGTTCAATTTCCTCGGGGTTTTGGCTGAGTGACTCGATGTCGCGGCGAGGCGACAGATGACGCGCCAGATCGGGGATTGCACATGTCCAGCAACAGACTCTTCATCGTCATCGGAGCACTGATTTTCGCCGCGCTCGCGCTCGCGAGCCTTTATCGTTTGATGGTCGGTTTCCCGATCACGATCAGCGGCCATGCGATCGGACAGACGACCAGCCTGTTTGCGTTCGCGATTTCTACGGCGCTGTGCCTGATGCTGCTCAAGAGCGCGTTCAGCACTCGCTAGAAGCGGGCGCCCGCCGGTTGGGCCGGGCGCCCCCACCCGCCGCTCCGTTCAATATTGATCGAAATACTGCTGGACCTGGCGCGGGTCCGCCGTTTTCGTCAGCGCCAGCTGAAGCAGCACTCGCGACTTGCCGGGGTTGAGCTCGCCCGAAGCGACGAAGTTCATCTTGTCATCATCGATTTCGTTGTTGCGGTAGATGATCCCGGAGCCAGTCCTGGTGCTCCGAACGACGACGACCCCGGCCTTCGCTGCTTCCGCGAGGCGGTTGAGCGCGGGCTCCGTCATGTTCCCGGCACCGACGCCGGCGATGACGAGCCCCTTTGCGCCGTTTTTCACGGCCGCGTCGATCAGGTCCACGCTCATGTTGGGATAGGCATAGAGAATATCGACGCGCGGAAGGCTCGTCAGTCCATCGACCGAAAAGACGCTCGTGCGCCCGTACTTCTTTTCGAGCGGCGCGAACCAGTTGATGGTGCCGGTGTTGGCAAGCGCCGCCGGGCCCCTGTTAACGCTCGCGAACGTTTGCACGCGCGTCGCATTGGTCTTGGTCGCGTTACGTGCATAGTCGAGCTCGTCGTTCAACGAGATCAAGACGCCGCGCCCGCGCGCCAGCGGGCTCGCTGCGGCGGCGACTGCATTGTAGAGATTGCCCGGGCCGTCGGCGCTGATTGCGGTTGCAGGGCGCATTGCAGCAACCATCACGATCGGCTTGTCGCTGTGCGTGACCAGGCTCAGGAAATAGGCAGTTTCCTCAAGAGTGTCGGTGCCGTGGGTGATGACCACGCCGTCGTAATCGGGTGAGTTCAGGATCGCGTTCACGCGGTTGGCAAGCTTCAGCCACACCTCGTCATTCATGTCCTGGCTGCCGATCTTCACGACCTGTTCGCCGCTGATAACCGCGAGCTTGTTCAGGTTCGGCACCGCGTCGATCAGCTGCTGAACGTCGAACGCGCCCGCCTTGTATCCATATTCCCCGGCCTTGGCCTGGGCGCCGGCAATGGTGCCGCCGGTGGCAACGATGCGCACGCGCGCGCTTTGCGCGTCCGCAACTGAGCCGAAGGACACGCTGGCGAGTAGCCCGAGGGTGAAGATGAAACGACGCATGGCGGGTTCCTTTCCGATCAGTGGGGCTGTGGCGCCAACGGCGGCGCCTGCGGGGCAAGGCTTGCTTCGTAAGCCACGCGATAGCCTTTGGAGATGCTTCGGACGGCGCGTCCGATATCGTCGTAAACGTGGTCCGGAAGGTTGGCGAAGGAGACTCGCACCGACCAGTCGGGCGCTGCGAAGCCGTTGCCGTTGAGAAGGACGATTCCGTGTTGCTCGGCGAGCCTGAACACGGGGTCGAGCGGGTGGACGTTCGCCTTCACCCAGTTGACGACGTCTTCGCCCAGATACTTCCGCATCCAGAATTCGAAGTCGATCAGCCCGTAATAATAATCGTAGTTCGGATTATCGAGGACCTCGATGCCGAGACCCTCGATCGTCGCCTCGAACCTCTTTTTCACGATGCCGATGCAGGCGCGCTGGTAGTCCTTGGCGGTGTCCATCAATTCGTAGATCGAGAAGATCGACATCATGACTTGCTGTGGCAGCGACAGGCCGGCCGTGTGGTTTAGAGCGACGTCGCGGCTGTCGGCGACGATTCGGTCGATGAAGGCAAGCTTGTCCGGCTCAAGAGTCAGCGCATGATAACGGTGGTTGATCGTCGCCTTGATCTCTTCCGAGTGGCTCCTGACCAGGCGGTCGAGGACGTTGTCCTCGTGAAGCGCGATGATTCCGAGCCGCCAGCCGGTGCAGCCGAAATATTTGCTGTAGGAATAGACCCCGATCGTGTTGTGCGGGAACGCCCCCATCAGCGAACGGAAGCCGGGCACGAACGTCCCGTAAACGTCGTCGGTCAGCAGGATGAGGTCGGGCCTGGCCTCCAGGATCTTGCCGATCCGGTCGATCGTCTCGGCCGACAGGGCCATTGCGCTTGGATTGCCGGGATTGACGACGAAGAAGGCCTTGATCGCGGGATTGAGTAGCTTGTCGAGATCGTCGCCGATCTGGAAACGGTCTTCCTGAAGCGAATGGATCTCGGTGATCTCGAGCCCGTAATCCTCGAGGATCGGCATTTCGAGATAGGGCGTGAAGATTGGAACAGACAGCGCGATCCGGTCGCCCGGATTGAGCAGCCGGTTCGTCTTAAGCGACTTGAAGATGTAGCACATTGCGGCCGTCCCGCCCTCGACCGCGTAGAGCTTGAACGTGCCTTCCGGCCGCGGATCTCCGCACATCGCCCACTGGATATATTCGCGGACCACGATCTCGGCATGTTTGAGCATCCGGTCCGGCACGGGGTAGTTGTCGCCAATGATGGAATCGACGAGCTCGTGGACGAATTCGTCCTCAACGAAGCCGAATTTCTCGAGCGCCCACGAGACCATGTCAGCCAGGAACGCCGCGCCCGGCGTCGAGCCCTTGGTCGCCAGCCAGGAGCGAAGCCGCTCGCCAATCCCCTTCGCCTTGGCCATCCCGCCGATGGCGGGCGGCAGGTCGAGCACCCGCCTGCTTTCAGTCATCGCGAACTGGCCGAGAAGGAAGAAGGCGTCGCGCGGAACGGTCGCGATCCAGTTCGGATTTCCGCGCCCCGCATTGATGAAGGAAATCGCCTCGTCGTCGGACCTCTTGAGGGCTTCCTTGATCAGGAAGTCCTTGATCTCGAAAGGGCTCAACGCCTGATATTCCTTCAGTGTCATGACATCCATATCGGCCTCCAAGGCGAGTTGGCGAACGTCAGCTCATCAACAGAACGACAGCCATTCCGAAGATCGTGAGAAGCGTGTTTCCGACGGCGTAGGGCATGCCGTAGCCAAGGGCGGGAACCTTGCTCTTGGCCTCTTCCTGAACCATGCCGAGCGCCGCCGTCGTAGTCCTCGCGCCGGCGACGACGCCGAACAGGATCGCGGGGTGGAACTTGAAGACGTAGCGGCCGAGATACAGGCCGGCGACCAGTGGGATCGACGTGGCAACGATGCCCCACAGGAACAGGCTGATGCCTTCTTCGATCAGTCCCTGCACGAAGCCGGGGCCGGCGTTGATCCCAACGATTGCGATGAAGACGTTCAGCCCCAGGGTATTCATCAGCCACAGCGAGGGAGCAGGGATATTGCCGATGATCGGATTGACCGCCCGAAGGTAGCCGAGGATCAGCCCCAGCAACAGGGCGCCGCCTGCCGGCGACAGGCTGATCGGCACTCCCGAAATTGTCAGGGTGAGGGCGCCAATAAGGCCGCCCACGACGATTCCCGCTGCGACCACGGCGAGATCGGTCGCTTCCGTCGGACGATCTGCATAGCCGAGCGCGGCAACGGCCTCGGCTGTTCGGCGCGTGGAGCCGACGATCGTCAGTATGTCTCCGCGAAGAATTTCGATGTTCGGGTAGACGGGGATCTCGACCAGGTTGCGGACGATCTTCCTGAGGAAAATGCCCTGGGCGAACGGAGCTTCGGCGAGCTCGCTGATCGTCTTGTTGCTGTACGCCTTGTTGCGAACGAGGACGTCGACCTTTTCGACCGAAAGGTCGAGCAATTCGCGATCCGTGACCTCGGCAAGTTTCGTGTCCAGTTGCTCGACGAGGAAATCTCTCGGGCCGGAAATGACTGCCACATCGCCTGCCTGAAGGACCGTATCGTCATTCGCGTCGACGATCTCGTCGCCCCGGCGAACGCGCTCGGCGAATATGCGTACGCCTGGGAACGCATCGCGAAGCGTCTTTCCTGCCAGGCCGCTCGCTTCCGTGACCCGATAGGCATGGGCATCGAACTTGCGGTAGGCCGAAGCGATGTTGGGATCGCTTTCCATGGCCCCGCCCAGGTCGGCCTCATACTGAACGCAGGCGGCCGGCAGATCGATGCGCAGAAGCTTCGGGCCGAGCGTGGCAATGACGATTGCCGACCCGACCGTCCCGTAGATGTAAGTGACGGCATAGCCGACGGGTATCTTGTCGAGGATCGCCTTGACCGCCGCCGGGTCCTGGCCAAGCCGGTTGATCTGGTCGGTGGCCACGCCGATCGACGCCGAAATGGTCTGCGATCCGGCGTAGATTCCCGCCGCATAACCGATGTCGAACCCGCCGAATTTCGATACCGCCACAACCGACGCAAGGCACAGCGAACAGACGATCACCGTGAAGAGGATCTGTTTGGGGCCCTCCTTGCTCAGGCCGGCGAAGAATTGCGGACCCACGCCGTAACCGACGGCGAAGAGGAAGAGCAGGAAGAAGGCGGACTTGATCGGACCGGCAATCGGTATTCCCAATTGCCCGACCACAATCGCCGCCAACAGTGTGGCGGTGACGTTGCCGAGCGAAAACCCGCCGAGCTTTTTCGGGCCGATCCAGAAGCCGAGGGCGAGCGCGACGAAGATCAGGAGCTCGGGGTAAGTCTTCAGCGTGTCGATGAACCAGGCGGTCATGGCCGATCGATGCGGCTCCGGTCCGCGGCACGGTATCGGGGTTTGCACCCAATTAGTTCAGCGAAGGCACCTGACCGGCCTGGCGCGGGCGAACCGGGCCGCGTATCCGGTCAGAGCCAGATGCCCACTCGCTTTTCGAGTTGCTTCGTGACGTGCCGCTGGTGGACGTCGTGCCCGAACAGGACGCGTTCGTGCGCCATAATGCCCTGCGCGAGGTCGGTATAGCGCGACGCCAGCTGCATATGAGCGCGACGCGCTTCGGTGTTTCCGGCCTCGCCGGCGGCGCGAAGTTCCTCTTCCGCGCGGTGGCTGAAGTAGGCGAGGTCCGATTCCATGGGCAACTATCTCCTCGACCGAGGTTTAGCCCGTCGAGCGAACGCTCCCCATCGGCACAAGCCCCGAGATTGCCGTAGCTGCATTTGCTTAGGGACAATTCGCTCGCCCCAATCAGGTCGAAGCGCCAGCGATTGCCGTCAGTCGAACAGGCTCCAGAGGTTCTTGCTCGAGAAGTCCCAGTGGAAGCTGTACTGAAAACGCAAGTCCTTGCCGGAATTCCCGTCGTTGTCCGTGCGCTTGCCCCACAGCAGCTCGCCGCCGGTGAAGATGTTGCTGGCCGGGTGCCAGAGCAGGTTCACAGAGGCATATTGGCCCTTGTGGAACGCGTCCGGCGCCTGGAAGCTCGTGTTGTCCACCTGGTCGAAGCTGTAGCCGATCGCTGACGTCCACTTCTTTGACCAGTTGAGATCGACATACGCACTCATTCCGAACAGCTTCACTGCTTCCGCGCTCGGCACGAGCACGAGCGTGCCCGGCTGGGGAATGACGGCCGCGTTGGGCCCCAGGTCCATGCCGCCGTCGTTCATATAGGTCGCGATCCCGCGGCCGTAGACGGCGCCCAGTCGGAAGGTCGCGAGCGACGCCTTGAAGGAACCGGTGAGGTCGACGCCCCAGCCGAGCTCATGGCCTTTGGGCTTGTTGTCGGCGGTGCCGATCGTGTCGTACCCTACCCGGCGGAGGATACCGGCCAGCTGGACGTGGCCCCAGTCTCCCGCATAGCGAACCTGGGCGGTGAAATCGGGCATCTTCTCGTCGTTCCGGATGTTCGAGGAGATGGACTCATCGATCAGGCGGAGATTTCCCGCGTCGATGTCGTTCGTCGCGTGCTCGAGAGCGACGGCCGCCTTCCAGCCGTTGCGGTTCCAGAACGTCCAGCGAAGTTGCGGGTTACGGACGAAGACCATCCCGGCCGGGCCCCAGTAATCGATGACGTTGGGGAAGATGTCGCCGTCCATGAACAGGGTGTTCGTCTGGCCGGCCAGGAACGGTCCCCAGCTGGCGTACATGTGCCGGACCCGCATCGTGGTCTGCCCGGCGTCGACACCGGTGCCGTAAAGGTCGAATTCGAATTTCGCTTCATAAGGCTTGCCCGCGATCGTCCCCGTCGCCTTCGCTCCGAGCCGCGATTGGCGGACCGAGAAGACCGACTGACCGTCGCTTCCGAATTGCCCCTTGATTGTCGGAATCCTCGACGGCCGAAGGGTCGCGTCCCAATCCGGATTCACGCGGTCGAAGTCCTGGATCGCATCGAGCTGGAGGAAACCGTAGAGCTCCAGATTGTGATCGGCCGACATGCCCTTGTGAGCAACTGGCGCTGCAACCGGAGGCGGCGGCGTGTTCGGAACTCCGAGCACCGTCTCGAGCCGTCGCATCCGCGCCTGCAAGTCCTGCAGCTCCTGAAGCGCCTGCGCGCGCTGTTCCGGAGTGAGCTGGCCGGAGTCGGGCTGTGCCGCGGCTGCAGAAGCGGCTGTGCTGTCAGTTCCCAAGGCGTACGCCGGCGAGGCGAGAACCAGCGCCGATGCAGCCGCCAAATACCTGTACCGCATATACCCTCCCGTCGGACCCCGAGGCCGGTCGATCGGACAGGAGCCTATGTTGATGCGGTTGGAGCGTCAGTGAGGGGCAACCCGCAGCATTACCGAGAAAAATACCTACGCGGCCCGCCGTCGCAGAGTGGCGCAGGCGAGGTGCTGGGCTCCTAGAGAAAAGCCCCGATAGCGGCGCGCGGGTGAGCTCTTAGGATTGGTTTGGCACAACCTCCTGCACTGGCGTGGCCGCCGCAACGAGCGCCACCGGGCAGGTAGCTGAAGGTGGCGGCCATGACCGATACAGCCATTACCCGACTGACCACTGGGCGAGTCGTCGACATCGTCCTTCCCTTGCTGCTGCTGGCGGTGCTCATCGCGCTTTGCGTGCAACTACTCGTCCCCTTCGTCGGGCTGCTGATTTGGACGATCATCTTCGCCGTCTGTTTCTACCCTGTTCACCGCAGGCTGAAGAAGTCGATGAGCAACCGGATGTCGGCGATTGTCATCGGCGTGGGGCTGTCCGCCCTGGTGCTCGTGCCGACGACCATCGCAGCGATCAGCGCCGCCGGCTCGATCCCCAAGGTCGTTGCCGCGATCCAGACGGGCGACCAGCAGATCCCGCCGCCGCCAGAGCGGCTCCAGGGCCTGCCCGTGGTCGGCGCGCCGGCGCACGCGGCGTGGACTCAGGCGGCGACCGACATGCCGGCCTTCGCCCAGAAGTATAAACCGCAGCTCGCTACATTCGCCAAGGGCCTGGTCAGCTTTGCCGGAAGCCTCTTCGTGACGGTGCTCGCGATTGTCGCCGCCGTCGTCTTCGCAGCGATCACGCTCGCTTATTCGGAAAGCGCGCGTGCCTTCATCTCAAGCATCCTCGCCCGGATCACCGGCAGCCGCGAATGCGGCGAGCATTATATGGATGTCATCGGAGCGACGATAAAATCGGTCGCGAACGGTGTCATCGGTGTCGCTTTCGTGCAGGCCCTTCTCTGCGGCATCGGCTTCTTCGCCGTCGGGGTTCCGGGCGCCGGATTGTTGTCGATCGTCGCGATGGCCCTTGGCGTGGTTCAGGTCCCGGTAGTGCTGGTCACCTTGCCGGCGATCGTCTGGGCCTTTTCCACGCAGACCTCGACGGTGGCGATCATCTTCACCGTCTGGTCGGTTGTCGCCGGGCTCAGCGACGCGGTGCTCAAACCGATGATGATCGGCCACGGCCTGGAGGTTCCGATGCCGGTCATCCTGCTTGGCGTCATTGGCGGCGTGATGGCCTACGGCCTCGTGGGCCTGTTCATCGGCGCCGTCCTTCTCGCCGTCGGCTATGTGCTATTCCGCGAATGGCTCGACGCGCCAGGGAAGAACGTCACGCAGCTGCCGCGCAAGCCACGGGCAGCGTGATCGAGCCGAAAGCCTTTCTCAATCCCGCTTGGGAGGGTCGAAGGCGCCGATAAGCCGTGCGACCATGACCGCGAGGAACAGCTGCCCGCCGATAACTTCAAGCACCGCGATTCCGCGGCTGATATCGGTTCGTGGCAGATAGTCGCCATAGCCGAGCGTCGCGACCGTGACGAAGCTGTAATAGACGGCCGCGGATTCGGAAAACTTGCCTGGCCCGGAGAAGCTGCCGGGGGCCATATATTCGACTGCAGAGTAAAGGACGCCAAAGAACAGGCCGGCGAGAAGATAGGTGCTAAGCGCCGCATAGATCGTCTCGGAATCGACGACCGGCGAGCTGACCGCAAAGCGCAGCGTACCGGCAGCCGCCGCGAGCCCCGCAAGGGCATAGACAACGAGAACCGGGCCGAAGTCGATAGGGACCTCGTCGCGTTCTGATATGAACCGGATCAGGATGAGCAGCAGGATTGCCGACACGAGGAACCAGCGGCCGCGCTTGCTGGCGCTTGGTATGACGGCAAGCAACAGGCAAAGCGCAAACCACAGTTTGATCACGAGCTGCGACAGCCCGAACGTGTTGGCCGTCGGCATCGCTACAAGCATGAGCAGCAGCGAATAGAATAGGATCGCGTAGCGCGACTGGAAATAGGCCTGCCAGAACCCGGAACTGTGCAGCGGGCGTTTCAGACCCCTCATCTTTGAAGCCGTCTCGTCCACGATACGCCGCTGTTCGCGTCCCGCGAGCGCGACGCAATTGGGGTATCTGCTTAGGCGAGGGCAACTGTCCGCAGCGGACGAGGCTGAGACCCGTATCAGGGATGTCCCTAAGGGCTTCTGCGGAATCCCCCAATTCACGCACCCTGCCCAGTTCCACAGACCTTGGGCGAGGAAATCCGGCGGCGCACGCGCGCGTCGCTCAGGCAGGGCTCCGCGGACCGAGCCAGGGAGAAGATGTCGATGGAGGGCGGAGGGCTGACCGACTGGCTGTCCCGACTCTCACTGTTGGAGGTCGCTCTCACCACGTTCGCCGCAATGCTACTCAGCGCCATCGCCGGCAATTTCGCCGGGCGCTTTCGTCTCGCACGGAGTGGCGGCGAAGCCGATGACCTGGCCTCGCAAGACGGGCCGCTTGTCGGCGGCACCCTCGGCCTCCTGGCGCTGTTGCTGGCCTTCAGCTTCGCGATGGTGCTGAACCGGTACGAAACACGGCGCGAACTGGTCACTCAGGAAGCGAACGCCATCGGCACCGCTTATTTACGGGTGCAACTCCTCGACGAGCCTCACCGGTCGCGGCTCAGTCAATTGCTGGTCGCTTATACCGACAACCGTATTGAGCTCGCGAACGGCGCGGATGTCAGTCGTCGCTTGCAGGTGAACGATGCGTTGCTGACGGCGATTTGGGCCGCCGTAACGGCATCGCGGGAATCCGCCCTCGCCCACGGAATCACAACGCCCCTGCTGCTTACGTTCAATGACCTGATCGATCGGGACACCGATCGCAAAGTGGCCCGCCAGCTGCAGTTTCCGCCTGAAGTCCTGAAGCTGCTCCTGATTTCACTTGTCGCCGCAGCGGCCGTCGTCGGTCATTCGGTCCCGACCGGGCGCACCTGGCCCTGCGCGCTAGTTCTTTTCGCAGTGCTCGCGCTGTCGGTGAGCGTGATCACCGATCTCAACCGCCCGACGTCTGGGCTGGAACGGGAATCGCAGCTGGCGATGATCATGCAGTTGCAGGCGATGCGAAACAGCCCGCCGACGATCTATGATCGCTTCCGGTCGCCCCCGCCTCGTGCCCAGGGTGCAGTAGAGTGACGCCCGTGGTTGCACGGCTTGGCTACGCGGCCTCCTCGCTTGCTGTTGTCGCCGGCTGCGTCCAGGGCCCCGACTACGTCCCTCCGGCAATCACTCCGCCGGCTGCCTATCGGTACGCTCCCTCCTCGATTCCTCAGCCGCAAGACGCAATCGGCTGGTGGCAGCAATTCGGCGACCCCCATCTCGACTCGATGGTTGCCGAAGCACTCACAAACAATCGCAATCTGGTCATTGCTGCGGCGCGCGTGGACGAGTTCGCGGCGATACTCGCCGGCACACGCTCGCAGGCCTATCCGCAGGTCGGCTATGGGCTCAGCGGCAACCGCTCCAGAAGCAGCGCGGACAAACTTCCGACCTTCATCGACCCACTGAGCACGACATTCACCAGCCTGTTGTCCGCAAGCTGGGAACTGGATCTTTGGGGCCGGATCCGGCGCGAGACCGAAGCTGCGCGGGCCAACCTGCTCGCCACCGAAGAAGGGCGACGGGGAGTCATACTGACGCTCATCTCTTCAGTGGTCTCCGTCTATGTCACGCTTCTCGACCTCGACGAGCAATTGCGGGTCACCGAGGCGACGGTTGCCGGCCGCAAGAAGTCGGTCGACCTGTTCGAAATGCGCCTGAAAGGCGGCTGGGTGTCGGAGTTCGAGATGTCGCAGGTGCGCGCGGAATATGAATCCGCGCAGAGCCAGCTTCCTCCGATCCGGCAGGCCATCGCGCTTCAGGAGCATGCGCTGTCGGTACTGCTCGGGCGAAATCCGGGAGGAATCGTTCGCACAGCCAAGCTTGAGTCGATGCGCCTTCCGACGCTACCGGCGGGCATCCCTTCCGAGCTTCTCGTGCGTCGGCCCGACATCCTTCAGGCCGAGCAGCAACTCGTCGCATCGAACGCCCTTATCGGCGTCGCCCGGGCGCAATTCTTTCCGCGCATCACCCTGACAGGGCTTCTGGGTTTCGCCAGCGGTTCGCTCGGTAGCCTGTTCAGCGGGCCGGCGCGGACATGGTCTTTCACGGGCGACGTCGCCGGGCCGATCTATACGGGAGGTGGCCTGACGGCCGCCGTCGACCAGGCGGAGGCGCGCCGGGTCCAATCGCTCGCCAACTACGAGCTGGTTATCCAGAACGCCTTCCGGGACGTCGAGGACTCGCTGGCCGACCTGCGGCACAGTGCCGAGCTGCGCGAGACCCTCGAGCGGCGGGTCGCCACCCTGCAACGCGGGGTCGAGCTGGCCAACGAGCGCTACGACAACGGCTATTCCGACTATCTCGAAGTCCTCGACACGGAGCGGAGCCTGTTTTCCGCTCAGCTTCAGCTCGCGTCGGCCCGCGGCGATTACGCGCGGGCGCTGGTGAACGTCTATCGCGCGCTTGGAGGCGACTGGACCCAAGAGCCGCCGGCGGCGGCCGCCGTGCTCGCAACATCGGTAAAGCAATGAGCACGACGCCCGCCCCCACGGAGATTGACGTCGGCACCGGTGCGGAACCCGGCCGGGCGCCGTCAAATCCGATGCGGAAGATCATTGGCGCGGCTCTCGCCGTCATCGCCATCCTGTTCTTTTACCACGTGCTTGCCGACCGCTTCACTCCCTACACGTCTCAAGCCCGTGTCGAGACTTTCCTGACCCAGATCTCACCCGAAGTTTCCGGCGAGGTGATGGACGTCGCGGTGAAGGACAATGGTGCGGTCAGGAAAGGCCAGCTGCTGTTTCGGATCGACCCGGAGCCCTATGCCCTCGCGGTCCAGTCTGCCGAAGCCAATTTGTCCGTCGCACTCCAGGCGGCCGATGTGTCGGTTGCCGACGTCGCCGCCGCCCAGGCGCAGCTCCAGAAACAAACCGTCGATCTCGATGCCAATCGCAAGCTCGGCAAGATCGTTACCGATCTCGTCGACAAGAAGGCGCTGGCCGAGACCAACGCGATTCGGGCCCTTGCCGAAATCGGGAAAACACAGGCGGACCGCGAAAAGGCGAAGGCCGATCTGCGCGCTGCCATCGCCAATCTCGGCGCTCCCGGCCGGTCGAACCCGAAGGTCAAGCAGGCCTATGCCGCGCTTCAACAGGCGCAGCTCGACCTTCGCAACACTACGGTCGTCGCTCCGGCCGACGGGATCGTCACCAACCTGCGGCTCGCGCCGGGCCAGTATGTCGGCGCCGCCCAGCCCTTGCTCAGTTTCCTCGAGCGCGGCCCACGATGGATTTCGGCCGACATGCGCGAAAACCAGCTGGGCAACGTGGCGCCGGGCCAGGACGTCACGATCGTGCTCGACATCCGTCCTGGCAGACTCTTCCACGGTCGGGTCCAGAGCATCGGCTGGGGGATTAGCCAGGGTGACGAAGCGCCAACGGGCCAGCTTGCTTCAGTCGAATCGCAGAGCGGCTGGCTTCGCGATCCGCAGCGGTTCCCGGTGCGGATCATGGTGCTTCCGGATGAATCGAAGAAGGCCGGAATCGACGTCGGCCGAAGCGGAGCCCAGGCCAACGTCATCATCTTCACCGACGATCATTCCCTCCTGAATCCGATCGGGCGGATCTGGATCAAGCTGGTCGCGCTGATGAGCTACTTGCAGTAGCGATGGCCGTTGCGCTGTCGTCTCGCCGGCAAGGCATGGACCTCGCGCAGCTGGCACGGCTCCACTTCGTCCTCCGCTTCGGCTTTGCGACTACCGCGGCGTTCATCGTCTGCGAATGGTTTGAATGGCAGCCGTCGGCCCTTGCGCCGGTCCTGACCGCTGTCCTGCTCGCCAGCCTGCCGGCGAGCCCGCCCCCCAAGGTCGGGGTTTTCCTCATTCTCGTCATGGCAGTCTGTGCGTGGCTGGCGTTTTTTCTGACCACGTTTCTGAGCCCGGCCCCGCACCTTTTGCTCGCGCTCATCGGGCTGGTCATGTTCGTCGCTTTCGCCGGCCTTGCTCGCGCCAAGGGCCAGCTTCCGCTGACGCTGCTCCTCATTTGCATCTCTGTGGTGCCTGTCGTGACCCTCACGCTCTCGCAATTTGCCGGAATCCTCCCCGGATTGCTGGTGAAGGCGATGGCGCTCGCGGTCATCTTCACCTGGGTCGGGTTCGCCCTGTGGCCCCTCCCGTCGCCGAAGAGCCCCGAACCGCCCTCGCCTGCGCTGGAATCGCCGGTCGCCGCGGCCGTGCTCGGCACCCTGATCGTGATGCCGGTGATGCTTGTCTATCTTCTGTTCGGTCTCACCGACGCCATTCCCGTGATGCTGACGACCGTCCTCCTAGTCGCGAAGATGGAGGAGCACCGCGGCGCTGCAAGCGCCTGGGCGAAGCTCATCGGCAACTTCCTCGGCGGAGTCGTTGCCGTCGCCGCTTATTACGTCCTGCAGGTCGCGCCATCGCTGCCGATGCTGGCGGCCCTGACCTTCCTCATCGGTGTCGGTTTCGGCCTCCACATCGTCAAAGGCGGGGTGCGCGGCGGCAACGCGCTGATCGCCTACAACGCGACGATGGTCATCTTCGGGCTGGCCTTGCTGAAGGGTCCGAGCAATTCGGGAATCTGGGGTGCGCGCGTGCTTCAGTTCGGGATCGCCTGCACGTTCGCCGTCGCGATGATGCGGTTGCTCTGGCCGCTGCTCGACCGCCGCTCCAGTTCGCGTCCGGAGCCCGCGGGCTAGGGGTTTCCGGCAAGTCACAGCCCTGCGGCGACGGCGTAAGCTTCAAGGCGATGGCACCTGGAGATTTGCAATGAATATCAGGCGGCTTTGGACCGGGCTCATCGCTCTCTGCGCCTCGAGCGGAGCAATTGCCGGAACGTGCAACATCGAGAGCTCCGCTCCTCCCGGGCAGTGGAAGTTCGTCAAGGTCTATGATGTGCACAACGGCGAGATCGTGTTGCAGAGGGGCATCAGCGGCGGCCGCCGTTATGAAGTGACAGCCAAAGGCGATCGCATCCGGATCGATTGGAAGTTCGCAGGCGGAACGCACTACAATTCCGGGGCCGTCGTCACCTGCAAGGACGGACACATCGTCAAGTCCTAAAGGCGAAAGCGCGGCAGCGTTTCCACTGCCGCGCTCTCATCTCCACCGAGCAAGATGGGAGGCCGTCCAAGGGGGGAAGACGGCCTCCCGGGCAAGCTCAGCCTCGCTCAGGCGCTGGCGGCGGAGGAGGAGGCGGAGGAGGTGGCGCCGGACACACGTCGGTTGCCAGGACCACGGTTCCGTCGGGGCAGGTTTGAGTCTGCGGCGGCGGAGGCGGTGGCGGTGGCGGTGGCGGCGGTGGTGGCGGCGGAGGCGGAGGCGGCGCGAAGTTATATGTCAGGCTCAGCATCAGGCTGTGCGATACGAAGCGCGTGCGGTCCTCCAGGAAAAGCGCTCCACCCGTGCAAGGGGGCTCTTCCGGTAGCGCGTTGCAAACCGCCGGTCCGTTGAAAGCGAAGGACTCGACGTTGTCGCTCGATCCGGCGTGGAAGTAGCGATACTTCAGGCCGATATCGAAATTCTCGCTAATCGGATAATAGGCCTGGGCGAGCAGCTGCCAGGCGAACTTGCTGTTGCTGTCGCCGAACTGGTGGACGCCGGCATAGCCGACGCCGGCGCCGACGCCGCCCCCGAAGCCGCCGTTGCCGCCGAAATCGACCCAGCCATTCAGCATCGCCGACCAGACGTTCGTCTTCTCGTCTATGTCGACATTATCCAGGGTGAACACGGTACCCCCGGCACCGGCATTCAGATCGGTGAACACAATGGGGTCGATGGTGATTTTGCTAGCCTTGGCGTGCTTGTACCCAAGCTCAGCCTCGGCGCGGAACATGCCGAAATCGTAGCCGCCGACCAAGTCGACATCGAACCCCGTCTTGTACTTGATCCTGCCGACACGGCCGAAGTCGATGTCGGTGACTGCCGGATTGGTGAAATCGACCGCGCCCAGGATTTTCTGGCTGTTGGCCCAAAGTGCGCCAATGTCCGCGCCGACGTAAAATGAATTGTCCTTGGCAACTGCTGGTGAAGCAACAGCTATACTCGTCAATGCTACTGCTGAGAGTAAGAGCTTCCGCATGATTTTCTCCCTTTGACCTTCTTGCCCCGTGCCAACAGCGGCCGCGGATCCCGTTAGGGAGACAAGCATCAACGACGGGCAGTCGAAGAGAAATCGGGGTTTCTCCCGAGACATTTGGTCGATTCCACGCATGTGCCCGGGCGGCAACGCCTGCGACCAACGACGACATTGTCTTCTCTATTTTGGAAGGTGGGATCGATGCGTCGGCTCATGTTGCGCACTAGCCTCGTGGCGCTGCTTGCCACGCAGATCGGGTTGTCCGGATGCGCCACTCCGCAGCGCCTTCCGGCCGTCCCAGCGGCCGAGATGACCGACACCAGCAAAGTCTTCGGCGAGACGCGCTTCCTAGTCTCACGCGAATCCGGGACCTTTAGAGCGGAAGCATTGAGCTCTCTCGCAAAAGAGCGCAGCTGGCTCGCCTCTCAGGGAGCAAAAGCGGAACAAGGCCTGCCACCGGCTTCGCTGCTTGCCGTCTCCGGCGGCGGCGACAATGGCGCTTATGGCGCCGGCTTCCTCAAAGGATGGACCGCCACCGGCTCCCGCCCCGAATTCAAGGTCGTGACTGGAATCAGCACCGGAGCGCTGATCGCACCGTTCGCCTTCCTGGGCCCGAGATACGATTATGTTCTCGAGCGGGTCTATACGGGCACGGGTCCAAAGGACATTTTCAAGAAGCGCGGGCTTGGCGGTGCGATCTTCGGCGATGCAGTGGCGGACACTCGCCCGCTCGCGAGGGTGATCGACTCCTACGTCACTCCGGAGCTGCTTGAGGAGATTGCCGGCGAATATGCGAAGGGACGCCTGCTCCTCGTTGGGACCACCAATCTCGACTCGCTGGAGCCGGTGATCTGGAACATGACCGCAATCGCGGCCTGGAGGGACCCGTACGCAGTGGCACTTTTCCGGAAGGTCCTGCTCGCCTCCGCCTCGATCCCGGGCGCGTTTCCGCCGGTCATGATCGACGTGGACGTCGACGGGCACCGGTACCAGGAGATGCATGTTGACGGCGGGACGATCGCCCAGGTTTTCGCTTACCCGCCCTCGCTGTCCCTCACCAGCGCCCCCGATCGGAAGCGTTTTCTCTATATCATCCGGAACGCGCCGCTGGACGCCGACTGGGAGAGCGTCAACCGCCGCACGATCAGCATTGCCGCTCGTGCAATCGCATCGCTCACCCGGACCCAGGGTATCGGCGATCTCTACCGGATCTATTCAGCGGCAAGCCGCGACCATGTGGATTTCAATCTCACCTTCATTCCAGCGACGTTCGACGCTCCCCACCTCGAGCAATTCGACACCGCTTATATGCGTGCGCTGTTCCGGGCGGGGTTCACCGCTGCGCAGGCTCCGGCGCCCTGGCGCAAGCGACCGCCGGGATTTAGCGACTCCGGCGAAACCGGCGACGGGCATTAGGCCGTGCGAGCAATGGCCGCCTTTGCGCTTCTGCTGACTGCGTCGGCACCGGATTCCGGCCCCCTCTGGGTCGGCCAGTTCTCGACGCCAGGGGCTCCGCCCAAACCTTGGCGAATGGTCGCTCGAAGCGGGACTCCCGCAACGCATTATCGAGTGACGAGGGTCGCCGGCCGAATGGCGGTCGAGGCGACCGTCAACAAGAGCATGTCGATGCTCGCCAGGCACGTAACGGTCGACCTCAAGAAGACGCCGATTTTGTGCTGGCGCTGGAATGTGGACGGGCCGGTCGCCAAAGCCGACATGACGAAGAAGAGCGGCGATGATTATGCAGCCCGGATCTATGTCGGGTTCGACATGCCCGACTCGGCGCTTTCGGGCTCCACGAAGTTCAAGCTCGGGCTCGCTCGGGCGCTGCTGGGAAAGGACGTTCCGGACGCAGCGCTGATCTACGTCTGGGACAACGTCCATCCGGTCGGCACCGCCCGCAAGAGTGCCTATAACGATCGCACTCAGCTGATCGTCAGCGAAACCGGCGGCGGGCGGGCGAAATCCTGGGTATCGGAACGCGCCGACATAGCCTCGGACTTCGCAAAGGCCTTCACAAACCTGCCCGGCACGCCCGTTGGCATCGCCCTGGCTGCAGACGGTGACAACACGCACAGCATCGGCCGCGCCGCGTTCAGCGACATCCACTTCGTCGCTCGAAACCAGCCCTGCCGCGCCTAGGCCCCCATCCCCGGCAAGAGCGCGGGTTTCCACCGATGGAGCAACCCCTGAGCCGGTGCGATGCAATTCCCGAGTCAAACCTCGAGGAACCACCAATGCCCGCAGCTGCTCTTATGCTCCGACCGATCGCTCTTGCGGCGTGCGTGCTACTCACACCGGCGACCGCGCTTGCACAGACGCGCGATCACGCTCCCGTCAGCCTGCCGTCCGCGAACAAGATGAGCCAGGACAAGGCGAATTCGGAATCGTGGACCTATGTCCAGCCGGCGTCCAAATTTCAGAAATACCGGACCGTGATCGTCGACGAAACAACGGTCTACACCGGTCCCGATTCGCAGTTCGAAGGAATAGACCCGGCGGACCGGGCGAGATTCGCGAACATGATCACGCAGGAGCTTCGGCCTGAGATCGCCAAGTCGTTTCCTGCTCCGGCGCGAGCTCAGGCCGACACCCTTCGGCTGCACGTGACGATCCTGGGAGCGCAAAAGACCAAAGGCGGTATCGCAACCGCGACCCGGGTGACGATGTTCGGCTTTGCAACCAGCGCGCTCAAAAGCGCCCTGGGAAAGCAGGGATCCCTAACCGGCTCGATTCTTTACGCGGTTGAGCTTCGCGATGCCCGGACGAACGAGCTGCTCCTTGCCGCCGTGAGGCGCCGCACGCCCGACCCGCTCGACATTCCAGCGACGCTGTCCACGACCGACACCGTCAAAGCGGTTGCGCGAGAATTTGCGGACGGCGCCCGTAAACGTCTCGAAGAACTAACCGGATTACGTCGCTGACCCTCGTTTGCCTGGACAAGTAACATATACGACTAACAAAGGACCGGCGGTTTAAGATTAAATGAATCAGTTACGGTTCGATGGGGAAGCGTTCAATGATAAGTTAAATTCATCGACTCTGGCGGGAACTGCTGTATTTTAGCCTCGCCGAGTCTCTTCGCCACGGGGGTGCCAGTTCGTGGCGCTATTCAGGGGTAGGGGCGTCGCTATGGACTACGAAGCGCCAGCCAATTCTTTGGTCGCGCCATCGACTGCGCCGATCGCATTTTCATTTTGCGCCGAAGGCGCAGTTCCATCCAACAGCGGGTCGACGCCCGCGGCAGCCGATGAACTGCCGCGCAGCGCCGCATTCGAATTGATGGAAGAGCGGTTGAGAGCGCACGAATACGAACGGCTTCGCATGGGCCGCGACCTCCACGACAGCGCCGGCCAATTGGTCATTTCGCTTGAACTAAGCCTTGCCCGTCTGAGGGAGATTGAGGGGCGTTGCAGTCACGAGGCCCTGATCGAGGAAATCCAGGAAACCGTCAGGAAGATAGACAACGAAATTCGCACCTTGGCCTTTCTCGATTATCCGGCGCAATTGAGGGAGCGGGGCTTGTTCGACGCTGTTCGCACCCTTGCGCGCGGAATGGAAAGGCGTACCGGGATCCGAACAACCGTCGAAACGATCGGGAGCGTGGGCGATATGCCCGAGGATGTCGCGACCGCGCTTCTACGGGTTGCCCAGGAGGCGCTGGCGAACATCCATCGCCACGCCCATGCTTCGATCGCGCGGATCGTCCTCAGGCGATTTGCGGGTGCCATCCAGATCTCGGTTCGCGACAATGGCGTGGGGATGGCCTCCGCTCCCGACCAGACCGGCGTTCAAGGCATAGGAATGCAGGGCATGCGCCACCGCATCGAGGCGCTTCGGGGAGCGTTCAAGGTGACGAGGTTGAAGCACGGAACGCGGATTTCGGCCTTGGTTCCTCTGCCCGCTTGAAGCGAAGCCGCGCTCCGGGTCACGCCTGGATCAGCTGGTTCCTCACTGCGTAGCGCACCAGGTCGGCAGTGGTCTTGAGGTTCAGCTTTCGCATCGCGCTGGCCCGGTGTGTTTCCACCGTCTTGATGCTGATGTTCAGCCGCGCAGCGATCACCTTGTTGATGCGGCCCTCCGCCACCTGTTGGACGACTTCGCGCTCGCGGTGCGTAAGGCTGCTGGCGAGCGGGTGAGGCTTGCTGTCCAGGAATTGCTCGAGAAGCGCGTCCGAGATCGCGCCCGAGAAGTAAGAGCGCCGAATGGAAAGCGAATCGAGGGCAGCGAGCAGATGCTTTTCAGTGTCGGATTTGAGCACGAACCCGCGCACTCCGGCGCGAAGGATGTTCATGATGATCTCTTCGCGGTCATGCATCGTGTAGAGGAGGATCTCGATCCGTGGGAATTCGCGCTTGAGCGCGTGGGACAGGTCGAGGCCGTTCAATTCCGGGATCGAATAGTCGAGGATCGCGATGTCCGGTCGAGTCTCCTTGGCGACCTTTAGCCCGGTCCGGCCGTCGGCGGCCTCGCCAACGACCTGATAGTTCGGCTTCGTTTCCAACAATTGCCGAACGCCTCGCCGAATGGCGTCATGGTCGTCGATGATGATTACCCGGCGGATCGGACTGGTCATTGCACTTTGTCCGTGCCCTGTTCGCCCGGACAGACTCCGGACCTGCCCATCTTAACATAGGTGTGGCATTTAAGGGTAAACATACTCAGCTCGCCCCCTGGGATTACATTGCAGACTAAGCGCGCTCCGAAGGAAGCCAATCGGGGTAAACCCACATCGCGCATTATCATTGGAGTAAGCCTTCGGTGGGGATCGCAGAGGCTGAGGGGTCGCAATCCGCTTACTTCGGGGTTTGCCCGATGCCGCGCGCCTCGAAGCACCCTTATCCGTCTTCGAAGATCGGTCGCATCCTGCCCGAACGTGACGAGGTGACAATGTCCCAGCACGCGCACTCCGCCTCGCTGATGCCCGCCCTCGCCGAGCCGCCTTCGAACCGACAGCGCACGTTCCTTCGCTACTATACGGGGACGCTCATCGATCTGGTCGTCCTGGGCCTGTTCGACGAATTTTCGGACAATGTCTGGGTTCACTCCTTCTCGATCGCGCTGCTTGCCGCCATCGTGCTCCAGGCCCTGCTCAAGCTGACCATCGGCATCGAACATTGGGTGCTCGGTTTCATAAGCAGCGACGGCTGGATGAAGGTCGTGAAGCTTTTCGTGGCTTGGATCATCCTTTTCGGATCCAAGTTCGTCATCCTCGAGGCGCTGTCATTCGCATTCGGCGACAAGGTTCGCTTCGAGGGCATCTTCCACGGGATCGTGTGGCTCATCATCGTGGTTGTGGTGATGCTCGCAGCCGAAGAGATTGTGGTGCGTTTCTACAGACGGCTCGCCTAAAGGTTCGCTTCTGAAGTCAGGTGTTTACCTGATGGGTCGACTGGGAATCCCGTGAGACGAATTGGCCATGAAATGGTCACGCGTCCCTGACGATCGCCCGCCCGAGCGCACCGCCTGGTGTTCGATTGTCGGAGCTCCTCGCTGCGGAACGACGTCGCTGGCGCGATATCTAAGCGGCCACCCGGACATTTTGCTGTCTAGCGTCAAGGAGCCGCACTTCTTTTCGAGGCGCGATCTTCGCAGCTGGCCAACTGCCGATGTGACTCGCTTCGTTCGGAAGGACTACGTCGAGCACTTCTTTCCGGGGCAGACGGAGCGGGAGATGCTTCTCGACGGCTCCGTGTCGTACCTTTACGCGCCCGAACGGCTGGAGCCGGCACTGAGGCTTTGGCCATCGGCCAAATTCATCATCATGGTGCGAAATCCGCTGGAAATGCTTCCGTCGCTGCATCAGCGGCTGATCTGCACCGGCGACGAGGACGTGCAGGATTTCGAGCAGGCATGGTCGCTTGTCGCCGAGCGGCGAAGCGGCCGGCACATACCGCGCTGCTGCATTGACCCTCGGCTCCTCGACTATGAGGAGATCGGCCGATTGGGCAAACATCTGGCCAACTTCTTCGAAGTCGTGGGCCGAGAGCGCTGCTTTGTGTCGGTCTTCGATGATCTCGTCGAGGACCCAGCAAAGCAGTACGCCGAGATCGTCGACTTTCTTGGCCTCCCGCCCGACACTCGGGCAGAGTTTCCGGCCTTTCGTGCGAGGACCGGCGTTCGCAGCGCAGCTTTGCAGCGACTGTTGAAACGGCCTCCGAAGGCGGCCCGACCGCTGCTGGCCAGCGCGGCTGATCTCCACCGGGACGGGCGCAGCGCGGGCAAACATTCAAGCCTGGTCATGAAGGTGCGAAAGCGGCTTCTGAACTGGAACAAATCCGCCGCGCGGCCGGTCCAGCTCCCGGGCCGGCTTCGTGAAGAAATAAGGGCCGCGCTGGCGGATGACCTCGCCGTTCTTTCGGGCCTTCTGGGGCGTGATCTCACTCAGTGGATGGCGCGCGCAAATCGCCAGCTGGAAACCGAACGTCCTGTCAATTCCCCGATCCGCCGGGCTTGGCCGGCGCTCGGGTTGAATGCCGCCGCCAGTGCGGGATTCCCCCGATAAAAGCCCCTCAGTGCCGGTGTTACCGCCTGCTTCCATAGCAGTTTGACTGCGCGGGGCATGGAGACTGGCAGATGAAAAGCAGCCGCACTCGAATCGCCATACTTGGCGTGGCGACGATCGCCCTGGCCGCCTGCCAGAAGACCGACGACAAGACTGGGACGACCCTTCCGAAAACAGAAACCCAGGCGCCGAAGACGTCGGCGGTCGTCAATCCGGAAGCGGTCGCCGCGCTGCGGAACATGAGCCGCTATCTCACCTCGCTCACCACTGCCGAAATCACGTCGAACGGATCGATCGACGTGGTGACCGAGGATGGCCAGCGGATCCAGATGGACGGCGTTACAAACTACAAGCTGCGCAAGCCCGGCTTCGTCATCGACTTCAAGAGCGATCTGAAGAACCGGCGCTTCTATTACGACGGTAAGACCTTCACCGAATACACTCCGGGAACGGGGTTCTACGCGACGGTTCCAGCGCCGGGGACCAACCGCGAAGCGCTCGTGGCGATGTACAAGCAGTACGGCATATCGCTGCCGCTCGAGGACCTTTTCCGCTGGGGCGACCCTGCGGGCCGGCCGGACGACCAGCTCAAGTCCGCCTATCAGGTCGGCACCGCTACCATCGATGGCGTTGCGACTGACCATTACGCCTTCCGCGAGGGTGAGGCCGACTGGGAGCTTTGGATCCAGCAGGGAGACCAGCCGCTTCCGCGCAAGATGGTGATCGTCGACCGCACGGATGATGCTCGTCCGACATTCACTGCCAGGCTCGACTGGAAGATCAATCCGCCGCTTTCAAACAGCGATTTCACCTTCGTCCCGGCGGCAAGCGACAAGCGCATTGGCCTCGCCAAGTTCCAGGAAACAGGAGAGTAACATGAAGTCGGGATTCTCTCGCTTCGCGACGGCCGCGGCATTCGTCAGCCTGATCGCCTTCACCATCCAGGAAGCCGACGCGCGCGGCGGACGCGGCGGAGGCGGCGGTCGCGGGGGCGGCGGCTTCAGTCGCGGCGGCGGCGGCGGCGGAGGCTTCAGCCGAGGCGGCGGCGGCGGTGGCGCACGCGGCGGTGGGATGTCCAGTGTCAGCCGCGGCGGCGGATTTAGCGCCGGGGGTAATCGGGGGGGCAATTTCAGCCGCGGAGGCAGTTACAGCAGGCCCGGAGGAGGCAGATACAGCCCGCCCATTTCACGAGGCGGAGGCGGTCGCCAGGGAGTCGGCGGAGCCGGCCGGCCTGGCCAGCTTCCGGCAGGCGGTGCCGGTCGACCCGGCGGGGTCGGCGGAGTTGGCGGAGTTGGCGGAGCCGGTCGCCCCGGGGGAGTCGGCGGGGTCGGCAAGCCCGGCGGTGTCGGCGGCGTAGGTGGCGTCGGTGGCGCCGGCCGTCCAGGCGGTGTCGGTGGCGTGGGCGGAGCTGGACGCCCTGGCCAGGGTCAGCGGCCGGGCGGCGGAAACAACGTCGGCAGCGGCAACCGGGTCAATAACGGCAACATCAACACCGGCGACATCAATGTCGACAACGACTGGGGCAATGGCTGGGGCGGCTGGTACGATCATCCGATCGCGGCCGGCGTGGCGATCGGCGCGGTCGCGGGAGTGACCGCGGCCGCATTTGGCACGGCCTATTACTCCCTGCCCTATGGCTGCTCGCCGTATCCCTACGCCAGCTATACCTATTATTCGTGCGGCTCGGCCTATTACCAGCCGCAGTACGAAGGCGACACGGTGGTCTATGTGACGGTGCCGGACCCGAACTCGGGCGGCCCGCCGCCGCAGTGATAGCGGACGCTGCCGATGTCCTTCCGCTTGGAGATGGTCATCCTGGCGCTTTCGACGGCGTCCTCCTTGACGCCGCCCGCAGCGTCGGCGCGCGAGGAGAACGCAAGCTTCCAGACAAAGAAGCACATCCCCGAGCTTGAACGATGCTTGACGAAGAAGCTCTCGAGGCTTGGGGACGTTACAACCTTCAACGCTGACGGAATGGTCACCGTTATGGTTCGCACGGGCAGCGCGGAGCCGTTACTCCTCGACCTGCATCCTCCGACCGTCACGGCAACGACGAGACTTCAATACGGCACGCGAAGGCTGGTCGAAGCCTGCCTTTAAGTTCCCATTGCTCTCAGGCGGCGAGCTGTTCGCTGCGCGGCAGCTTCAGGAAGAATGTCATTCCGTGCTTGTCGCGGGCCGAGGCCCACAGGCGTCCACCGTGTTCCTCCACGATGGTCCGGCATAACGACAAGCCAAGACCGGTCCCTCTCGCTTTGGTCGAGAAAAAGGGTTCGAAGATCCGGTCCATATCGTCTGGTGCGACGCCGGTCCCGGTATCGCTGATTTCGAGTTGAACGGATTTCTCGTCGGGCGACGCCGAGCGGATCTGAATCCGGCGAGTCCGGCCACGTGTCGCGCCCAAGGATTCAATCGCGTTGATCATGATGTTGATGAGGACCCTCTGCATCTGGACGCGATTGGCCATGATCGGCGGGAGCTCGTCATCCAGTGCGAGCTCCAACGAGACCTTCCTCGCCGCAAGCTCCCTGTCGAGCAATTGCGCGGTCTCCCGCACAAGCTCGTCGAACCCGAACTCGCTGAGTGAGCCCGCGTCCTTGGTGAACATCGCCCGGATGCTCTTGATTACATCGAAGGTACGCTGCTCGTCCTCGATCGTGTGGCGCAGGGCCTTGATTGCCCGTTCAAGATTAGGCCGCGGGCGAGTGAGCCAGTCCAGGCCGGCCCTCGCATTCAACAGGGAGGCGCTGAGCGGCTGCCCAACCTCATGAGAAATCGCGGCTGCGACCGCATCCATGGTCATCAGGCGATCATCTCGATCGCGATTGCGCTCGGCCGTCGACAGCGCGAGTTGCGCATACATGCGGTTGGACTCCGCGATGAGTGCGACCAACACGATGAGGTTTGAAACCAGCATCAGCATGAACAGTCCGTACCATCCAACGGTGAACCGGGCGCTGAGCGGCAGGTTGAGCAAGGTCTGGGCGAGCCAGCCCGAAAGCGCCACCAGCAACCACACATCAAGCACCGATTTGCGCTGCGAGAAGAGCATGGCCATGGCGACAACCGTGAGCAGGATCGTCGCTCCATTGACCATGAGCAGGTTTGTATAGACGGCTTCACGACGGTCGAGGAAAAGCGACGGAAGCATGCCCTGCGCATCTGTCGCCATCAGGGTTACCCCTGCGGCCAGGACAGCGGCCAGACATACGCCCACACTGACGCTCGGCACCGGCCTTTCGGGTCCAGATCGCGCTGACGAATCCGCTCGCTTGAACTGGACATACAAAATGAAGGCGATGGGAAATGCGGTGCGCCTGAAAACCGCGATCCACGCGGTCGTGTCGACGCCCGAACCGAGCAGTCCGTTCGGCGCGAAGGCACCCGGAAATGTGAGCGCGTGCGATATGAGCAGCAGCGCGCTGAAAGCATATCCTGTAGCGAGGACCGCCAGCGCTCGCGACCGGAAAACGCTGGCTTGGGCGAAGAACAGCGTGGCGATGATGAGTTCGCCGACAAACATGACCGCGTCGATAACCGGAACGAACGCGCCTATTTCAGGCCAAGGAGTGTCGCGCACAGGCAGTATTATGAGCAAACTTGCAAAAAGGAGGCCTGCGAGCACGAGTGCGACTCGTGTTTCCTTCGGCCTCGGCGGTGTATCAAAAAGGCCCAGATACTCCTCCACCAACTACACTCCTCACGCCACGAACCCGGGGCAGATGCGTTGAATCCGAGCTCGGGCACCTTAGGAGTTCTCCCTCAAACTGGGCTCAGGATAACTACTGAGAAGGCAGAGCAGGTTTCTCAGAATGATTGAGCGATCGACGCGCCAAAGCGCCGCGGCGCAGCCGGACTCTGCAGCACACCCGCGGTCGGGAAGGTGACGAGGTTATTGTAGTAGCGGGCGTTGGTGAGATTGCGGACCCAGAGGCGGATGGTGGGGCCTTTCCGGGCCGGATGCCATTCCGCAAATATGTCAGCGGTCGCATAGGGCTTTTGCCGGACGACATTATCGGGCTCGGAGAAGTAGCCGGAGTTGTATGCGACGTTTCCGCTTAGCGACAAGGAACCGAATCTTCCCAACGTGAGGCGACGACTCGCTTCGGCGTTGAACTTGAAGTCCGGGGCGAATGGGAGATCGTTGCCGGTAACGTCGCAGGAGATCGGGGCATATGGGATCGGCGCCCCGGCAGTGAAATCGGTGCAAGTGGCGTTCGGAAATTCTCTGAACCGCGCTCTCAAAAGCTGTGCCCCAAAGCTCAGGTCGGTGGAGTCATCCGGCCGCGCTTCGAGCTGGATTTCGAAGCCGTACACTCCGGCCGAAGTTGCATTGCTAGTGGCGGACCCGAGAGGCGTTCCGATGGACACTTGGATGTCGGAATAATCATAATAAAAGACGTTCGCATCGGCGGTGAGCCGGCCCGAGCGATCCGCATATTTCAGTCCGGCTTCGAAATCGTCGAGCGTTTCCGGGTCAAATGCGGGATTCTGCGGAGTCTGAAGGTTCCAGCCGCCGCTCTGGAAACCGCGGCTCGCCGAAACATAGCCAATCACCTGGTCCGAAAGGTCGCGGTCCAGTGAAGCACGCCACATCGGCTCCCGAAAGGTCTCCACGTCACGAAACGGAGTTTCGCCCGGGAGCGGCAAGCCGGGGATATTGCGTACGAAGGGCGCAACGTTGAACCGCCGCTCGCCGTACGCCTCAATCGACCGGCGCTCGATCGTGTAACGCAGGCCGAGAGTCAGCCTGGTTTTCTCGGCGACCGGCAGCGTCGCCTGGCCGTAGGCGGCATAGGCCGACGCCGTTCCGCTGGAGAAGAGCGTCTGGCTCACGCGGCCGCCGAGCAAAGCCGAATATGAGCCGCCGTAGGCGAACGTCGTCGGATCATATTGCTCTTGGATGTGAAGGTAATAGATCCCTGCTAACCATTTGACGCGCGAGGATGCGTTTGACTGAAATTGCAGTTCCTGGCTGAACTGGTCCTGCTCTGCCTTGGGGACGCCTGACAGCAACGGCAGCGGGCCCAAGTCGAGGTCGAAGCTGTAACGTGCGTGGACTCTGCGAAGAGCGCTCAAGCTCATGAGTTCGAGGCCCGCAACCGAGGCTTCTGCCTTGATGGACGCGCCGCCATATCGGAAGCGGAAGCGGTTGGACGCGTCCTGGTCGCCATTCCAAAAGCCGTGCACCCGAGGATGGCCGATCGGCTCAAATTCAGCCACCGGCCTATTCGAGAAATCCTGGTCGACGTCCTGGTAATCGCCGGCGAGCGTGACCTTCAGCGTCGGTGCGAGCCGCCAGACCCACTTGCTCCGGCCAACCAGGCTGTGGTTGACCTCCCCCTGGTCTTTGCTGCCGCTGAACAGGTTGGTCCCGTAGCCGCCGTTATGCGACAGGCTCATCGCGAGGTTGCCCGCGAGCGCATCGGTTCCGCCCGTGAGATACAGGTCGCCTCGACCATATTCATAGGAACCCGCCTGAAGCTCGGCTTCACCCGACGCCTCGGGGCTTGGGTCGCGTGTGATGACCTGGATGACTCCGCCGGTGGAATTGCGTCCGAACAGCGTTCCCTGAGGTCCGTTGAGCACCTCCACCCGCTCGATTCCTCGTAGGTCCAGCAGGGCGCCGATCGACGAAGCCATGTAGACTCCGTCCACGTAGGTCGCGACGGCATTTTCGACGCCGAGGGTCGATCGCTTACCGACTCCGCGAAGATAGGGCTGCGTGAACGGGCCGGTGCGCGTCATGGTCAGGCTCGGCGCGATCTTGCCGAGCGCCGCGGTGTCGGTCGCCTGCATCCGCTCAAGGTCGTCACCTGACTTGGCCGTCAGGGAAATCGGCACGTTGTGCGACAACTCCGGCCGTCGCTGGGCCGTAACGATTATATCCTTGTGATCAGCGTCTCCGGCAATTTCCTGGCACTTGGCGGGTCGCTCACCGAGCGCGGCGAGGGACAGCGCGGCAGTCGCGCAAAGGCCAAGTCTGGTCGGTGCCACTCGAGTACGCCGGAGCCCCCGCTGTTCGAATGCTCAAACGGTAGTGCCCGAGACGTATAACATGGATTAGATTGCCGCACACTGGCTTTGGCCGCCACCCGCCAGGGGACACTGGGTGCGATAAGCTCCGCCGGCGACGAGCGCCGTCAAAGCTTGTCAGGTCGAGGCCGTGCTCCAGAAGCCGTCGCCGCTATCGAGCAATTTGTAGGCGGCCTCCGCGCGCTTGGTGAAATCGGGATAGCGCCAGGCAAAATCCTCGAACGCAACCGTTTCCCCGACCTTCACGATGAGATGTTCGTCGGGGTCGCGGCCGGCCAGCCGGGCCGCCATCTGCGCCAGCGTCTTCAGATCGGCGAACTTTTGTTGTTCATCCATTGTGGCGGCCGACATAGCCACCATCATCCGAGCGTGTTTGTCGCTTTGCGCCATCATTGTCGCAGTTTGCGCCAAATGGCACGAAAGGTTGCGATCCGCATGGTCACGCGTGGGCACGCAAGGTCTGCGCGGCAGGCTCGACACTCCGCGGCAGATTTGCCTTTCGCCATTTGCCGGGCGGCATCCGGAATTCGGAAACGAACCAGTGCGAAAAGGCGCTAAGGGTCGAATAGCCGGTCAGCTCGGCCACGGCCGTGACTGACTGGTCCGAGTGCGCGAGATAGCGAAGGCTGAGCTCACGCCGGCATTCGTTCAGCAAGCCGCTGAACGTTTGCCCTTCGTAGCTTAGCCGCCTCTGGAATGTCCGAACCGACATTCCCAGGCACCTCGCGACGTTCGCCGCGTCGGCCCGGCCGCTTTCGAGCAACAGGGAGATCGTACCTCTTGCACGTTCGATCGTCGTTTCTTCATGGCGCACCGCCGGAATGAGGCTCAACAGCCGACGCGCGTGGGCGGCGAGCTCCCGATCAGCGGATGCGTTTCTGAGTGCAAGCGAGCTGGAGCGAAATGACATTCCGTCGAAACTGCTGTCGAACTCGAGCCGACAGTCGAACAAGCGAGCGAATGTCGCCGATTGCCGGGGTGTCCTGTGGCGAAAGTGAATGCAATCCGGCCGCCAGGGGATAGCGGTGCCTTGCACGATAACCCGATAGGCCATCGTCGCCAGCAGGTTGACGCCCTGCGAGCTTCGAAGGCCGGGGATCAACCCCCATACCAGCCGCGACGCCCTGCCGTTTTCTTCCAGACGCAGGAGCAGGAGCTCATTGATCAGCCGGCGGTAGGCGATCATCGAGTTGATGATCGTACGCAGCGTGAGCTCATGCTTCAGGAGCAGGCTCACGGGGCCGAGACTTGCAAAGCTGCGATGTTCGCCGAGTAGCACGCCAAAGTCGTCGCGATCCGCCCGCAGCGCCGTTTCGTTGAGGACACGAAGAATCTGTTCGCCCGGAAGCCAGTTATCGGCGTCCTTGAGCTCGCCCGGCCGCAGGCCGGCATGAGCCAGAACGGCGTAGGGGTCGACCCCCACGCAGCGCGCAAGCTCCGGATAGTTCAGCAACGTGACGGCGCGGGCGCGTGCGTGCAAAGCCCTTCCTCCGAGTCTCTGGGGCCGGCTTTCGCTCAAAGAGATAGCGAGTCGCGCAAGCTTTGGCTGTGCGGACTAATCCCTATGGTTCCGCAGATACGCGACACCCGCCCGGCGCGCGTTCGGCGTGAAGGAGGATTAGCTGGGTAGAAGTCCCGATAGGCACGAGCGCCCGGGCGACCGAAGGTCGGCGAACAATGCCATCGCGCAAGTCGGAAGGGCCATCGAGCTGCTCACGGCGGCGGTTTCTCAGCGCCGCGGCCGCGACTGCAGTCGCCGGATATGCATTCAAGCTGCCTGGGGGAACGCCTGCCCGTGCTGAAGCGCCGCTGACGCCCGAATCCGCGCTCCGGCAGCTCCTCGACGGCAATGCCCGCTACGTATCCCAGCGGCCCAGATCGCAAAGCCCGGACTTTGCCGCCATGCGGGCGAAGACGGAAACGAAGCAGGAGCCATTCGCCTGCGTGCTCGCGTGCTCGGACTCCCGGGTGCCGGTGGAGATCATCTTCGACCAGGCTATCGGCCAGCTTTTCGTCGCCCGAGTGGCAGGCAATATCGCCGCGCCGGAGGTGATCGCGAGCCTCGAATATGGGGCCGCAGAGCTAGGAACGCCGCTGATCATGGTGCTCGGGCATAGCCATTGCGGGGCCGTCAAGGCGGCGGTCGCCGGTGAGCAGGTGCCGGGCCAAATCAGCGCGCTCTTCGCCCCCATCCAGCCGGCGGTCGACGAGGCAGGACACGATGTCGAAGCCGCGGTGAAGGCCAATGCGAGGATTCAGGCCGCCACGTTGCGCAAGTCGTCGCCGGTGCTGGCCGCGCTGACCCGCGAGGGCAAGCTGAAGGTGGTCGCTGCTACCTACCAGCTCGACAGCGGCAAGGTGGACATCCTGGCCTAGCAAGAAGACGCCTCGCCCCAGCTAGGACGTTGCCAGCCTGTTGCCGATCTCCGTCATCCATCGGACGGTCTCGACGATTTCCTCGTCCGTGGTTCGCGGATTGATCGTGCAGAGTCGAAGCGCCGGTCGCCCGGCGAGGACCGTCGAGGTCGCCAGCGCATAGCCGTCCTTGAGCATCGCCTCGACCATCCCGCCTTGAAGGAAATCGACCTCCGACTCGCTCAGGCTCGGCGGAGCGAAGCGGAAGGTGACGACCGCCAGTCGTGCCGGCGTGACGATCTCCCAGCCATCCGTCCGCTCGAGCTCGCGCTGCGCGACTTCCGCGATCTCGATCCCGCGAGCGATCGCATTGCGGAAGCTGGCCAGCCCGAACACGCGAAGCGAGAGCCACAGCTTCAGCGCGCGGAACGAACGCGTCAGCTGCACTCCGTAATTGCCGAAATTGATCTCGTCGGAGACCCCTTCGGTATCGCGAAGATATTCCGGCATCACCTGGAAAGTGCGCAGGAGCGCCGCCCGATCGCGGACCAGGACGCAGCCGGCCTCGAACGACTGGAACAGCCATTTGTGGGGATCCAGCGACAGGGAATCGGCAAGCTCCAGGCCGCCAAGCAACGCCTTGCCCTTTTCGGCAAGGATCGCCGGCGCGCCGTAGGCGCCGTCAATGTGGAACCACAGATTCTCGCTTCGGCAGAATTCAGCGATCTGCGGCAGCGGGTCGACCGCGCCGGTGTTCGTGGTGCCGGCATTGGCGACGACGCAGAATGGCCGCCGCCCGGCCGCGCGGTCCTCCGCCAGGGCCGACTTCAGCGAATCCATCGACAGCCGGAAATCCGCGTCCGACCCGACGGCCCGGATGTTCTCCGGCTTGATGCCGAGCACCCGAAGAGCTCGAGCGACGGACGAATGGCACTGGTCGCCGATGTATGCGACCGCGTCGGCGACATCGTCGCCCAGCTTCTCCTGACGCCCTACGGCAAGGCCGGTGAGATTGGCCATCGACCCGCCGCTCACGAACAGTCCGCCTGCGCCGTTCGGCAAGCCGCATATCTGCCGCAGCCAGTCGATCACGGTCAGCTCGATCTGGGCGGGGCCGGAACCCGCGAACCATGTGCCGGTGAACACGTTGAAGCCGGCTGCCAGCGCCTCGCCCATCACGCTGACGAAATTGTTCGGCCCAGGCACGAAGGCGAAGAAGCGCGGGTGATCGACGTGGAGCATGTTGGCGAACAGCTGCTCCTTGAGCGGCGCGATCACCGCACCAGGATCGGACGGATCTTCCGGCACGGGCCCGCCAAGCATCGGCTCCAGATCCGCGCGGGCGGCGCGACGCCCCACCGGCTGGCCCTGCAGCGAGGTGAAATGATCGACGAGCAAGTCGACGACCTGCCTGCCCAGTGCACGCATCTCATCGGCGCTCAGCTCGAGACGATCGTCGGAAGGATCAGTCAATCGGAACCCCATTCGCAACGGCGCGAACCTCTACGCGCGCCTTGGCGCAGGTAACGCACTGTCGCGGCCTCCGCCACTTCTTGAGCCGAGAGCCTCCAAGTGCTTGAAGGCCGCGTGGCGAGCGGCTGGACATTCGCGATCGATCGCGGCGGCACGTTCACCGACGTGATCGCCCGGTCGCCCGAAGGCGAAGTCACCGTCGCGAAGCTGCTATCGGAAAATCCCGGCCAATATGAAGACGCGGCGCTGGAGGCGATCCGCCGCCTGGTCGAGCGGGAAAGCAGTGATATCTCGTCAGTGCGGATGGGCACCACGGTCGCGACCAACGCGCTGCTTGAACGCAAGGGCGACCGGGTCGCACTGACGATCACCGGCGGCTTCGGCGATGCGCTCCGGATCGGCTACCAGGCGCGGCCGGAAATTTTCGCTCGTCATATCGTCCTCCCCGAGCAGCCCTACGAGCGCGTGGTCGAGATCGAGGAACGCATCGGCGCGAGCGGCGAAGTCGTCCAGCCGCTCGACGAACAGCAGGCTCGAGAAGCACTCAAATCGGTTCGCGACGATGGCATTGAGGCGCTCGCGATCGTGCTGATGCACGGCTGGCGCTACACCGAGCACGAACGGCGGCTCGCCGGGATCGCGCGCGAGCTCGGCTTCACGCAAATCTCCGTCAGCCACGAGGTCGCGCCGCTGATCAAACTTGTCGGGCGCGGCGACACGACCCTGGTCGACGCCTATCTGTCTCCAGTCCTTCGCCGCTACGTTGACAAAGTGGCGTCGGGTCTTCCTTCGGGCACGCGGCTGCAGTTCATGCAGTCGAACGGCGGGCTTGCCGACGCTTTGGCGTTTCGAGGCAAGGATGCGATCCTGTCCGGACCGGCTGGCGGGGTTGTCGGAATGGTCGCCGCAAGCGCTCCGCATTTCGCCCACGGCGAGCCCGTGCGACTGATCGGCTTCGACATGGGCGGGACCTCGACCGACGTGTCGCATTATGCAGGCCGGTTCGAGCTTGCCGATGAGAGCGTTGTCGCCGGCGTCAGGATCAGGGCGCCGATGATGGCGATCCACACGGTCGCTGCGGGCGGCGGCTCCATTTGCAGCTTTGACGGGATGCGATTCCGGGTCGGCCCGCAAAGCGCCGGAGCGAACCCCGGCCCCGCCTGCTATCGCAACGGCGGACCGCTGACGGTGACCGACTGCAACCTGTTCCTGGGCCGCATCGACGCAGCAAAATTTCCGTCGGTATTCGGCCCTTCGGGCGATCAGCCGCTCGATCCAGAAGCTGCCCGGCAGCGCCTTCAGGAAGTGGCGGACTCTCTCGGCGGCACCAAGTCGCTCACAGAAATCGCGGAAGGATTTCTTGCGATCGCGGTTGACAATATGGCCAAGGCGATTCGCAAGATTTCGATCGCTCGCGGCCATGATGTCACTCGCTACACACTCGCCTGTTTCGGCGGAGCCGGCGGGCAGCTCGCCTGCCGCGTTGCCGACGGTCTCGGCATGGAGCGGATCCTGATCCATCCGCTTGCCGGAGTGCTCTCCGCCTATGGGATCCGCCTTGCCCGGGTGAAAGTGATCCGCGAGGAGAGCGTGCTCAAGCCGCTCGGTGACGAGCTATCTCTCGACACGCTTGAGCGTGCGGTCACCAACTCGCTGGTGGACCAGGGCGTGCCCCAGGACTCGATCGAGCTGCACCGTCGCGCGCGGCTTCGTTACGCCGGCAGCGACACGACTCTCGAACTTCCGCTCGGCGAGCCGGGCCACATGCGCCGCGAGTTCGAGAAGCTTCATCGCGGGCGCTTCGGCTACGTCGACGAACAGGCACAACTGATCGTGGACGCGCTGGTCGTCGAGGGCGTCGGGAGGGCGCAATCCGAACCGCCGCAGGTTCTCGTTTCGGAAGATAGCGAGCGCTTCATCGGTCCGTGCATAATCTCCGAGGCTACCTCCACCACCGTGGTTGAGCCGGGCTGGACGGGTGAGCGCGCGAGCGACGGCACGCTGGTTCTCATGCGCACCGAATCCCTGAAGCGCGAGCACGCGATCGGCACCGATGCCGACCCGGTGATGCTGGAGATCTTCAACAACCTGTTCATGGCCATCGCCGAGGAGATGGGCGTGGCGCTGCAGTCGACTGCGACCAGCGTGAACATCAAGGAGCGCCTCGATTTCTCCTGCGCTTTGTTCGACCGCGAAGGTGCGCTGATCGCCAACGCGCCGCACATCCCGGTGCACCTCGGCTCGATGGGCGAGAGCATCCGGACGATCATCGATACTCGGGGCAGCGGTGCGGATGGACGCGGCATCCGGCGCGGCGATGCCTATGTGCTCAACGACCCCTATCGCGGCGGCACGCATTTGCCCGACATCACCGTCATCATGCCGGTCTTCTATGCCGACGAGGACAAAGAGCCATCGGCCTTCGTCGCGGCTCGCGGCCATCATGCGGACATCGGCGGGATTGCTCCCGGGTCTATGCCTCCAGACAGCCGCACGATCAACGACGAGGGAGTCCTCATCAACAATGTGCTGATGGTCGACGAGGGTCGTTTCCGCGAGGCGGACATGCGCGCGCTCCTCGCATCCGGGCCGCACCCGGCGCGCAACATCGACCGCAATATCTCCGACCTTCGCGCCCAGCTTGCCGCCTGCGTTCGCGGCGCCGAAGGGCTCGTTGATTCAGTGCGCGAATATGGCGCGCCGGTCGTCGACGCCTACATGCGCCACGTTCTCGCCAATGCCGAAGAGTCGGTCCGCCGACTGCTCGGACGCCTCGACGACGGCGAGTTCGATTATGAGATGGATAATGGCGCTCATGTCCGGGTCGCGATCAGAATCGACAAGCAAGCGCGCTCCGCGACGTTCGACTTCACCGGGACCAGCTCCCAGCTGTCCGACAATTTCAACGCGCCTTATTCGATCGTCCGCGCAGCTTCGCTCTACGTGCTCCGCACCTTGATCGACGACCCGATCCCGATGAACGACGGCTGCCTTCGCCCGGTCGAGCTGATCGTTCCCGAAGGCTCGATGCTCGCGCCACGCTATCCGGCCGCGGTCGTTGCCGGAAATGTCGAAACCAGCCAGGTGGTGACCGACGCACTGTTCGCCGCGACGGGCAGGCTTGCTCCCAGTCAGGGAACGATGAACAACTTCACCTTCGGAAACGAGCGCCACCAATATTATGAGACGATCGCCGGGGGCTCCGGAGCCGGGCCAGATCACGATGGGACCAGCGCCGTTCAAACCCACATGACCAACAGCCGCCTTACCGATCCGGAAATCCTGGAGACCAGGCACCCGGTGAGGCTGGAGCGGTTCGCGATCCGCCGCGGCTCGGGTGGAGCGGGCGCGCACCATGGCGGCGACGGGGTGATCCGCGACGTGCGCTTCCTCGAGCCGATGCGCGCGAACATCCTTGCCAACCGCCGCCGAGTTCCGCCGCGCGGGATCATGGGCGGAGGCAACGCGCAACCTGGCCGCAACTGGGTCGAGCGGGCAGACGGCTCGATCGAAGAGATGAGCGCGACCCAGTCCGCTGAAATGGGGCCCGGCGACCGGTTCGTCATCGAAACTCCGGGCGGCGGCGGCTACGGACCGGCGGAATGACGTATTTGCCGCTGCTCGGAATTGCGCTGGTCGTCATCGGCTTCGCGCTGCGCTTCAACCCGCTGCTGGTCGTCGCAGTCGCCGCGGTCGTGACCGGCCTTCTTGCCGGACTGCCGTTCGTGAAGGTGCTCTCGACGCTGGGAAAGGCGTTCAACGACAATCGCTACGTTTCGATCATCTGGATCGTTCTTCCGGTGATCGGGGTGCTGGAACGTTTTGGGCTCCAGCAACAGGCTCGAACGCTGATCGGCCGGATGCGAGGTGCGACGACGGGGCGTATTCTTCTCGCCTATCTCGCTTTCCGCCAGATCTTCGCGGCGCTGGGCCTGACCTCGGTCGCGGGACATCCGCAAACGGTCCGCCCTCTCGTCGCACCGATGGCCGAAGCCGCGGCTGAAAAGGAGCATGGCGACCTCGACGAGGCGACGCGTGAGAAGGTGAAGGCGCTGTCCGCCGCGACCGACAATGTCGGGCTATTCTTCGGCGAGGATATCTTCATCGCGATCGGTTCGATCCTCCTGATCCAGGGCTCGATGGCAGGCTTCGGAATCGAGCTTACGCCGCTCCATCTGTCGCTGTGGGCGATCCCGACCGCCATCTGCGCTTTCCTGATCCACGGCACCCGGCTGCTCCTGTTCGACAAGAAACTGGGGCGCGGCCGATGATCACACTGCAGTGGCTCTACATTTTGACCGGCGCCATGTTCGCGGCCTTCGCGGTCCTGAGCGCCCGCGACAGGAGCAACCGCAAACGCTTCGGCAACGCCGCCTTCTGGGCTTTGGTTGCGACCAGCTTCTGGTTCGGCGATTATCTCGGCGATCTCGGCAACGGAATCCTGGTGCTTGCGATTGTCGCCGTCGCCGGCGTTCACCTAGTGGGCCGCGGAGAAACGCTCTCGACCAGCATCGAGCAGCGCGTCGAGATTGCAAAACGCCTGGGAAGCAAGCTCTTCCTTCCGGCGCTGATCATCCCGATCACCGCTTTCTTCGGCACCTTGCTGTTCAACTATACGCCGCTGCAACACACTGGCCTGATCGATCCTAAGGCGACGACGCTGGTGCTGCTCGGGATCGGCGTTCTGATCGCGCTCGGTGTCTGTTACGCTTGGCTTCGGCCCCCGGCTCTCGCGCCGGTCGACGAAGGCCGGCGCCTGATGGATTCGATCGGCTGGGCGGGAATTTTGCCGCAGATGCTGGCCGCGCTCGGAGCGGTGTTCGCCGCCGCGGGGGTTGGCGACATCATCGGCGGGATCGCCGGAGAAGTCATTCCAAGCGGAAGCGTATTCCTTGCGGTGGTGCTCTACGCGGTCGGAATGGCACTCTTCACCATCATCATGGGCAATGCCTTCGCCGCCTTCCCGGTGATGGTGGCGGCAATCGGGGTGCCGATCCTGGTCCAAGGTGCCGGAGCCGATCCCGCGGTGATCGGCGCGGTCGGAATGTTGAGCGGCTTCTGCGGAACCTTGCTCACGCCGATGGCCGCCAACTTCAACATCGTGCCTGCCGCGTTGCTGGAATTGAAGGATCAGTACGGCGTGATCCGGATGCAGGTCGCGACCGCCATTCCGCTGTTCATCTGCAACGTCCTCATCATCTATTTCGCGGGGTACGCATGGGCGCGCTGAACGCCGACACTGCATCCCAGATGGCGCGGATCGCGCTCGGCCATGTCGCCCGCGAATATCCGCACAAGCTCGACCATGTGCTGCTCCGCGACGAGGATGCGCGGACTCCGGGCGACCTTCACCCGGTCTTCTTCGGAAGCTTCGACTGGCACAGCTGCGTCCACGGCTGGTGGAGCCTGCTGACGCTCAGCAGGCTCTTCCCGAACATAGCTGAAGCGGCGGAGATCGAGCGGCTGGCGGATGCGACTTTCACTGCCGAGAAACTTGCCGCGGAGCGCGCCTATCTCGACCGGCCGCTATCGACAGGGTTCGAGCGGCCTTACGGCTGGGCATGGCTGCTGATGCTTCACCTCGAAGCGGAGCGGCATGGCGACAAGGGCTGGGGCAGCGGGATGGAGCCGCTAGCCCGGGCCTTCGCCGATCGTTTTCGGGCCTATCTGCCGATCCTGACCTATCCCATCCGCGCAGGCACCCATTTCAACACCGCCTTCGCGCTGTTCCTGGCGCTCCAATGGGGGGAGCGTTTCGACACGGCGCTCGCCGGGCTGATCCGTGAGCGGGCATCCGCCTGGTTCTGCGGCGACAGGGACGCGCAGGCGTGGGAGCCGAGCGGCGACGACTTCCTGTCGCCGACGCTGACCGAGGCCTTGCTGATGAGCAGCGTGCTTCCGCCCGGTGAATTCGCCAGCTGGTTCGCCGAATTCCTCCCCCGTCTCGACCAGAAAGAGCCCGCCACTTTGTTCGCCCCGGCCACGGTCAGCGACCGGAGCGACGGCAAGATCGCCCATCTCGACGGGCTCAACATCAGCCGGGCATGGTGCTGGCGGGAGCTAGGCCATCCGCAATTCGCCGAGAATCACCTGGAGGCTGCGCTGCCCCACCTCAGCGGCGACTATATGGGCGAGCACTGGCTTCAGAGCTTCGCGCTGCTGGCGCTGCTCAGTGGCACTTGAACCGGTCGAACGGCTCCTTGCACGCATTGCAGCGCCACTGGGCCTTGCACGGCGTAGAGCCGAAGCGGCTGACTTCCTGAGTATCCGCTGACCCGCACTGGGGGCACTCGGCCGTCGCCGAGGGGCTCGGCGGAGCAATGCCATAGGCCTTCAGCCGCTCATGGCCGCGCTCACTGATCCACTCAGTGGTCCACGGCGGGAACAGCCTGCGTTCGACGTAGACGTTGCGGAAGCCGTTGGCGTCGAGCGCCTGGCGGATGGCATCCTCGATCGCAACCGTGGCCGGGCAGCCCGTGTAGGTCGGGCTGATGAAGACGCGCGGCGGATCGATTGTCACGCCACGGACGATGCCAAGGTCGGTGATCGAGACGACCGGGATCTCCGGGTCCATCACCTGGTCGAGCACCGCCATGATGGCGTCTTCGCTGAGGTCTGCGACCGCCGTTGCCATGGCGGCAATCTACACCCGTTCGAGCGCCAGCGCGATTCCCTGACCCACTCCGATGCACATGGTGGCAAGCGCCAGCTTTCCACCGCTGCGCTGAAGCTCCTCGGTTGCCGTCAGGGCGAGCCGGGCACCCGACATTCCGAGCGGGTGGCCGAGCGCGATCGCCCCGCCGTTGGGGTTCACCTGCGCCGCATCGTCGGGCAGGCCCAGCTGGCGGAGCACGGCGAGGCCCTGTGCAGCGAACGCCTCATTGAGCTCGATCACGTCGAAGTCGGTGATCTTGAGACCGAGCTGCTTCATCAGCTTTTCCGAAGCGGGTGCCGGGCCGATGCCCATGATGCGCGGCGGAACGCCGGCGACGGCAGCACCCAACACGCGGGCGCGCGGCGTCAGCCCGTTTCGCCTGGCCGATTCTTCACTGGCGACAATTATTGCGGCAGAGCCATCATTGACTCCCGAAGCATTTCCGGCGGTGACGGTGCCGTCGGGGCGGACGATCGGCCGGAGCTTGGCCAGCGCCTCCATACTGGTTGCGCGCGGATGCTCATCCTTGTCGACGACCAGCGGATCGCCCTTGCGCTGCGGGATCTCGACCGGGACAATTTCGGCGGCCAGCCGTCCGTTCGCCTGAGCCGCGGCCGCCTTTTCCTGGCTCCTGAGAGCGAAGGCATCCTGATCCTCGCGGCTGACCTGGAATTCCTGCGCCACGTTCTCGCCGGTGCTCGGCATCGTATCGTCGCCGTAGGCCGCCTTCATCTTCGGATTGACGAAGCGCCAGCCGATGGTCGTGTCGTACATCTCAGCGTTGCGGTCGAAGGCGGACGTCGCCTTGGCCATAACGAACGGCGCGCGGCTCATGCTTTCCGAGCCGCCGGCGATGATCATGTCGGATTCGCCGCCGCGGATCGCTCGGGCCGCCATCGCGACCGCGTCGAGACCGGAGCCGCACAGGCGGTTCAGTGTCACTCCGCCGGAGCTGTCTGGAAGCCCCGCAAGCAGCCCCGCCATCCGCGCTAGGTTGCGGTTGTCCTCGCCGGCCTGGTTGGCGCAGCCGAGGATGACGTCGTCGAGCTGGCTCCAATCGACGCCGGGGTTGCGGTCGATCAGTGCACGGATCGGGATCGCGGCAAGATCATCCGCACGGACGTGCGCGAGCGCACCCCCGTAGCGGCCGATGGGAGTGCGGACATAGTCGCAGATAAAGGCGTCGGTCAGAGGACGCCTCGCCGCACCTGGTCGAGCTCGATGCTCTCGAACAAAGCCTTGAAATTGCCTTCGCCGAAGCCCTCGTTGCCCTTGCGCTGGATGATCTCGAAGAAGATCGGGCCGATCACATTCTGGGTGAAGATCTGAAGCAGGAGCCCCTGCCCTTCGGTCGGAGCGCCGTCCATCAGGATGCGGCGCTTTTCGAGCTCGGCGATATCCTCGTCATGGCCGACGATCCGCTCCGGCAGCATCTCGTAATAAGTGTCGGGCGTGTCCTGGAAGGGAATGCCGCGCTCGCGGATGATGTCGACCGCCTTGTAGATGTCGTCACTGCCGAGCGCGATGTGCTGGATGCCCTCGCCCTTATACTCGCGGAGGAACTCCTCGATCTGGCTCTTGTCGTCCTGGCTCTCGTTGAGCGGGATCCGGATCTTGCCGCAGGGCGACGTCATCGCCTTGGAGAATAGCCCCGTCTGCTTCCCCTCGATGTCGAAGTAGCGGATCTCGCGGAAGTTGAAGAGCCGCTCGTAGAAGTCGGCCCAGACCGCCATCCGGCCGCGGTGCACATTGTGGGTGAGGTGATCGATGTAGGTCAGGTGCGAGGCGTGGTTCGCCTCGATCTCGGCGGCGTCGGGGAAGAAATCGAAATCGACGTCGTAGATCGACCCGTTGTGCCCATATTGGTCGACGAAGAAGAGCAATGACCCGCCGATCCCCTCGATCGCCGGAATGTCCATCTCGCCGTGGGCGACGTCGGTCTTGGCCGGGGTCGCTCCGAGCTTCACCGCCCGGTCGAACGCCGCCTTTGCATCCTTGACCCGGAACGCCATCGCGCAGGCGCTGGGGCCGTGGGCCCTGGCATAGTCCTCCGCGTAGCTGCCCGGCTCGCTATTGATGATGAAATGGATGTCCTGCTGCTTGTGCAGGGTGACGGCCTTGCGCTTGTGCCTGGCGACCGCGGGGAAGCCCATCTTCGTGAACAGGTCGCGCAGAAGCTGCGGGTCCGGCGCGGTATATTCGACGAACTCGAACCCGTCGGTGCCCATCGGGTTTTCGAGCCCGAGCGGCCCGACTTCCAGAGTGGCGGTGGCCATCGTCATTCTCCTTTGCCGCCCAACTGCGCTCTGGACGCGGCCATTTCAAGCGGTTGAAAGTTCACTAAGTTCACTCCCCAACGGGTGCGCGGGCGCGCGAGGAGCGATTGGAGTTTGGAGACGATCGAGGTGGCCGCTGGTCATCGCGGGCCGCTTAAGCGAAAACCGTAGCTGTAGGACAGGAGAAAGCGGATGAGCGCACCCGATGGATGGGAGGAAGAAGATGGCGGCAAGGCGCTGGTCCGGAGCTTCAAGTTCAAGGATTTCAGCGAGGCATTCGGGTTCCTGACGCGTGTCGCTCTTCACGCGGAGAAGGTGGACCACCACCCGGAGTTCACCAGCGTTTGGAATCGCGTCGATTTCCGGCTGACCAGCCATGATGCGGGCGGAGTCACGGAGCGCGACCGTAAGTTGGCCGAGGCGATCAACGCTCTGTGAACGTGTGCATTGGGTGGAAAACCGACATTAAGCGGCGTCCGAGCGCTCGGCGCCCGAAACTCGCTTTAAATTAGCGTTGCACCGGCGCTACAAATGTAGCATGTGCTACAAATGTAGCGCAAGGATGATTCGGATGCTGCTCGAACGGCTCATAGCCAATGCTCGAAAGGTGGGATGAGGTGGCTCACGGCCTGCTTCTCGAGATCAGCCGCCAGTTCGCCTGGCGTCCCGAGTTACGCCAATGCTTCACAGTGGTCCGAAGCCTTATTCGCAGTCTCGCAGCTGCAATTATAGTCCTTCTGCTGGCGCTCCCCTGGCCTGCAACAGCGGTGACCACCGCGCCAACTACTCCAACCTACTACTCAGGCGGCTACGGCACGCCTGGAAATTTTGTCTACACGCGCATCGTTTTTGATACGGGCAAAATCCGACAGCCGTTCGACCGAACGGACGAGCCAGCGATCCGCAATTTAACAGTTCGCAACGGCCAGCTGCGCTTCGATGCCGCTCGTCTTCACTTCGAGCTTAAGCAATTTGAGCTTGGTGCTCGGGGCTGGGTGGTCGATGAGAAGGGTAAGCGGCGCCCCGCCTTCTTCCGGACGCGGCCGAAGGACATTCCCTCGTTGGAGCTGCTTGAGCGCTACGAAGGCACTTACCGGATTGGCAAGCACCGGCTCTTGACGCTGTCACGCAGCAACTTTTCGGACACTTTCCATTATTTGGAGCTCCCGTCCGGTCGGACGGGCGCACTCTTCTATCTACCGAACAACGAGTTGACGGGCGGTCCCTGTATGTATTGCCCCGGACCGGAATATCTGCGCGTCAGCCTGGACCCGCATCAGAGCGGACAAGCCCGGCGCGTTCGAGTAAAGATCGACGGCGGCACATTCGATGCGCGTAGAATCGAGACGCATTCCCAAGAGGAAATCAGATTCACCAGCAAGGATGGCACGCAACTGGCCGGTTCGCTGCTATTGCCCTCCGGAAAAGGGCCGCACCCTGCGGTAGTTTTCGCCCACGGGTCAAACGCCCAAACTCGTAATGGTTTTTCCGGTAATATCCGCTTCATCGCAGAAGCCTATGCGAGGGCTGGAATTGCCGCGCTCATCTTCGACAAGCGCGGGACCGGCCGATCAAAGGGTGATTGGGAAACAGCGAATTTTGATCTTCTGGCGGACGATGTCGCCGCTGGCGTCGAGTTTCTCAGGACAAGAGCCGAAATCAGGGCCGATCGAATCGGCCTCACAGGCAGCAGCCAAGCGGGCTGGATCATGTCCTGGGCGGCGACACGCGTGCCCGACGTCCGGTTCATCCAGATGCGCTCATCTTCGCCTATGAGTGTTCGCGAGGCCAACCGCGATCAGCTCGTTCTGATGATGGAAGCCGAGCGCTATCCTCGATCCGAGATCCAACGTGCGCTCGACATCCGCGACATGATGGATGACTACGCCGTCACCGGTCAGAATTGGGAGCAGCTGGAGGCCGCGGCAAAGCAGGTCGAGAACGAATATTGGATGACCCAGTTCATCGGCGGATTGCCGGCGAAGGACTCGCCGGATCATGCCTGGCTCCGCAAGGCATTCTCTTATGACACGACGGCGGCCGTCCGGAACTTCAAGGGCGCCTGGCAAGTGACATATGGCGGCAGCGACGTCGTGGTAGCCGTTCCTGAGGCAAGAACATGGTTCGAGAAGGCCCTTCGTTACGGCCGCTCAAATGATGTCACCATTGAGCTCGTCCCGAACGCCGACCACAATTATTATGAAACCAAGACCGGCCTCGATTATCGCGAGGTGGCTGGGTACAGCCGTTACGTACCGGGCATTTTTGACAAGATCACCCGGTGGGCAAACGAGCGGATGCGCAACACATATACCCACCCGCTCTCGCCCATTTCTTCAGGCGCGACCTCGATGTCGAACTCCAATTTTCGACCGAGACGCCCGCGCGGAAACTGACCTCACCCAGGACGGTGATTCGTTCAGCGGGGGCCATCTCATCCGGCTCCAAATGTCTGCAATTGGTCGAAAGCGGACATTAACGAAACTGCGCTCCTGGCACTCAGACCCCGAAATTCCTGTTCGTTCGGTAGGCTTGCATCGAGCGGCGACATCACCTCTGCGCCAAGGCCCGCATCTCAGAAGCGCAATCTGCCGGCTTCTTGGAATTCTTCAGCGACCTGACGACCTCTTGCCGAGCTGCGGCGAAATCCGCACGAAACTGATCGACGGTTAGTAGTCGGCTCACAACCGCCTCGGCCATTGTACGACCGGCGTCGACGTCGCTCTGCCATTCGGCGTCACAAACAATTCGGCTTTCGCCGAATGCACGACCGCGCTCCAGGATCAGACTGCTCCTCGATGGATTGAGCCGCGCAAGCACCAGAGCATAAGCCCATCCGACTGCGCCCCTCGCGGATGGATAGGACCCGTCGTTGCGCACCAGTTGTTCGCTCGCAGAGCAAACTTGAGCATTGTTCGCGACCCATGGCCGCACGCGCCTGTAATGGAGTTTCGCCGGGTACGTCGCGGCACGTACATCGATCCTCATTTTTCCCAAAAGCTTGTACAATATTGGCGTCTGCTGCTGGTCGATGTCCACGCCGAAAGCGCACTGAAATGCCCGGTCCGTGCCGTCTTGGGTGCGATCTGCGTCATCCGCTGCGAGCGCGTATCGATCAGTGTCGTGGAGCATCAGGGCGGCTCGTCGCACCGCTTCGTCCCGCGCCATTGCCGCTGAGTTCTGAGCCGGCGGCGGCGGTATTGCCGTCAGGCTGTCGGGCATCGCTTTGTCGGACAGGTATCCAAAGGCCACAGCTGTTGGCGCTTGCGCTCGCGATGAAGGCGCCTGGCCTTTCGTGCATCCGGAAAAGCACACCGCAGCTGAAGCCACCAGCGTCAGCTCCATCAAGGCTGCGACTGGTGGTATTCGCGCCATGACCGAACAGTATTCTTTCCCGATCGACGGCGAAAATCGGTAGAAACCCGTGCGCGACTCTCTTGGCATGACTTCGGGTCGAAAGCCGGCATTACCCAATCACCTCAGGCCGCGCTGCGGACCTCGCGCTTGGTGGCGGGCGCAGCGGCCGCGCCGGCGTAGGCGGTCAGCAAGTGGCGGTCGTCGACCTTCCACGGGTGGAATCCGGGGAGGAAAAAGCTGACCCAGGCGCCGGCGATCTTGCGGAACATTCCCGGGCGAATCCACAAATACCAGAGCAATTTCGCCCAGGCAGTTAGGCCAGTCACTCCGTCCTGGCGCATCAGCTCCAGCGATCCGGCGGTGCGGTCGACCAGGAAGTTGCGGGTGACGTAGAGCATCACCTTCGCCTTCACCTTCCAGCGCTTGCTGCGCGGCCAGTGGCGGGTCGCGTGGAGCCAGGTGTCGTAGGCGACCCCCTTATGCTCGATCTCCTCCACCGCATGCCAGCGCCACAGGTCAGCGGCGTCGCGGTCGGCGCCGTTGAGGTGGCGCGGGTCGGCGAGCAGCTGGTGAGCGAGGATTGCGGTAAAATGCTCCAGCGCCATGGTCGCGGCGAGGCTGACGATCGGTGGCCTGTCGCGGGTGATGGCGAGGCGCTTTTCGACCTGCGCTTCGAGCTTGCTCAGGTCGTAGCCGGAAAGCTGGGCGCGCTTGTTGAACGCATCATGCTCGCGGCTGTGGATCGCTTCCTGGGTCGTGAAGCCCTTGATCTCCGTCGCGAGCTTCGGAGGAACGCCTTCGCGGAACTTGCGCACGCTCTCGACGAAGAAGGCCTCGCCTGCCGGGAAGGTGGTGGACAGCGCATTGTAGATTGCCGTCGCCTCCACGCGCTCGCCATGCCAAAGCCGCGGGGCCGACGCTTCGCGGCCGAAACGGCGGTCGCGCGGCGTGATCGTCAGGTCGCCAGGCGCGGCAAAGGTCGTGCTCATGAGCGTGAATTAGGATAACTGACACGAATGTCAATAAAGCGCACACGCCTTGGCTCGAAGGAAAGCCGGTCCGCCGCTCTCGATGCCGCTCGGCGGCTCCTGATCGCCGAGGGGCCGCAGGCGGTGACCCTGAAGCGCGTGTCGGCGGAGATCGGCCGGACCCACGCCAATCTGCTCCACCATTTCGGGTCGGCGGCGGGGCTTCAGTCGGAGCTCGCGGCGTCGATCGCGGAGCGGGTGACTGCGGGCATCTCCAAGGCGGTGGAGCGGGCACGCGCGGGCGAAACCGACCCCCGCGAGATCGTCGACCAGACCTTCGACGCGTTCAGCCGCGAAGGCGCGGGAGCGCTTGCCGCGTGGATGATCCTGACCGGCAACCGCGATGCGCTCGACCCCGTCCTGAACTCGCTCCGCGAGCTGGTTGCCGAGCTCGGCGTGGGCCGGGACGCAGCGGGCGTGGCGGCGACGACGCTGGCGCTCGTTCTCTCCGCTCTGGGCGACTCGCTCCTGGGCGATTCCGTTGCCGAAGCGCTCGGGCTCCCGAGGGACACGGCGCGGGAGGCCGCTACCCAACGTCTTCGCGAACGGATCGCCTCCGGCAATTGATCGTTAAGGCGGCAACTGTCATATGGACGACGCAATGACGCGCACGACGGCCCTCAACAGCTATTATTATCCCGACGAGGTTGGGACCGGCTGACGCGCGCCTAAGCTTCAGACGACCAACCTCGACCCGCTCGGCACTCCGCCCGGCGGGTTTTTTATTGCCCGAAAGGATGAGTGAATGTTTCAGGAAGCCATCACCAGGGACCGGCCGAAGCGCTGGGAGGAGTTCGTCGTCCCGCAGGGGTGGGACGAGTTCACGGACGAAGACCACAGCGTATGGGATCTCTTGTTCGCCCGCCAGGTCGAGCTTCTCGGAAGCCGTGTGGTCACACCGTTCCTCGACGGGATTGACCTGTTGCGGCTCGGCCATCCGGGGATCCCGGAGCTTGGCGAGCTCAACGCGATCCTGGAGCCGCGCACCGGCTGGCGGACCGTCGCTGTGCCGGGGCTGGTGCCCGACGAAATCTTCTTCGCGATGCTGGGCGAGCGGGTGTTCCCGGTCGGCAATTTCGTCCGCAAGCGCGAGCAGCTCGACTATCTGGAAGCGCCGGACTGCTTCCACGACCTGTTCGGGCACATTCCAATGCTCGCTCACCATGATTTCGCGGAGATGGTTGAGCGCGTCGGTCGCCTCGGCTCGGCGGCGATTGCCGCGGGCGAGGGGGAACGGGTGGCGCGCCTCTACTGGCACAGCGTGGAGTTCGGGCTGGCCAAGGAAAGCGGAGAGCTGAAGATCCTCGGCGCAGGGCTCGCCTCCAGCTTCGGCGAGGCGCATTTCAGCCTGGAGAGCGACAATGTCGAGCGGCTGCCCTTCTCGGTCGAGCGGGCAGTGCGCACTGCCTACAAGCATGACGCGTTCCAGCCGCGCTATCTGGTCTCAAGCTCGCTGGAGTCGACGATCGCCGACATGCTGAGCCTGAGCCCGGAGCGGCTGCTCGCATATTAGCGCCGCTCCGCTATACGGCCGGAGATGCCCGCCGACGCGCCACATCGCGAATATCGAAGCGGATCCGACTTGCGGACGCTTCGCGACGCGCTGGGATCGTTCGCGACCGGAGTGACGGTCGTCACCTGCGTCGATGCCGACGGGCAGCCGTTCGGGCTGACGGTCAACAGCTTCACTTCGGTATCGCTCGACCCGCCGCTGCTGCTGGTCTGCATCGCCAGGAACGCGCGCTGCGCGCCGGCGCTGATCAGCGCCAGCCATTTCGCGGTGAATGTGCTGCAGACGGGGCAACAGCCGGCGTCGATCCGCTTTTCGACCCGCGACGAGGATCGGTTCGGAACCACGCCCTGGTCGACCGGCGAGACGGGGGCGCCGTTGCTGATGGACTCGCTTGGGGTGTTCGAGTGCGAGCGCCACGCGGTGCACGAGGGCGGCGATCACGACATCCTGGTCGGCAGGGTGCTTCGGGCGAGCTTCGACCCGACAATCGATCCGCTGCTGTACTTCCGCGGAAGCTACCGCAGGTTGCACTTCGATTAGTCGGTGATCAGCTTTTCCGGGTGGCGAACGAGCATCCGGACGACCGCGACGATTGCGCCGCCGATCGCAAGGCCGACGATTGCGCCCCCCAGCGCTCCGATGAACCATTCGACCGCGCTTTCTAGCGGTCCTGCCCCTCCGGCGATCACCTCGGCAATGTGGTGGATCGTCTCGGGCAGCGGGGTCAGGATGTGCAACTCCTCCAGCCCGTGAAGGAGGATTCCGCCGCCAACCCAAAGCATCGCCGCGGTGCCGATTGCCGACAGTGCGGTCAGCAGCGTCGGGACCACATGGACAAGGGCTCTTCCGATCGCCTGCGTGCTTCGATTGCGCCGGGCCGCCATGTGAATCCCGATGTCGTCGAGCTTCACGATGAGACCGACGACTCCGTACACGCCGGCCGTGATCGCCAGCGCCACTATGACGAGTGCGACCGCGGTGGTCGCAAGCGTCAGGTTTTCGAGCCTGGCGAGGGCAATGGCCATGATCTCTGCGGACAGGATCAGGTCCGTCCGGATGGCACCCTTCACCTGCAGCTTCTCAAGCTCCTCGGGGTCTCCGGCCGTGTGGAGCAGGGCGTCCTCGTGCTGGTGGTCGTGGAGCAACTTCTCGAGGATTTTCTCGGTCGCTTCGAAGGCGAGATAGGCGCCGCCGATCATGAGCAATGGCGTGATCAGGAATGGCGCGAAGGCCGTCAGCAGGAGCGCGGCAGGAAGCAGGAACAGCAGCTTGTTCTTGACCGAGCCCCAAGCGATCTTGCCGATGATGGGAAGCTCCCGCTCCGGAGCGAGGCCGACGACGTAGCGCGGAGTGACGGCGGTGTCGTCGATCACCACGCCGGCGGCCTTGGCGCCCGCCTTCCCGGCAGCGCCAGCGACGTCGTCGAGGGTGGTGGCGGCGAGCTTGGCGAGCGTCGCCACATCGTCGAGCAGTGCAACAAGACCGGAAGGCATCGGCGGCGCTTAGGCGAACTCCTTGCGGTTCGGAAGCAATTCGCGCACTTGCCTGCAAATGCTGGGCATCGACTTCATCAAGGGCAACCGCGAGGCGGTCGAGCGTGCAATCGAGGTGAAGTGCGTGAAGCTCGACCTCGGCGAGGTGTTGAACCTGGACGGCGAGGTCCGCGCGCTCAAGACCGAGATCGAAAAGCTTCGAGCCGAGCGCAACGCGATCAGCGGCCGGTTCAAGGATGCAGCGCCCGAAGAGAAGGCCGAGCTCGGCCGGAAGGCGAAGGAAGCCGGCGCCCGGGCGTCGGAGCTGGAAGCCGATCTTGGCGCGAAGCAGGAGGCGTTGAACGCGCTCCTGCTGCTTGCTCCAAACATCCCCTACGAGGGCGCACCCATCGGGCCGGACGAAAGCGCGAATGTCGTCGTCCGCACCGAGGGCAAGCCGCCGAAGTTCGGGTTCGAACCGCTCGACCATGTCGAGTTGATCGAGAAGAACGACTGGGCCGACCTGTCGCGCATCACCCAGGTGTCCGGATCGCGCACCTATTGCCTGAAGGGACGGCTGGCGCTTCTCGAAACCAAGCTGATGGGCTGGGCTCTGGAGAAGATCGCCGGCGCCGGCTTCACTCCGATCACGGTGCCGGCCATCGCCCGGCCCGAAGCCTTCTTCAACCAGGGCCAGTTTCCCGGACACATGGAAGAGACCTACCATCTTCCCGAGGACGATTTGTGGCTGGCGGGAACGGCGGAAGTGGCGCTTACCTCGCTCCATTCGGGCGAGATCATCGAGGCCGATAAGCTGCCGGTGCTCTACGCCGGATATTCGCCGTGCTTCCGGCGTGAAGCGGGAAGCGCGGGCAAGGACGTCCGCGGGCTGCTCCGAGTCCACCAGTTCGTGAAGGTCGAGCAGTACGTGATCTGCGAGGCCGACGCCGCGACTTCGGCCGAGTGGCATTCGAAGCTGCTCGCGCTTGCCGAAAGCCTGCTCCAGGCGCTGGAGATTCCCTATCAGGTGATCGAGACGTCGACCGGCGACATGGGGCTGGGCAAGTACAGGATGAACGACATCGAGAGCTGGGTGCCGAGCCTCGGCAAGTATCGCGAGACCCACAGCTGCTCGACGCTTCATGACTGGCAGGCGCGGCGCGCGAACATCCGCTACCGCGGCGCCGACGGGAAGGTGCGGTTCGCGCACACGCTCAACAATACGGCGCTTGCGAGCCCGCGCATCCTCGTTCCGCTTCTCGAGAACCACCAGACCGAAGATGGACGCGTGAAGCTTCCGAAGGCGCTCCAGGAGCTGATGGGAGACGAATTCCTGTGATCACCGAATGAGCGAGGACGGCGCTCCCGGCGCCGCTCAGCGGCTCAAGGAAGTCGGCGCGCTGGCCAGCCGCTTCTGGCGCGGATTTGGCCACAGGGGCCCTCGTGGTCCTCATGACGGCATTCCTGCGATGGTGATTCCCGGCTTCGCTGCCAATGACCGGACGACGACGGAGTTGCGGCGCGCCCTCGCCGAAGCGGGATTTCGCGTTCATCCTTGGCGGCAGGGGATGAATTGGGGTGCGCGCGCCGATACGCTCGACCGGCTGAGGCGCGCTGTCGACATGTGTGGGCACGACGAACCGATCGTGCTCGTCGGCTGGAGCCTGGGTGGGCTTTATGCGCGCGAGATCGCACGGGTCGAGCCGCACCGGGTGCGAGCGGTGGTGACTCTGGGAACGCCGGTCTGGGGCGACCGCAGGCGCTATACGAATGTCTGGAAGCTGTACGAATTGGTTGCCGGCCATCCGGTCGACGATCCGCCGATCCCCGACCACCCGGCGAAGCCGCCGGTGCCGACGCTTGCGATCTGGTCCGCGCGGGACGGCATCGTAGGCGTTGCGTCGGCGCGCGGGACGGATGACACGCGCGACAAGGCGGTGGAAGTCAGCTCGACCCACATGGGCTTTGCCGTTTCGAAGAAGGGCACGCGTGCAGCGGCGCGTGAAATCGTTCGATTCCTTGAAGAAATAGAGGGCGCCGAGTCGCGCCATTGACTCTCTCTCCCGACTCACGGGATAAAGAACAAACGAAGAACAGAAACGTTGTGAGTCGTGTGGCGAAAGGCTTTTCTCTCGTCGCCGGCGGAGCTGTCTTCGAGCGCTCCGGACCGGCCCGTTCACCGTCCACTCCCCCGGGGCTGGGCGAGCGCTGGAGCACGCGCGCGCCGTCCAGCCCAACCCTCTCCGAGCTGTTCGCGGAGTCTCCGCGCGATAGCGGCTGGACAGGCTTCCTTCTTCCGCAAGTCGATAGGTCGAGGCCCGTCCTGTGGGTGCAGGAGCGGATGGCGATTCTCGAAAGCGGGCGGACCTATCCGCCGGGGCTCGGCATCGACCTCGTCCACGTCGAGGCGCGCGACGCACGGGCCGCGCTGTGGGCGATGGAGGAAGGGGTAAGATGCTCGGCCCTCTCGGCAGTCATCGGCGAATTGTACGGCGATCCCGCTGCGCTCGACTTCACCGCGACGCGGCGGTTGGCGGTCGCTTCGGAGCGGAGCCGGGTGCCGTGCTGGCTGGTGCGGCTGGGCGGCCATTCGAACCTCAGCGGCGCCCGGATGCGCTGGCGGATCGCCAGCGCTCCGTCACTGGTGAACGCGTTGGATTCGCGAGCGCCGGGAGCACCGGCCTGGGATGCCGAGCTGTTCCGCGCCCGCGGACATCCGCCGGGCCGATGGACGGTCGCTCATGAAGCGGATCGCTTCCATCTGGTTGCGGAGCCTGGCGATCGAGCGCTGGGCGAAATCGAACGACTTATCGCCTGACACGCCCGCCGTCCTCACCGTCGAGGGGACGCACGGGCTGATCATCCATGCGGTGACGAAGGCCGCCGCCGAGCGTGGCGCGCGCGCCGGCGCTCGCCTCACCGATGCTCGTGCGCTCGATCCGGCGCTGGTCGCGGTTCCGGCCGACCCCGACGGTGATCAGGCGCTGCTGGAGCGGCTGGCGAAATGGGCGCAGCGCTGGTCGCCTTTGATCGAAGTGGACGGGACCGACGCGCTGCGGCTCGACGTGACCGGCGTCGCGCATCTGTTCGGCGGCGAAGAGGGGCTGGCCGAGGATATCCGCCGCCGCTTCGCAGCGACCGGACTGACCGCACGCGTGGCGATCGCTCCGACCGCTGCCGCCGCCTGGGCATTCAGTCGCTTCGGGGGCGACGAGCTGCCGCCGTTGCATGTCTCCGCGCTTCGGCTGGAACCGGAGACGGTCCGGACTCTCGAGCGGCTTGGGCTGAAGACGATCGGAGCGCTCGCGGCGCTGCCACGCCTCGCTCTGGCTCGGCGATTCCGGGGAGCCGAGGACGTCGTCGATGCGCTCGATCGGGCGCTCGGGCGGAAGCCGGAGCCGCTGACGGCGCTCGCGGAGAATCCGCCGCCGCGGGCGACGCTCCGGCTGCAGGAGCCGGTCACCCATCCCGAAGCGGCTCCGCAGGCGCTTTCGAAGCTGATCCCCAGGCTCGTCCGCACACTGGAGGAGCGGCACCTCGGCGCGCGCAAATTGTCGCTCCACGGTTTCCGGGTCGATGGAAGTGTCGCCGCCGCCTCGGTCGCCACAACCATCGCCAGCCGCGAGCCGAAGCATCTGCAGCGGCTGCTTGCCGACAAGGCGGCAGCGCTCGATCCCGGCTTCGGCTTCGACGCCTTCGCTCTCGTCGCCGATTGGACCGAGAGCCTTGGCACCGCCCAGGAAAGCTTGGTCGAGGAGCCCGGCGGAGAGCGCGACCTGGCGCGGCTGGTCGACCGGCTGACGGTGAAGCTGGGACCCGGAAGGGTTCGGCGCCCGCAGCCGTTCGAAAGCCATTTGCCTGAGCGCGCGAGCGGGTGGCGGCCGGCTCTTGAGAAGACCGAACCGATCCAGCTGCCTTCGGCGCCGCCCCGCCCGCAACGCCTGCTCGACCGGCCGGAAGCGATCGCGGTCGTCTATGCGACTCCCGAAGGCGTTCCGCGCCGCTTCGTCTGGCGTCGCGCGGTACACGACATCGCCCGCGTCGAAGGGCCGGAGCGGATCGCGCCCGAATGGTGGCGCGAGCGATCGACCGCCCGGCTTCGCGATTATTACCGCGTCGAAGACCAGGCCGGCCGCCGCTACTGGATCTATCGCGAAGGCCTGATCGGCGACGGGCGCGGCGGCGCTCCCGAATGGTATTTGCACGGGCTGTTCGGCTGATGCCCGAACGCGAAGGATTTGCCCGCCTCAAGCTCGTTCGGACCGGCGACATGCCGCCCGCGCCGGTAGAACGCGCGCCTTATGTCGAGCTTGGGATCACCAGCCCCTTCTCCTTCCTTCGCGGGGCTTCGGATTCGATCGAGCTGGTGCTTCGCGCGCTCGAGCTTGGAATGGATTCGATCGGGATTGCAGATCGCAACACGCTGGCCGGGGTCGTCCGGATGCACAGCGCCTGCAAGGGCGCGGGACTGAAACCGCTGATCGGATGCAGGCTCGACCTTACGGACGCGCCGTCACTGCTCGCCTACCCAATCGATCGTGAGGGCTATGGGCGGCTGTCGCGGCTGCTGAGCCTCGGCAAGATGCGCGCCGAGAAAGGCGAGTGCGACCTGTCTTTGTGCGACGTCGCCGCGCATGCTGACGGCATCGCTTTCATCGCCTGGCCTTCGGATGACGTCGACGCCTTCGAAGGCGAGCTGCCACGCCTTCGTGACGCCATTCCATCGCTCCCCCGCGTCGCGGCGTCATATCTCTACCGCGGCGGCGACGTGGCACGGATCGAGCGGATCGACCGCATCGCGCGGGCACATGGCTGCACGATCCTGGCGACCAACGACGTCCATTATCACGCGCCCGACAAGCGACCGCTTCAGGACGTGATGACCTGCATCCGCGAGAAGAGGACGATCGAGAAAGCCGGCTTCCTTCTGAACCCAAACGCCGAGCGGCATTTGAAGTCGCCGGAGGAGATGGCGCGACTGTTCGCCCGCTGGCCGCATGCGATCGCGGCGACGCGCGAGTTCGCCGACGCGCTGAACTTCAGCCTCGACGAGCTTCGCTACGAATATCCCCGCGAGAGCGTGCCCGAAGGCAAGTCGCCGCAGGCTTATCTGGAGCAGCTGGCCTGGGACGGTGCTCGGGATCGCTGGCCGGAGGGGGTCCCCGACAAGGTGGTGAAGCAGCTCAACTATGAGCTTCCGCTGATCGATCGGCTCGACTTTGCGCGATATTTCCTGACCGTCCATGACATCGTCGCCTTCGCCCGGAGCCTGGACCCGCCGATCCTGTGCCAGGGCCGCGGATCGGCGGCGAACAGCGCGGTCTGCTATTGCCTCGGAATCACCGCGGTCGACCCGTCGACCAGCGATCTTCTGTTCGAGCGCTTCATTTCGGAGGAGCGGCGCGAACCGCCCGACATCGACGTCGATTTCGAGCATGAGCGGCGCGAGGAGGTGATCCAGCACATCTACGCCAAATACGGCCGCGACCGCGCCGGGATCGCAGCGACGGTGATCCACTACCGTCCGCGCTCGGCGATCCGCGAGGTCGGCAAGGTGATGGGCCTAAGCGAGGACGTGTGCGGAGCCCTCGCCTCGACCATCTGGGGCCATATGGAAGGCGAGATGCAGGAGGCGCGCGCGGCTGACGCCGGGCTCGACCTTTCCGACCCGCACCTCAAGCGGACGGTCAGGCTCGCCCAGCAGATGATCGGGATGCCGCGCCATTTGTCGCAGCACGTCGGCGGCTTCATCCTGACCGAGCGGCCGCTGACCGAGACGGTGCCGGTCGGCAACGGGGCGATGGACGACCGGACGTTCATCGAATGGGACAAGGACGACATCGACGAGCTCGGCATCCTCAAGATCGACGTGCTGGCGCTGGGGATGTTGACCTGCATCCGCAAATGCTTCGACCTGGTGCGGCAGCATCATGGCGAGGACTGGGAGTTGGCGACCGTCCCGCCCGAAGAGCCGGCGGTCTACGACATGCTGTGCCGCGGGGATTCGCTCGGCGTGTTCCAGGTCGAAAGCCGGGCGCAGATGAACATGTTGCCGAGGCTCAAGCCCCGCTGCTTCTACGACCTCGTCATCGAGGTCGCGATTGTAAGGCCGGGCCCAATCCAGGGCGACATGGTGCATCCGTACCTGAAGCGCCGCAACGGCAGGGACCCGATCACCTTCCCCTGCCCAGCTCCCGAGCACGGGCCGCCGGACGAGCTGGAGAAGATTCTCGGACGGACGCTCGGAGTCCCGATCTTCCAGGAGCAGGCGATGAAGATCGCCATCGACGCGGCGAACTTCAGCGCGGAGGAAGCCAACCAGCTGCGCAAGGCGATGGCCACCTTCCGTTCGAAGGGGAAGATCGAGACGCTGGAGGAGAAGATGGTCGGGCGGATGGTGAAGCGCGGCTACGACCCCGATTTCGCGCAGCGCTGCTTCGACCAGATCAAGGGCTTTGGCGAGTACGGCTTCCCCGAAAGCCACGCGGCGAGCTTCGCTCACCTGGTCTACGTATCGAGCTGGCTGAGGTGGAAATATCCGGCGGCGTTCGCGGCGGCGCTTCTGAATTCGCAGCCGATGGGATTCTACGCGCCGGCGCAAATCGTCCGCGATGGGAAGGAGCATGGGGTCGAAGTGCTCGAAGTGGACGTGAATCACTCAGATTGGGACTGCACGCTCGAGGACGGAGCGTTGCGTCTCGGCCTCCGCCAGGTTGACGGGCTCCACCGAGAGGCGGCGGACCGGGTGGTTTCGGGGCGGCCCTACGCCTCCGTCGAGGAGCTTAGATCGCGAGCGCGGGTGCCGGTGCACGCGATCCAGCGGCTCGCCGCCGCCGACGCCTTCCGCTCTATGGGGCTCGACCGCCGAGCGGCACTTTGGGATTCGCGCGCACTGAGGCAGGCGCCCGACCTGCCGCTCTTCGCTTATTCCGAAGCGAAGGAGGAGGGCTGCGAGGCCTCTCCGGCGAAGCTTCCGGCGATGCCGCTCGCCGAGCATGTGATCAGCGATTACCAGACCGTCCGCCTCAGCCTCAAAGCGCATCCGATGCACTTCCTGCGGTCATATTATGCGGCTCAAAATTTTGTCACCGCCGAACAGTTGAAGCGGATCAAGGACGGCAAGCGGCTGTCGATGGCCGGCGTGGTCCTGATCCGCCAGCGGCCGGGGACGTCAAAGGGCGTCGTCTTCATCACCATCGAAGACGAAACGGGAGTCGCCAACCTCGTCGTCTGGCCGAAGGTGTTCGAGAAGCAGCGCAAGATCGTGATGGGCGCCCGGCTGATGGCGGTCCACGGAATGATCCAGCGCGACCCCGACAGCGAGGTCATTCACGTAGTCGCCGCGCGACTCGAGGATCATACCGGGCTGCTCAGCCGCCTCAGCGACGATTCGCTTCTGCCCTCGACGCTCGAAAAAGCGGATCATGCCGGAAGCTGGGGCCGGCCGCAGAGCCGCCACCCGCGCAACGTCGAGATCATCCCGAAAAGCCGGGATTTCCACTGATCCGCCGCTTTGCGGTAAGGACGGTTCCATGCTTTTTGGCCTGATCCTGGCTTTGGCGGTGCAACCAGCCGCGGTCGCCCCGGAATCGATCGAGGGAACGTGGCGAAGCCCTGGCGGCAACAGCATCGTCACCATCGCGCCTTGCGGCGACAGCCTCTGCGGCACGGTCGCCTGGGCCAGCGAGAAAGCGAAGAAAGATTCCGCGAAGACGACCGGCCAGCTGGTCGGCACTCAGCTTCTCACCGGCCTGAAACGCGACAAAAGGGGGCGCTGGCAAGGCAAATTGTTCATTCCCGACAAGAACATGCGCGTCACCGCAAAGATCGAGCGGATCAGCGGCGACCAATTGAAGGTTTCGGGCTGCGCCATGGGCAAGTCGCTCTGCAAGGCCACTCAGTGGACCCGGGTTGAAGGCCCCTTGCCGGATCAGGAATAACCGCAGGCGCGTTCATCGCCGCGCAAGCTGAAGGCTCCATTGCTGCCACAAAGCACAGCTAAACCGGTGAACATGAAACGGATTTTCGCAACAACGGTAGCTCTCGCCCTCGTGTCCGGGTCGGCGCCGGCATTCGCCAAGAGCCCGATCGAGGGCCGCTGGAAGAACGGCAAGATGGAGGTCGTCATCGCGCCGTGCGGCCGCGACCTGTGCGGAACCGTGGTCAAGGCATCGCCGACCCAGCAGGCCAAAGCCGAGCGCGGGAGCGACACCGAACTGATCGGCGCGCGGCTGATCAAGGACATCGAAAGGACAGGCGCGAGAAGCTACCGCGCGACCGTCTTCCTCGCCGACCGCAACATTTATGCGCGCGGGACAATCAACCAGGTGTCCAACGACAAGCTGACCGTTCGCGGCTGCGTGCTCGCGGTGATCTGCCGGTCGAAGAACTGGGATCGGGTGCGCTAGCCGAGAAAGTCCTCGCCTGCACCGATCTCGCCCGCCAGCACAGCGAACTGAAGTGCGGCCATGTCGTCCGCCCAGTAGCGGTCAGACGTAAAGCCTGGCGACAGCTTGCGAACGCTCGAAAGAACCTCCTGCAGCTTCGGCGACGTTTTCAGCGGTGCGTGAAAATCCACACCCTGCGCTGCGGCGATCAGCTCAACCGCGACGACTCCCGCGGCGTTGCGAGCGATCGTTCCCGCCTTGCGGGCTGCGATCGGCGCCATCGACACATGATCTTCCTGGCCGGCTGACGTCGGGATCGAATCGACGCTCGCCGGGAAAGCGAGGCTCTTGTTCTCGCTGACCAGCGCAGCGGCCGTCACCTGCGGGATCATCAGGCCGGAATTGAGGCCCGAATTCTCGACCAGGAAGGGCGGCAGCCCGCTCATCTTCGGGTCGATCAGGACGGCAGTGCGGCGCTCGGAAATCGAGCCGACTTCGCACAGCGCCATCGCTATCGTGTCGGCGGCGAAGGCGACCGGCTGGGCGTGGAAATTGCCGCCGGAGATCGCGCAATCCTCGTCTGGGAAGACGATCGGATTGTCGGTGACCGCGCCGGCTTCGATGGTCAGAGTCCGCGCCGCGTTGGCGAGCAGGTCGAGCCCCGCGCCCATCACCTGCGGCTGGCAGCGAAAGCTGTACGGGTCCTGCACCTTGGGGCAGCCCGTCGCATGGCTGGCGACGATCTCGCTTCCGTCGAGAAGGTCGCGGAGCGCCTTTGCGACGCGGATCTGGCCGGGCTGGCCGCGAAGCTTGGAAACCCGCGGATCGAACGGCTTCACCGAACCCTTGAGCGCATCGACCGAAAGCGCTCCGGCGGCGATGGCGGCCGCGAACACGCGCTCGCCGGCGAACAAGGCGTCGAGCGCGATGGCGGTCGATGTTTGCGTGCCGTTGATCAGCGCCAGCCCCTCCTTGGGGCCGAGCTGGAGCGGGTCCAGCCCGAGCTTTTGCAGCGCTGCGGCGGCGGGCATGACTTCGCCGGCGACATCGATGCTGCCCTGGCCCATCAGCGCTGCGCTCATGTGCGCGAGCGGTGCGAGATCGCCGGAAGCGCCGACGCTTCCCTGGCTCGGGATGACGGGAATTGCGTCCTTCTCCACGAGCGCCTGAAGCGCTTCGATGACGACCGGGCGAACGCCGGAAAAACCGCGACCGAGGCCGAGCAGCTTCAGCAGGATCATCAGCCGCGAGACGTGGCGCGGGAGCGGGTCGCCCAGCCCCGCGCTGTGCGACAGGATGAGGTTGGTCTGGAGCTCGGCAAGCCGGTCGTCGGGGATTCGCGTGTTGGCGAGAAGCCCAAAACCGGTGTTGACTCCGTAGACGGTCTCGCCGCCCGCGACGATCCGCTCCACCGAGGCGGCGGAGTCCGCGACACGCTGCATCGACGTGTCGTCGAGCGAGCCTTCCGCGCCAGCACAGAGCTGGCGGAGCTGGTCGAGCGTCACCTGTTCTGGATTGAGCTTCAAGTGGTCACCATCGGCAGGTCGAGTCCCTGTTCGCGAGCGCATTGGATGGCTTTTTCATAGCCTGCGTCCGCATGGCGCATCACCCCGGTGCCGGGGTCGTTCCAAAGCACCCGCTCGAGCCGCCGCGCCGCATCGTCGGTTCCGTCGGCGACGATCACCTGGCCCGCGTGCTGCGAATAGCCCATTCCGACGCCGCCGCCGTGGTGGAACGACACCCAGGTCGCGCCGGACGCGCAATTGAGAAGCGCGTTGAGGATGGGCCAGTCGGAGACGACGTCGCTTCCGTCCTTCATGCTTTCCGTCTCGCGGTTGGGCGAGGCGACGCTGCCGCTGTCCAGATGGTCGCGGCCGATGACGATCGGGGCGGAGACTTCACCGCTCCTCACCATCTCATTGAACGCGAGGCCGAGACGGTGGCGCTGGCCTAGTCCGACCCAGCAGATCCGCGCGGGAAGTCCCTGGAAGGCGATCCGCTCGCGCGCCATGTCGAGCCAGCGGTGCAAGTGCCTGTCGTCGGGGATGAGCTCCTTCACCTTCGCGTCGGTTTTATAGATGTCCTCAGGGTCGCCGCTAAGCGCCGCCCAGCGGAACGGGCCGATCCCCCGGCAGAAGAGCGGGCGGACGTAGGCGGGGACGAAGCCCGGGAAGTCGAACGCGTGGGTGACGCCCTCGTCGAAAGCTTCCTGGCGGATGTTGTTGCCGTAATCGAAAGTCGGGACGCCCTGTGCCTTGTAGGCGAGCATGGCCTCGACGTGCTTGGCGATCGACTGCTTTGCGGCTTCGGCGACGGCGGCGGGATCTCGCTCGCGCATTTCCTGCCACTTGGCGACGCTCCAGCCCGCCGGGCAATAGCCGTTCGCGGGATCGTGGGCGCTGGTCTGATCGGTGAGCGCATCCGGCTTGATCCCTCGCTCGAGCATCTGAGGAAGGATTTCGGCGGCGTTGCCGAGCAGGCCGACGCTGGTCGGCTCGGTCGCGGTGCGGATGATCTCCAGCGCCTCGTCGATGCTGGTCGCGCGCCTGTCGAGGTAGCGGGTCTCCAGCCTCTTCTCGATCCGGCTTTCCTGGACCTCGATGGCGATGCAGTGGGCGCCCGCCATCACCGCCGCGAGGGGCTGCGCTCCGCCCATCCCGCCGAGCCCTGCGGTCAGGATCCACTTGCCGGACAGGTCGCCGCCATAATGCTGGCGGCCCATCTCGACGAAGGTCTCGTAGGTGCCTTGGACGATGCCCTGCGTGCCGATGTAGATCCAGCTTCCGGCGGTCATCTGGCCGTACATCATGAGGCCCGCGCGATCGAGCTGGTTGAACGTGTTCCAGTTCGCCCACTTGGGCACGATGTTCGAATTGGCGATGAGGACTCGCGGCGCATCCTTGTGCGTGCGGAACACGCCGACCGGCTTGCCCGACTGGACGAGCAACGTCTGGTCTTCCTCCAGCCGCTCAAGCGTCTCGACGATCTTGTCGAAGCATTGCCAGTTGCGCGCGGCACGCCCGATCCCGCCATAGACGACCAGGCTCTGCGGGTCCTCGGCGACCTCATCGTCGAGGTTGTTCTGGAGCATCCGCACCGCCGCTTCGGTGGTCCATTGCTTCGCCACGATCTCGCTTCCGCGGCGGGCGCGGATGTGGCGGCTGTTGTCGCGTCTGTCGGTCATTCTTCTATGTATCGTCCCCGGCGTAGATCCGCCGCTCAGGCCCCGGAAGGCCGATCCAGTAGCCGAGCTCGGCCAGGCTTTCGAGCCGCCACACGCAAAGGTCGGCGGCCTTGCCGACGGCGACCGTTCCGATTTCCTCCTCGATCCCGAGCGCCTTTGCGCCGTTGATCGTCATGCCAGCCAGCGCCTCCTCGGGCGTGAGGCCGAACAAAGTGCACGCCATGTTCATCGCCAAGGTCGGCGAAAGCAAAGGCGAAGTGCCGGGGTTGCAGTCGGTCGCGACGGCGATCGGGACCTTGTGATCGCGAAGCAGCTGCACCGGCGGCTTCCGCTCTTCTTGCAGGGCATAGAAGGCCCCGGGCAACAACACCGCGACCGTCCCCGCCTCCGCCATCGCTGCCGCGCCATGCTCGTCGAGATGCTCGAGATGATCGGCAGACAGAGCGTTGTATTTCGACGCGAGCGCAGCGCCATTCTGGTTCGACAATTGCTCGGCATGAAGCTTGACCCGAAAGCCGCGCGCGTGCGCCGCCTTGAATAGGCGCTCCACCTCGTCAGACGAGAAGGCCATGTCCTCGCAGAAGGCATCCACCGTTTCAGCAAGCTGCTCGTCGGCGACCGCTGGAAGAAGCTCGTCGATGACCATCGACACATAGCCGATCCGCCGGTCCTTCCACTCTGCCGGCAAAGCGTGGAGGGCGAGCAAGGTCGGGACGATGCGGACGGCCTCGCTGGCGGCCAGCGCCTTGGCGCAACGGAGCAGCCGAAGCTCGCCTTCGAGGTCCAGCCCGTAGCCGGACTTGATCTCGATCGTCGTCACCCCGCCCTTCATCAGCGCATCGAGGCGCATCGCAGCCGAGGCCAGCAGCTCCGGCTCCGATGCTTCGCGGGTGCGCTTCACAGTCGAGGCGATCCCGCCGCCCGCTTCGGCGATTTCCTGATAGCTGGCGCCGGCGCGGCGCATCGCATGCTCGTCGGCGCGGTTGCCGCCGAAGATAAGGTGCGTGTGGCAGTCGATCAGGCCGGGCGTCACCCACGCGCCTCCGAGCGGAAGAACTTCGCGCGCGCGATTGCCGGCAAGGTCGGTCCTGGTGCCGACGCGGACGATCCGGCCGTCCTGGATTCCGATGGCGCCGTTTTCGATTATGCCCAGCGGATTGCCGGGCGCAGGCTCCATGGTCGCAACATGGCAATCGGTGAGGAGACGGTCCCACATGGATTTGCCCTTAGGGAAGAGGGGCTGTTAGGGCAAAAGCCATGAGCGCCTGGCCCAATCTTTCCGACCTTCTGATCGACGACGACAGCCCCGTTCCCATCGGGCTTGTCGGCGCGCCCCTCGCTGCGGGGTCGGTCACTCCCGGTGGGTGCGACAAGGCGCCGTCGCTGCTCCGCGAGACGCTGAGGCGCATCGGAACCTACGACGTGGAGATGGGGCGATCGATCTTCACCGCCATCCGTGACCGGGGAGACGTCTCGCTTGGCGGCATGTCGATCGAGGAGGCCACAGGCCCCATCACGGAAGCGGTGGCGGCGAGCGTCGCCGACCACGCGCTCACATTGGTCGTCGGGGGCAACAATGCGGTGACGAGGCCGGCGGTGCTTGGACTCGGCCTCCCGCTCGAGGAGGTGGGACTGATCACACTCGACGCGCACTTCGACATGCGCGACCTCGACGACGGCCTGAGCAACGGCAACCCGGTTCGAGCCCTGATCGAGGACGGGCTTCCGGGCGGCAACATCGCCCAGATCGGCCTCGCAAGCTTCGCCAATACGGCAAAGATGCACCAGGACGCGCTTGCTGCAGGCAATCTCGTCGTCACCATGGAACAGGTCAGGCGCGACGGGATCCGAAGCGCGGTCGAGCGGGCGATCGAGCATGTGTCGAACTGCACCGCTGTCGTCCTCGACTGCGACATCGACGTGATCGACCGGAGCCAGATGCCCGGGGCCCCGGGCGCGCGACCCGGCGGGATGCAGGTCGCCGACTTTTTCTGGGCGGTCCGGAAGATCGCGGAGTATCCGCTGGTGCGGGTCATCGACCTTACCGAATGGGACCCGCCGCTGGATCCGACCGACCTCAGCGCTTTGACCGCGGCCCGCTGGGTCGCCGAGTGCGTCGCCGGTTTCGAGAGCCGCTAGGGGGAAGTCGCGATCCTTCGGCCCTTCTCCGAAAGGGTTCGGAATGTGATGGAAAAGCGCAGCGTCTCGCCGGGCGCGATGCCGTGCTCCCATTCGTGCCGCGCTTCGCCGGAGAGCAGATAGGCCGAGCGAGGCTCGACCTCGACCTGCATGCGGTCGAAGCCCCCGGCGCGTCGCCTCCGGAAGCGGAGCATTGCCGGCGTGCCGAGCGAAACTCCGACGACGGTCTCGAAGACCGAGCGGTCCTTGTGCCAGCCGATGCCCGCGCCGGGATCGTAGCGAACCAGCAGCGCGTGCACGAAATCGTCCGGCCGGACTCCCGCAAGGCCCGCCGCCTTCGACCGCAGCGGCTCGAGCCAGCCGGGGATCGGCTCAGACGGCGAGAAGCTGGCGTCGTCGAAATCGTAGCGCCAACCGAAGCTTCGAGTCAGGCGCTTGCCGGTCCAGCCGTGGAACCGAAAGGGCGACAGCTCCTCCGCCGAAAGGTGGCCGACGAGCTCCTGCTCCTCGGCATGCGTGATGAACTCCGGCCGGTAGTCTAGCCCGGCGATGACAGGTTCGCCGAACAGATCCGCGGTCACTGGCCGAACACCTCGGCGAGCTCCGACGGGCGAAGCTCCGGCTTGAGCTGGTCATAGGTGCACTGCTTAGGATCCTTGTCCGGCCGCCAGCGGACGATCGACGTTCCGTGGCGGAAGCGGCCGGCGGTCACCTGGTCGTACTTCACCTCGACGACGAGCTCGGGCCTCAGCGGCTTCCACTGGCCTGATCGCGCAGTTCGCCAGCGGCTGGGCCCCCCGGGAGCATCCCCGGTGAACCCGGGTGGCTCGATCAGTTTTTCGAGCTCCTTCGTCAGCTGCTCGCGCTCGTTCGCGGGAATCGCCGAAGTGAATCCGACGTGGTTGAGAAGGCCCTTGGAATCGTAGAGGCCGAGCAGCAGCGAGCCGACGAAATCGTGCTTTTCCCCATAGCGAAAGCCGCCGACGACGCAGTCCGCGGTGCGCTCGGGCTTCACCTTCACCATCGCCCGCTCGCCGGATTTGTACGGCTGGTCGCGCCGCTTGGCGATGACTCCGTCGAGTGCGCCGCCGGACCGTTCCAGCCAGCCGATCGCGAGATCACGCTCGCGCGTTGCCGGCGACAGCTTGAGCTGGGGCTGATCGGTGGAGGCGTGGAATTTCTCCAACGCCGAGCGCCGCTCCGACAGGGGCCGGTCCGACAAATCCTCGCCGCCCAGCGACAGGAGGTCGAACAGCATCAGCTCGGCGGGGCTCTCTGCGGCGAGCTTGCGCACCCGGCTTTCCGCCGGGTGAAGCCGAAGTTGCAGGGCGTCGAAGGAGAGGACGTCGCCGACGGTGATGATCAACTCTCCGTCGAGGAGGAATCGATCCTGCTTCAGCCTGGCCAGCACCTCGAGCATTTCGGGAAAATAGCGGCCGAGCGGCTTCCCGCTCTTGGAGATCAGCTGGACGTCGTCGCCTTCGCGCCGGGCGAGGCAACGAAAGCCGTCCCACTTGGGCTCATATTGCCAGCCCTCGCCGACCGGCAGCTCGGCAGCGAGCACGGCTTCCATCGGCGTTGGCGCTTTCGAAGACTGAGCCATGCGTTCACAAGTGCCGTCGGCCTCAACTCGTTCCGTGACCGAGAGTCGGCCATAATTAGTTGACGCCGCCGCGCTGGCATGGCGAGAGCACCCCATGCTCCGCAATCCGCAGGTCGCCGAGTGAAGATCGGCTTCTACGGGCGCCTCGCCCAGGCCATCGGTCCGAAGGTCGAGGTCGATATCCCCGCGCACTCGCGCGTCGGGGACGTTCGCCGAATCCTAGCCGAAAAATTCCCGGGCGGTGCCGCGACTCTTGCGAGCGGGCGGTCAAAAGCCTGCGTCGGCGGCGCAATCGTCGGCGACGAGCAAATGGTTTCCGAGGGCGACGAGATCGAGTTCCTTCCACCTGTGTCCGGCGGATGAGCATCGTCGCCCGTCTTGAAGGAAAACGGCTTCGCCCGGACCTCGAGCTTGCGGCGTTGGTCGCCGAAGCGGCCGGCGACGGAGCAGTCGTAAGCTTCACCGGAATTGCGCGTCCGCGCTCGTCGGGCGGAGAGGCGGTGGATGTGCTGGTGCTCGAGCATCACCCGACGCTGACCCAGAAATCGCTCGAAGACATCGCCGGCGCCGCGGCTGAGCGGTTCGACGTCACTCATGTCCGCGTCGTCCACCGCTTCGGGGAGGTTCCGGCTGGCCAGCCGATCGTATTCGCCGGCGCCGCGTCGCCGCACCGCCGGTCGGCCTTCGATGCCGCTGACTACCTGATGGATCGGCTGAAGACCGAGGCGATATTCTGGAAACGCGAGACGGGCGAGGCTGGATCGCGCTGGATCGAGCCCACCGAGACCGATTATTCCGACCGCGAGCGCTGGGACTGAGGAATGGCAGGGATCGACGAAGGCCTGACCTTTTACCCGCTTCGGATCGCGGTCCTCACCGTATCGGACACGCGGACGGAGGAGACCGACAAGTCGGGCGCGCTTCTCGTCGAGCGGCTGAGCGCCGCCGGCCACGAGCTGGCGGGAAAAGCCATCGTCAGCGACGAGGTTGAGTCGATCCGGGACCAGGTTCGCTCCTGGGCTGACGACCCGCAGGTGGACGTGATCATTTCCACCGGCGGCACCGGCTTTTCGCCGCGGGACGTGACTCCGGAGGCGGTGAAGCCGCTGTTCCGCCGCGAGATGGACGGCTTTTCCACGGTCTTCCACCATGCCAGTCTCGGCACCGTCGGGCTTTCGACGCTCCAGTCGCGCGCCTTCGCGGGCCAGATCGACGACACATTCATTTTCTGCCTGCCGGGCTCGACCGGGGCGTGCCGCGATGGCTGGGACTTGGTGCTCGGCCAGGAGCTCGACAGCCGCTACCGGCCCTGTTCGCTCGCGGGGCAGGTGCCGCGGCTCAGGCATTTGTGCGCATGAGCAAGCTTTCCCATGTCGATGACCAGGGCCGGGCGCGGATGGTCGATGTGACCGATAAGGCCGCCACGACTCGAACCGCGACCGCCGTTGGCACCTTGGCTTGCTCGCCGGGGACGCTGGAGCAGATCCGCGCCGGGACGACCCCGAAAGGCTCCGTGATCGCGACCGCCGAGCTCGCCGGGACCATGGCCGCCAAGCGCACGGCCGAGCTGATCCCGCTTTGCCACCCGCTGTCGCTGACGAAGGTCGAGGTGCAGGTCGAAATCGACGAAGGCCTGCCCGGTCTGCGGGTACGGTCGGAGGTGCGCACAAAAGGCGTCACCGGTGTCGAAATGGAGGCGCTAACCGCCGTTTCCGTCGCCTGCCTGACGTTGTTCGACATGCTCAAGGCGATCGACCGAACGATGGTCATCGGCGACATCGCGGTCGTCTCGAAGACGGGCGGGAAGTCCGGCGACTGGGCGCGATGATCAGCTTCGACGAAGCGGTCGCCGAGATCGGGCGCGTGGCCAAACCTCGGGGCTTCGAGAGCGTAAGCATCGAGGAGGCGGCGGGGCGGGTGCTCGCATCGCCCGTCGTAGCCGCGATCGATTCCCCGCGAACGGACGTTTCCGCGATGGACGGCTATGCGCTTGCGGATGCCGACCTTCGAGCCGTTCCCGCGCGGCTGACCATCGTCGGAGAATCCTTCGCGGGCGCCGGCTTCGGCGGCTCAATGGGCGCCGGGGAATGCGTGCGCATCTTCACCGGCGCGCCTGTCCCGGCCGGCGCCGACCGGGTGGTGATGCAGGAAAATGTTCGCCGCGAAGGCGACATCGCCATCTTCGAAAGCGCGCCTGGCAATGCGCGTCACGTGCGCGTCGCGGGAAACGATTTTCGCTCGGGCGACCAACTGCTGGATTGCGGTCGCTTTCTCGATCCGCGGGGGATTGTCGCTGCCGCCGCGGCCGATATTGCCGGAGTGCAGGTTTATCGCCGGCCGCGAGTGCATATCCTCAGCACCGGCGATGAGCTTGCCGAACCCGGCAGTGCGACCTCGCGGGCGGATGCGATCCCCGAGAGCGTCTCGTTCGGCGTTGCCGCGATGGCGAACCAATGGGGCGCCGACGTGACCGGCCGCAGCCGCCTTCGCGACGAGCTTGCCGGCATGCGGTCGGCCGCAGCCAGCGCGGCAAAGGAAGCGGACCTGGTGATCGTCACTGGCGGCGCCTCCGTGGGCGAGAAGGATTTCGCCAAGGCGATGTTCGAGCCAGCGGGGCTCGAGCTCGTCTTCTCCAAGGTGGCGATGAAGCCCGGGAAGCCGGTGTGGCTAGGCCGCGCGGGCGAGGCGCTGGTCCTCGGGCTCCCCGGCAACCCGACTTCGGCCATGGTGACTGCCCGCCTGTTCCTCGCGCCTCTTCTGGCCGGGATGACGGGCAGGCGGATGGAAGATGCCCTGGGCTGGCGCAACGCCCCGCTCGAGGCCCCTCTCGCCGAATGCGGGAGCCGCGAGACGTTCCATCGCGCCTGCTGGTCCGGCGAGCGCGTGCAGCTTGTCGGCAATCAGGATTCCAGCGCGCAGAATGCGCTTGCGCAGGCTGACCTGCTCGTCCGGCAGCGGCCGAACTCGCCGCGGCTTGAAGCCGGCGGATTGGTGCAAACGCTCGCCTTCTGAAGGACTATCGCCCAGGGCCTATTAGCCCTGCTTCGGCCGCGCTATGCTTCTGCTCGCCGGGGAGACGTTGATGAACGACGCTGCCGTCACCGCCGAGCCGATCGAAGCGCGCTCGCCGCGCCGGTTTGCCTATCGCCACCGGCTGCCAACGCGCATCTGGCACTGGGTCAACGCCATCACCGTCATCGTCATGCTGATGAGCGGGCTGATGATCTTCAACGCTCACCCGCATCTCTATTGGGGGCAGTTCGGGGCAAATTTCGACCATCCGTGGCTGACGTTCAAAGGTCGCCCGTTCCCGGGATGGGCAACGATTCCCTCAACCTACAATTTGGCCGCGGCGCGTCGCTGGCACCTCGCGTTCGCCTGGGTTCTGGTGACGGGGTTCGTGCTATTCCTGGCCGTGAGCCTGCGGAACCG